>JBIOVB010000118.1:0-116556 GCA_044867525.1 Acidimicrobiia bacterium | reverse complement strand
GCGTAGGAGCTCAGACCTCGACCTGCTCCCGGGCCAGCATCCCCTGCATCTCCTCGACCGTCATCAAGACCTCACGGGCCTTGCTTCCCTGTGAAGGCCCGACCACGCCCTTCCGTTCCAGCATGTCCATGACCCGACCGGCTCGGGCAAACCCGATCCGGAGCTTGCGTTGCAGCATCGACGTGGAGCCCAACTGGCTGCGCACCACCATCTCCATGGCCTCTCTGGCCAGGGCGGTGTCTTCGTCGTCCTCCTCCTCTGCCTGCGCCGCGGCCGAGGCGGCGGCTACCTCCAGGACTTCCTGGTCCTTGTACACCGCCTCTTGCTGCTTGCGGACCCACTCGACGACGGCCTGGATCTCGCTTTCCCGCACCCAGGCGCCCTGGATTCGCTGGGCTCGGGGCTCCTTGGCGGTGACCACCAGCATGTCGCCCATCCCGACGAGCTTTTCGGCACCCGACCCGTCGAGAATCACCCTGCTGTCGGTTTGTGACGCGACGCTGAAAGCGAGTCGGCTCGGGATGTTGGCCTTGATCACTCCGGTGATTACGTCGACCGAAGGCCTCTGGGTGGCAATCACGAGGTGGATGCCGACGGCGCGGGCCATCTGGGCGATACGTACGATCGACTCCTCCACCTCGCGCCCGGCAACCATCATCAGGTCGTTGAGCTCGTCGATCAGGAGCACGATGTAGGGGAAGCGATCGAAGCCTTCGGGGTCGAGCCCTCCAGCGTCCAACTTCTCTCGATATCCCTCGATGTCACGGACCTTGCCGTCGGCGAGCAGGTCGTAGCGGCGGTCCATCTCGGCCACGGCCCATTTCAGGGCGTCGTTCGCCTTCTTCGGGTTGGTGATCACCCGGGTGAGGAGGTGGGGGACTCCGTTGTACTGGCCGAGCTCCACCCGCTTCGGGTCGACCATGATCAGCCGAACGTCGTCGGGATGGGTCCTCATCAGGAGCGAGGTCACGATCGAGTTGATGCACGACGACTTTCCCGCCCCGGTGGCACCCGCGATCAGGACATGGGGCAATTCGGCGAGGTTGAGCAGCTTGGGGTCGCCAGAGATGTCCATACCAAGGCCCACCGTCAGAGAGTGGGCCGGGATCGCCGCCTCCGGGCTGGACAGGATGTCACCAAGCGACACCAGGCGACGCTTGTTGTTGGGGACCTCGACCCCGATCGCCGACTTGCCGGGGATCGGCACCAGGATCCGAACGTCGGGGGTGGCCAGCGCATAGGCGATATCGTGGGACAGGCTGGAAACGCGATTCACCTTGACCCCGGGGGCCAGCTCCACCTCGTACCGGGTCACCGTGGGACCGGGCACGATCTTGGTCAAGGCGGCGTCGACCCCGTGCTGAGTCAATGTCGCCTCGAGTTGGCGAGCGGTGTCCTCCAGAGCCCGACGATTCACCTCACCGCCGGTGCCGGCGTCGAGCAAGCTCAACGGAGGGAGGCGGTAACCAGGGCTCGTCAGGTCGACAACGGCAGGTCTCTGGATCGGTTGCGGCTCGGGGGCTGGTGGCTTCTCCGGCTTGGGCCGGGCGGGCTTGGGGCGCTCATGGCGCCCTCGACTGGGACCTTCGACCGTCATCGGGCCCCTGGCGACATGCGCCGCCTTGGGCTTGACGGGGGTGGCAGCCATGGTCTTTGCCAGACGGCGGAACGACCGCAGGGCATCGGTGACCCCGAGGACCAGGTCGCGGACGCTGGTGTGGGTTGCGATGAGAACCCCCATCGCCATGATCGACACCAAGACCACGAATGCGCCCCAGTGACCGAGGACCCGTCGCATGGGGAAGGCGAGCAACGCTCCTACGGCACCACCCCGCTCCTTGACCAGCTCGATGTTGGGCGTCAATGCCACCGCCCCGGTGAGCAGGTGGAAGAGGGCCAGCGACCCGATGAAGGCGGCGATGCTTCCCGCGACGAGGCGACGGGCGCCTTCGCGGGGCTTGCCGATTATCAAGGCCACCCCGATCCCGATCAGCGCCAGGGGCACGGCGTATCGCCATACCCCGAAGAGGAGGAGGCTCGCAGCCTCTATCCCCTCCCCGAAGGGGCCGGCCAGGTCGACAAAGGCGAGCACGACCAGGATCGCGATCACGATCAGGAAGAGGCCCCAGACGTCGTCGGTCTGACGCCCCAGGGTGGTCCGCACGTACTGACGAGTCGCCACCAGCTTCTGGCGAAACGTCCCCTTCTGCGGCTTGGATTTCTTGACTGAGGACACCCGTCTCCGCCCGGAGGAACCCTTCCGGGTGGGTGTCCTGGATGGCATGTATCGGAAACAATACATCGCCGCGGCGTTTGGCCAACGGAATGCGAAAACGCGAAGGGTGAGGGTCGGAGGAAGGTGATACCCGCAAGGAGTCGTCTCTGTGGTCGGGACGTCCTTTCTGCCCGGCCCTCTACAACTCCATCACGACGGGCACTATCACCGGCTTGCGCGCTGTCTCTGCCCGGATCACTTTCCCTGCCGCCGAGCGCACGGTCTTCTGCAGGTCCCCGATGTCGCTCCGGCCCGAAGGGTGCTCCTCGATCGCCTGTCGCACGGACTCGGCGGCTTTCTCCAGCACCGCGGTCGGATCGTCCATCAAACCGTGACTGTCCAGGTCGGGCCCATAAAGGATCTCCCCGGTGTCATGGTCGATCCCGACCGTGACCACCACCACTCCCTCGTCGGCGAGGTGGGACCGATCACGGAGCACTGCTGACTGGACGTCGCCCACCGACGACCCGTCCAGGTAGACGTAGCCGGCAGGCACCGACCGACGCTCCACCATTGTCTTCTTCCCACTCAGGATCACCCGATCCCCATCCTCGAGCACGTCGACATGGGCCACGCCCATGGTCCGCGCCAGCTCGGCGTGGGCATGGAGATGGCGGTATTCGCCATGGACCGGGACGAAGGCCCGGGGCCGGAGCAGGTTGATGAAGGTGAGCAACTCGTCCCGGTTGGCGTGACCCGACACATGGACATCGGCGTTCTGGCCATGCACGACACGCGCCCCGCGACGGATGAGATTGGAGATCACCTTCGATACCGCGGTCTCGTTGCCGGGGATGGGCTTGGCGGAGATCAACACCGTGTCATCTGCGCCGAGCTCGACGAAGCGATGACGGCCCTGGGACATCAGGGAGAGTGCGGCAAACGGCTCGCCCTGGCTACCGGTGGTGATCATCATCTGCTGTTGAGGCGGGAGGCCCTCGAGTTCGGAGATGTCGACGAGTGACTTCTCGGGAACCGCGAGCAGCCCGAGCTCCTTGGCGAGCGTCGTGTTGCGATGCATCGAACGGCCGAAGAAGGCGATCTTTCGACCGGAAGCGATGCCTGCGTCCACGATCTGCTGGACGCGGTGGATATGAGAGGAGAAACACGCCGCGAGGACCCGGCCGGGAGCGTCACGGACGATGTCGGCGATCGGACGCCCCACGGAGCTCTCCGAGGGCTCGAAGCCCGGCCTCTCGGCGTTGGTGGAGTCGGCGAGCAGGAGACGGACCCCTCGCCGGCCCAGTGATGCAAAAGCGGGAAGGTCGGTGGGCACCTGATCGATCGGTGTCGGGTCGAGCTTGAAGTCCCCGGAGTGGACCACGATGCCCTCCGGGGTGTCCAAGGCGACGGCCGCCGCTTCGGGCACGGAGTGGCTGACCGGGATCAGCTGGAAGCGGAAAGGGCCGTGGTCGACCCAATTCTTGAAGCCAATGGTCCGGAGGTCGGCCTCCACCCCCATCTCTTCGATCCTGCCCCGAGCCAGCTCGATGCTGAGCCGGGTCCCATAGACCGGCACCGGAATCGCTTTGAGGAAGTAGGCAAGGGCCCCGGTGTGGTCCTCGTGGCCGTGGGTGAGGATCACGCACTCGACATCCGATGACCGGTCCACCAGCCACGACCAGTCCGGGAAGACCAAGTCGACACCGAGCATGTCCTCCTCGGGGAACATCAGCCCGCAATCGATCAGGGCGATCCGGCCCTCGATCTCCACGGCAGCGCAGTTGCGCCCGATCTCACCGAGGCCCCCCAAGAAGGTGACCGAGATGCTCACAGGCCCTGTAGCGCCCCGACCGCCTTTTCGATGGCCATCAGCGTCTCTTCGGAAGCGTCGACGAGTGGGAGCCGCACTCCTCCTACCGGCTCCCAGAGCCTGCTCATCGCTCCCTTGACCGGGGCTGGGTTGGTCTCCAGGAAACAGGCCTCACACAGCGGCAGCAGCTCGTGATGGATCCGCCTCGCCTCAGCCATGTCACCAGCGAGGGCGGCAGCGACCAACGCCGCTACCCGGCGGCCGGCGAGATGGCTGACCACGGACACCACCCCGATCGCACCGACGGCGATCATCGGCCATGTGTGGGAGTCCTGGCCGCTGTACACGGGCAATGAAGGGACCCGGTTCACGGTCTGACTGGTGAAGTCGACGTCCATCACGGCGTCCTTCACACCCACGATGTTCTCGTGCTGGTTGAGCCGGGCAAGGGTTTCGATCTCGATCCGGCGGCCGGTGCGGCTCGGGATGTTGTAGAGAAGCACCGGGACGCCGACATCAGCGATCGCCTCGAAATGGGCGATCAACCCCGATTGGCCCGGCTTGTTGTAGTAGGGCGTGACCGCGAGCACTCCGTGGCACCCGATCCCCCCCGCCTTCTCGGTCAATTCCACCGACTCGGCGGTGTTGTAGCTGCCCGTCCCCGCAACAACCATCGTCTCCTTACCGGAGACCGCATCGACCACGGTTTTGTAGAGGGCCAGTTTCTCCGCCGGGCTCAGGGTCGGGGACTCACCGGTGGTGCCGGTGACCACCAACGTGTCCGAGCCCTGGTCGGAGAGGTATCTGGCCAACCGCCACGCCTTCTCGTGGTCCACCTCACCACTCCCGGTGAACGGGGTGATCATGGCGGTGGCGACATGGCCGAAAGGAGCGGAGGCGGAGAGGCTCACTGGCATCAGGTTACCGATCGAGCGAGTAGAACCGCCCGATGGAGCTGCGACTCCCCGCACCGTCGTTGATCGTACTGGTGGGCCCGTCCGGATCGGGGAAGACCACCTGGGCCAGGAATCATTTCCGTGACGAGGAGATCGTCTCTTCGGATCGACTGCGTGCCATGGTCGGAGCCGGCGAGGAAGACCAGCGCGCCGGGACCGCTGCCTTCGAGCTGCTGGATCGGGTGGTTGGCGAGAGGCTCAGCCGCGGTCTGACCACCGTGGTCGACACCCTCGGCTTCGATCGGGAACGACGTGTGGCCTGGATCGCGGCGGCACACAGGGCCGGGATCCCTGCGTTTGCAGTGACCTTCGAGGTGTCGGTTGAAGAGTGTGAGCGCAGGAGCACAGGACGGGGCAAGCCGGTGCCGAAGGCGGTGATCAGACGACAGTTCGCTCGCTTCAGAACGGTCCTCGACGAGTTGGCGGAAGACGGCTTCGACCGGGTGGTCTCGGAGCAGCCGGTAGCGGTGGTCCCTCCATCCATCGCCTCGGCGGCAACCAGCCGGCCCGTCGGAGACACTGGAGCCGGGCACACTTTCGGGCTGACGGTCTCCCGCTTCGATTGGACGGGAGGGGCCGCGGCCATGGCCGACAACCTCGCCCGGATTGCCGTCGCCGCCGAGGAAGCGGGATTCCGCGACCTCTGGGTCATGGACCACTTCCGCCAGATCCCGAGCGTCGGTCGAGCCTGGGAGGACCTGCCTGAGAGCTATGCGGCACTCGCCTACCTGGCCGGCTTCACCAGCCGGATCCGCCTCGGCGCATTGGTCACCGGGGTCACGTATCGCAACCCGGCACACCTCGGCAAGGTGGTGGCCACCCTCGATGTGCTGTCCGGGGGCCGGGCCAATTGCGGACTGGGACTGGGATGGCACGCCGAGGAGCACCGGGGCTACGGCTGGGAGTTCCCGACCGTCACGGACAGGTACTTGCTGTTGGAGGACACTCTCGAGATGCTCCCCTTGCTCTGGGGAAAGGGCTCGCCGTCGTTCGAGGGCCGCGTCTTCTCGGCGTCGGAGCTGATGTGCTACCCGAGGCCGATCCAGGACAAGATCCCGATAACGATTGGAGGGTCCGGGGAGCGGAGGACGTTGAGGCTGGTCGCCCGATACGGCGACGCATGCAACCTGTTCGGCCAGCCCGATCGAGTGGCCCACAAGGTGGAGGTTCTCCAGCAGCACTGCCGTGCAGAGGGCCGCGACCCCGCGGAAGTCGAGGTGACCCACCTGATCACCGCGATGGCCGCCCAGGATCGGAAGGAGCTCGTGGACCGGGTTGAGGCGGCCCGGTCCCGGGCCCAAACCCCCGAAGACTTCGGCGCCAGGGCCAACGCGGGGACCATCGACGATCTGAGCCACCTGGTGGCTGCCTACCGCGATGCCGGTGCCACCCACACCATCGTCTCCATCCCCGATGTCTCACGGACCGGAAGCGTCGAGGCCTTCGCCCCGCTGATCACACGTCTCGCCGACCCGTAGACTCGGTGTAGCAAAGCGCCACATGGAGGTTCGATGGCTGTCAGTTCGACGATGCTCGCCCTGGGTACCGAGGCCCCCGATTTCAAGCTGACGGACACGGTTTCCGGGCAGATGGTCTCGTTGACCGACTTCGACGACAAGCAGGCGTTGCTCGTGATGTTCATCTGCACTCACTGCCCCTACGTCCAACACGTTCGTGGGGAGTTGGCCCGCCTGGGACGCGATTACCAGGAGACGGGGCTCGGGATCGTCGCCATCTCTGCGAACGACCCGGTCATGTATCCCGACGACTCGCCAGAGAACCTGGCCAAGGAGGCGGCAACCCAGGGATACCTGTTCCCGTTGCTGTTCGACGAGACCCAGGAAGTCGCAGCAGCATTCACCGCGATGTGCACGCCCGACTTCTTCCTGTTCGGGCCGGAGCGGAAACTGGTCTACAGAGGCCAGCTCGACGACTCGAGGCCGAGCAACGGGCTTCCTGTGACCGGGAGCGACCTTCGCGCCGCTATCGATGCGGTCCTCGGTGGGAGCCCGGTGGCCGAGGATCAAAGACCGTCGATGGGATGCAGCATCAAGTGGAAGAGCGGCAACTCTCCCGCCTACTTCGTCCGCTGAGCACAAGCCGAGCAACAGGAGCAATCACATGGCCAATCAGTACCCGGCCGCGCCCGACCTGGTCATCGACCTCGACAAGTCTTATTCCGCAAGCCTCGACACCAACCACGGAGTGATCGAGATCGAGTTCGACCCGGTTCGGTCCCCTATCGCAGTCAACAACTTCGTCTTCCTCAGCCGCGAGGGCTACTACGACGGGGTGGTCTTCCATCGGGTCATCGAAGACTTCATGATCCAGGGAGGAGATCCAACCGGAACCGGAACCGGAGGCCCCGGCTACAAGTTCCGCGACGAGCTCGAGGGAACAGGCGACTACAGCCGAGGCACCGTGGCCATGGCCAACGCCGGACCGAACACCAACGGCTCACAATTCTTCATATGCCATCGGGATGTCGGGCTCCCCCACTCCTACACCATCTTCGGCAGGGTCACATCGGGAATCGAAGTGGTCGACTCGATCGCGGGGACAGAAACCGACCCCCGGGACCGCCCGACGGAGGAAGTCGTTATCAACAGCGTCTCGGTGACAGAGAACTGACCGTCCTGTTATGCTCCCCGCCCTGTTGCTGCCTCGGCGGCGACTCGTTCTGATTTCCCTGTTCTGAATGACTGGGCTGAGGACAAGGGTCGTACCGGACATTGCGACGTAGGGCTCGAAAGGGCATGTAGGACAAGGACCAGTCACAGATGAACATCTATGTCGGAAACCTGCCGTTCACTGCAACGGCACAGGACCTCGAAAGCCTTTTCGGGGAATTCGGGACCGTGGAGTCGGCGGCCATCATCAACGACCGGGAGACCGGTCGCTCGCGCGGCTTCGGCTTCGTCGAGATGCCGAATGAGGAGGGCTCCAAAGCCATCTCCGAACTCGACGGACGCGACTACAACGGCCGCGCCCTCAAGGTGAACGAGGCCAGGCCACGTGAGGACCGCGGCCCTCGCCGCGGGCGCTGACCAGCTCCTCTCAGCCCGACCGATCTCCGTGAACATGCCGGCCCGGAACCGGCCGGTGCGCGGGGTCGTCTATGAACAACTGCTTGCCTTCCACGTGGAGCAGGTTGGGCCCGTAGGCCTCGGTCAGGTTCTCCACGGTCAGCACATCGCCGGGCGCCCCTGAGGCAACTACGCGGCCCGCCAGCAACAAGACGTGTTGTGCGACGTGAGCCTCGGCGAGATCGTGCGTGGTCATCACGATGGTGCAGCCACGCCCCGTCTCGTCATGGATGACGCTGTCGATCGCTAGGGCCGAGGTCATATCGAGACCGGTGAGCGGTTCGTCGAGCAGCAACATGTCGTGCTCCTGGGCGAGGCCTTGCGCCACGAACACCCGCTGTCGCTGCCCGCCGGAAAGTTCGCCCAGGTGCTGGTCGGACAACTCCTCGATCCCCATTCGGCTCATCGCCTCGTCAATCGCCGCCTGGTCGGACTCGGTGAGCCGTCGCCGGCTCCCCGCCGTGGCAAAGCGACCCATGGCCACCACCTCGCGCACGGTGATCGGGAGTGTGGCGTTGACGTTGGTCGTCTGCAGCACGTAGGAGATCGCCGGCCGGCCGTCGCCCGAGGTCGACACCTGGAGGCTCCCCCCCGCCGGCTTGATCAACCCGGCGATCGCATTCAGCAACGACGACTTGCCGGCCCCGTTGGGCCCGATCAGGGAGGTGATCCCGCCACGGGGGATCTCGAAATCGGAATGGGCGAGCGCCACCTTTGGTCCGTAGGCGAGAGTCAGATCGTGCCCGACGACCGCCGCCATCATCGGCACCTCGTGCAACGGCCATCGACCTCGAGAGAATGGCCGCTGGCCGAGAACGACGAGAGGTCGGAGAGTCGCCGTACCACGATCTCGAGTTGTGCCTCCAACTCGCTAGGGAGCTCGATGTCTTCGACAGCACCGCACTCCACGCACACCAGATGGTGATGGTGACCGGCCAGCCACTCGGCGATCTCATAACGGGTGATCCCTTTGACGCTGTGATGCGGCTCGACCACCCCGGCTTCCTCGAGCACGGCTAGCGAGCGGTAGACCGAGGACACCGGGACCGCGCCCTCGAGGTCGGCATTGAGCTCGGCGGCCGATCGGGGACCGTCGGCTTGCACCAGCCCGGCCACCACCGTGCGCCGACCGCCGGTGAAGCGAATACCGCGTGAGGCAAGGCGCTCTTCGACCTGTCTCTCCTGAATTGACACTCGATACTCCTCGGCGTAGGTTTAGTTGATAATGATTCTCATTATAGTGCAAATCCTGAGAATAGCCGCGCAATGAACGGGATGACCCCACGATCGGCCGTCAGTCGGGCCCGGATCATCGCATGGGCGCTCCCCCTCTCCCTGGTCCTCATGGCTTGCGGCACCGCCGAAGAACCTGCGGATTCGGGGATAACACTGGTCGCGACCACTTCGATACTCGGCGATATCGCAGTCCAGTTGGTCGGCGACCAGGGCCAGGTCGAAGTGATCATCCCGATTGGGGTCGACGCCCATGAGTTCCAGCCCTCTTCTCGAGATGCCAGCCTGATTTCAGAAGCGGACCTGGTGGTGGCCAATGGCCTCGGCCTGGAGCAGGGCCTCGTGGATGTCCTCGCCGCCGCCGAGGCCGAAGGGACAGCCGTCGTCGAGCTCGCTCCCCTCGTCGATCCGATCCCTCTCCAAGAGCCCGAGGCAGATGATCACGAAGACGAGCCATCCGGGTCGACCGAGGAGCACGAGCACGAAGGCGAAGACCCCCACTTTTGGATGGACCCGGTCCGGGTCGGGAATGCAGCTCTTGCCCTCGCTGCCGAGTTGAACGAGTTGTATCCGGACGGCGCCTGGGAGGAGCGAGCTCGGGAATATGTCGGTGAGTTGGAGGAGACGGATCAGGCGATAGAGGATCTGCTGGCATCGGTACCCGTCGACCAGCGTCAAATGGTCACCAACCACGAGGCGTTTGGCTACTTCGCCGACCGCTACGACTTCGAAATCCTGGGAGTCGTCATACCAGGTGGCTCCACCCTCGCCGAGCCCTCGTCGGCCGAATTGGCTCGGCTCGTCGAAATCATGGAACAGGAGGGAGCGAGTGTGATTTTCGCGGAGACCAGCCAGCCGGCCGCCCTCGCCGAATCGATCGCCGCCGAGCTCGGTGAGGACGTCGTCGTGGTCGAGCTCTACACCGAGTCTCTCGGGCTCCCCGGATCGGGGGCGGAGACGCTTCCGGACATGCTCTTCACGAATGCGGGGCGGATCACCGAGGCTCTCGGCTGACCTCGTCTAGCGTCGTCATCTCATGGACTGGCTGACCGAGCCTTTCTCCCTCGCCTTTCAGCAACGGGCTCTCATCGCCGGCATGCTCGCCGCGGTTGCCCTCGCCGTGATCGGCACCTGGGTGGTGATCCGCGGTATGACCTTTCTCGGTGACGCTCTGGTACACGGAGTGATCCCGGGTATCGCCCTCGCCGTCATCGTCGGATTCAACGTCCTGCTGGGTGCGGCTGTAGCCGCGGTCGTGATGGTCGCCGGGATCAACTTCGTCCATCGCCAGACCAGGCTCTCCGAGGACACCGGCATCGGGTTGCTCTTCGTGGGGATGCTCGGGATCGGTGTGATCATGATCTCTTCGACCGAGGCGTTCGCCGGGAGGCTCGACACCATCCTCTTCGGGGATGTGCTCGGGGTGACGCCGAGTGACCTCTTGGTCCTCGCCGTGGTTGCCGGGGTCGTCCTGGTCGCTTCCGTCGTGCTCTACCGCAACTTCCTGGTGCTCTCGTTCAACGAGCAAAAGGCACAGCTTCTCGGCCTCCGCCCCAGGATCAGCCACCTCGCCCTTCTCGTGCTGATCACACTCTCGATCGTGGGGTCGTTCCAGGTGGTGGGAACACTCCTCGTGTTCGGGTTGCTGGTCGGTCCGGCAGCCACTGCGGCCCTGCTCGTCAAGCGGGTTCCGGCGATGATGCTCACTGCGGTCGGCATCGGCGCCTTCTCCGTGGGGGCCGGCCTGATGATCAGCTATTACGCCAACACATCGGGGTCGGCAACGATCGCGGTCGTCCCGGTGCTGCTCTTCTTCGCGGTACTGGGAGTCCGGTCGTTGTTGGGTCGCACTCCGGCGATGGCCGCCGGTTCCGGCTAGAGAAGCCTTGGGTTCTGGGAGTAGGTCCCGCTGATCGACGCCTCGGCGAGCACATGGCCCTCGATCGCTTCCCGGACCTGGGGACCGGTGAACTCTCCTTCCACCGGGACCTCCTCGATGTCGAGGGCGAACAAGGTGAAGACATAGCGGTGGACCAGGGAGTCGTTCCAGGGAGGAGCCGGCCCGTCATATCCGTAATAGGTGCCGGCCATGTCAGGGTCGCCTGCAAACCAACCTGTGAAGTCGTTGACACCCTGCCGGCAGCCATGGGGGCCGAAGGCGACCATCTTCCCCCCGGGAGTGACCCCGACGCAGAACTCGCCTTCGCTTATCGAGCGGAGCTCGGGCGGGAAATCGACTGCCACCCAGTGGAAGAAGTCGACCCGGGGCAGGTCGGAGGGGACCTCCCTGCCCTCCTGGTTGACGTCGTCGCCCCGAGACGGGACATCGGGATCGTGACAGATGATCGCGAACGAGCGGGTGCCTTCCGGGACCTCATTCCAACTCAACTCCGGGCTGACATTGTCGGAGAGAGTCACCTTCGTCTGCGGGTCCGGGGCGGCCAAGGCGTAGCGCTGCGGGATCGGTCCCCCGTTGCGGAAACTGGACGTAGTGAGCTTCATCGCACCTCGCCTCGACCCTACCCGACACCGACCTTGTCGACGATGAGACGGAGCACTTCTCCCATCTCTTCCACGGAACGGGCATCGATGGGATCGAGCACCAGTTGCACCTGGTCGAGGCCGGCCTCGAAATGCGCAACCAACAGCTCAGCGAGCACCTCACGAGATCCGGTGTGGGGGACGTCGGACTCGAGAACGCCGAGCCCGGTCACCCGTCCGCTGCCGCCGGGAAGCTGGATATAGACCGCGGCCGTCTTCTCCACCTCGGTGGGAGCTCGGCCCGCCGACGCGCACGCCCGGTCGATCTGTTCCAACAATGGAGGCAACCGATCGACCTGGTTCCCATATGAGGAATGCCAGGTGTTCCACATGGCGACATGGGGAAGGGTCATCCCCAGCATCCGGGGGCCGTTGGAGCCGATCAGTAGCGGAATCCGGCGCCGCGGTCTCGGCGCCATTTCGGCCTCGTGGACCTGGTAGTACCTGCCCTCGAAATCGACATGGCCATCGGTGAGGAGGGAGCGAACAATGGTGAAAGCCTCCTCGAATCGGTCGATGCGATGGTCGTAGGGGAACCCGAACGCCTCGTATTCGGTGCGGTTCCATCCGGCGCCCAAGCCCAGGATGAGACGCCCGCCTGATATCTCGTCGACAGTCGCAGCCTTCTTGGCCAGCATCGCCGGGGCGTGGAATGAGGTCGACGCCACCAGTGGGCCCAGACTCACACGCTCGGTGGCCTCAGCCAGGGCCGCCAGCAGCGACCAGGCCTCCCAGGGCCCGGAGGTGCCATTTATCGGATCTCGGTATAGGAGATGGTCACCGATCCAAATCGAGTCGAATCCGGCATCCTCGGCGGTGCGGGCTATATCCCGGAGCTCGTGCCACCCGACTTCCCGCTCCACCTCGGGCAGCTGGACCCCTATCTGAAAACGACGCGTCACCCTGGTGATGGTATTGCCGACACCAGTCATCCGGCTCGGAGCGGCTAAACCTCAGGCAATGACCGGGCCCGATCTGTCGTCCAGGCTCAACGTGGCACAGCGGGCAGCTGCGCTTGCCCGAATGGCCAGTGGGCATTTCGACATCGCGGTGATCGGTGGCGGGGTCACCGGGTGTGGGATCGCGCTCGACGCCGCCTCCAGGGGTCTCTCGGTGGCTCTCATCGAGCAGCGTGACTACGCGTCGGGCACTTCGAGTCGCTCCAGCAAGCTGTTCCACGGCGGACTGCGCTATCTGGAGCATCGCAATTTCCGATTGGTGAGGGAAGCGCTCGCCGAGCGCAACCTCATGTTCACCACGATCTGCCCCCACCTCTGCACGCCGGTGTCCTTTCTCTACCCACTCCGGCACCGGCTCTGGGAACGGGCCTACGTCGGCGCCGGCATTTACCTATACGACCGGCTCGGCGCGGCCATGGGAAATCCCCTTCCTGGCCATCGCCACCTCACTCGCAAGGGAGCTTTGGAGATTGCACCCGCGATCGATCCTGGATCCCTGAAAGGAGGTGTTCTCTATTGGGACGTCGTTGTCGACGACGCCAGGCACACGATGACCCTGGCCAGGACTGCAACGTCCCTGGGAGCCGCGGTCGCCTCCAGCACCCGGGCCACGGGACTGGTGACCGAGCAGGGACGGGTGGTCGGAGTTCGCGCCAGGGACCTGGAGACCGGGATCGAATTCCAGGTCCGTGCCGAGAGGGTGATGGCAGCGGGAGGGGTGTGGAGCGATGATCTGCAGACAATGGCCGGCGACCATGGCCAGGACGTCCGAGCCTCCAAGGGAGTCCATCTCGTAGTCCCCCGCGACCGGATCCGCTCGGAGACCGGATTGATCCTGCGCACCGAGGCCAGCGTCCTCTTCGTGATCCCCTGGCACCGGTTTTGGCTGATCGGGACCACCGACACGCCGTGGGAGCTGAGGCGCGCTCACCCCGCCGCTTGTCGCACGGACATCGACTACCTGCTCCGCCAGGTCAACATGGTGCTCACCTCTCCTCTAGGGCACGAAGACGTGGTGGGTGTCTATGCGGGGCTCAGGCCTCTCCTTTCGGGCGAGTCGGACGTGACCAGCAAACTGACCCGAGAACACGCCATCATCGAGTCTGCGACCGGACTGATCACGATCGCGGGCGGCAAGTACACGACCTACCGGGTCATGGCCCGGGATGCCATCGACACCGCCCTCGGCCTGAGCCGAACGCCCTCGAAGACCGAGAGCCTTCCGTTGGTCGGTGCCGACGGTTATGAGGGGATGTGGGAAGACCGGCGGTCACTCGGCCTCGACGAGGAGACCACGGCACACCTCCTGGGGCGGCACGGCACCGGTGTCCATGACGTGTTGGGCCTGGTGGCCCAGAATCCCGCTCTCGGATCGAGAGTCGTGCAGGAAGTCCCCTACATCGCAGCCGAAGTGGTCCATGCCGTCACCCATGAAGGTGCGCTACACCTCGATGATGTGCTGACCAGGAGGACCCGTATCTCGATCGAAACCCGGGACCGGGGGGCGGTCGCGGCGCCCATCGTGGCGGGTCTCATGTCCGGGCCGCTGGGTTGGGACACCAATCAGGCGGCGCGGGAGGTGGAGCATTACCTGGCGCGGGTGGAGGCGGAGCTGGACTCACAGCGCCAGCCCGACGATCGCACGGCGGACGCGGCCCGGATGGGTGCGCCCGATGTCCGCACCGGGCGGGCCGAGTAGGCGGCTCAGGCGCCCAACTTGAGCACCATGACGGTGATGGTGAACAGGATGAGGAGGGAATCGACCACGCCGAAGACTGCGAGTCGGCCGGTGGTCGACTTGATTGCTGCGGCGTCGCCGCCGTCGAAGGCATCGGCGGCCTTCCTGGAGCCGGGGTCGAAGACGAACGAGCCGAGCAATCCCCCGATCACGACCACTGTGAACCCGATGATGACGAAGGTGCTTCCGAATCCGTAGGCGCCGTCGCTATCCAACACCAGGGCGATCCCGGTGGCCACGATCACGATCGCAGCCGGCATGTACAGGCTCCGGGAGAGACCGGCCGCAAGTCGGTACCAGCCCGCGGCAACCACGTTTCCCTGCTGGATCGCCCTGCGGGGAGCCACCGCCTGGACGATGTTGGCCCCGAACCAGGTGGCCGCTCCGGCGATGTGCAGGACCAGCAATATTTCTCGTAGGTCCAACGCTCCTCCTCTGGTGGTGCGGGCTCACGCTATCGGATCGGATGGCTCCAGGCCCCGCTTACCATCGCCGCCCTCTTGCCAACCGCCAGCCAGCCACCAGGGTGTCGCGACGCCGCGATCACGACCGGCTTCCTCCTCGGGTTCGGCATCGTGATGTTCGCCGTGGGCCTGACCCTCATCAATCGTGAGACGTGCAGCGGCGTGTGCGAGACGGTCGGCCTGACTCTGCTCTATGCGGGAGGACCGGTTTCGGCGGTTTTCGGCGTTTTCACAGAGACCGTGGTCGTGGCCTGGCCCCTCGACGTCATGCTCTGGGTCGTCCTTGGCTTCGCGGTGGCCCGGTGGGCCGACCGCAGGGATCGACGTCCCCTGGGAATCGCCCTGACCCTTGTCCTGCTGGCACTGGCTCTCGGACTAGTCCTTTCGCAGGTAGTGGAATTGGCCGTTTAGAAATACCGGGGATTTCCTACCTTGATGCGACCATGCAGACCGTGTCGGCCGCCAGGTCCACCCTCCTCGTCATCGCCGCGGCCCTCACAGCAGTAGCGATGACTGCCGGCGCCGTGTTCCAGGCACCGCGACCGGGTGCAGATCTCCGACCCACCGGCAGGGCCGCCGACGTGATCGAGTTGATCCAGGGCAACGAATCTCTCCTCTGGACCGCCCTCTCCGGAACGGTGACCGGCTACGCGGTCCAGGGATGGCCCTCGTCGAACGGGGACAATGACCTGGGAGGCGCATTGATGATGGAGCGACTCGAAAACGGCGCTGACGCAGGAATCATCCACTTCGGCGAGAAGCCGATGACCCTGACCTTCGATACCGCCGGTTAGGCAGCGAGATACGGAGCGAGGTCCGACTCGTCGAAGGGGCCGACGGCCCCGATCACTCGCTCTCCGGTGAACAGGTCCGTGGCGATCGACTGCACGTCATCGAGGGTGACCGCCTCCAGCTTCTGCAAACGCTCGTCGACGGACAGGTGAGGCATCCCCGAGAGCTCGTCCCGACCGAGGCGCACCATCCTGCTGTTTGGGTCCTCAAGTGAAAGGGCGAGACCGCCGCGCATCGACCCCTTGGCCCGCTCCAGCTCGTCCGGCGTGATCCCCTCGGCGACCACCTTCGCCAGCTCGTCACGGATCACATTGAGCGCGGTGTCGGCCTGGCTCGGTGTGGTTCCCACGTAGACGCCCCATGCCCCCGCGTCTGCGTAGGCGAGTCGGAACCCGTAGACCGCATAGGCGAGGCCCCTCTCCTCTCTGACCTCGCGGAACAGCCGGGACGACATCCCAGACCCCATGACGTGATTCATGACCTCGAACGCCCACCGACGCTCATCGGAGCGGTTGAGCCCCTTCCCGCCCAAGACCACGTGAGCTTGCTCGGTGTCCCGCCTGGTGATGGAAACCCCGGCCGCCGGCTCCACGGGCCCGTGCTCGTGATCGACAGCCTCCCCCGACCATTCGCCGAACTGCGACGCCACCAGGTCGACCAGTGCCTGATGCTCCACCGAGCCGGCCGCTGCCACCACGAGCGACCCCGACCCGTAACGGCGCTTCCAGTAGCCGTTGATGTCATCGCGGGACATGGCCCTGATCGAATCCCGGGTCCCTAGCACCGGGGCCTCCAGAGGGTGGCCGGCAAAGGCAGCCATGCTGAAGTTCTCGAAGGCCACATCGTCGGGGTCGTCCTCGTTCATGTTGATCTCCTCGATCACCACCTGGCGCTCGGCGTCGATCTCGTTCTGTCGGAACGCAGGGCGCTGGATCATCTCGGAGAGGACGTCGAACCCGGTCTCCAGGTCCTGGTCGAGAAGCCGGGTCCAGTAACAGGTGTTCTCCTTCGAGGTGAAGGCATTGGACTCGGCGCCGATGGAGTCGAATATCTCGGACACCTGGCGCGCCGAAAGCCTCTCGGAGCCCTTGAAGAGGAGATGCTCGAGGAAATGAGAGGCGCCATGTTCGTTGGGGAGCTCGTCGCGGGAGCCGGTGTCGACCCAGCACCCGAGTGCGATGGAGCGGACTGAGGGCATGGGCTCGGTGATCACACGAAGCCCGTTGGGGAGGGTTGTCAGGTCGTAATGCACCGGCGGGAGTGTATGGCCGCCTCGGGACGAAGTTGACAGCCATGAGACAATGACCAGCTATGCGCGGACGCGAACAGACCTTTCTCACCGACCTGATCCGCCCCGAGGACCAGGCGATCGAGGCCGTGGTGAGCCGATATCAGCGGGTCGCGCCGGCGGTCACCAGGTTCGCCCGCTCCCTGTCCAAGAACCCGAATTTGCGGGTCCGATTGGGCTCGGAGTCCTCGGCCTCGAGCGATGAAGTGGTCTGCGACCCCCGGATCTTCCAGGCGGCCTACCTGCGCAATGCCCCGGTGACCCCGGACGAGGTGGCCATTGCATCGGCTCTGCATGAGGTCATGCACCTGGTCTCGACCAACTTCGACGAGGCCCGGGAGCTGCCCAAGGGCTGGCCGATCGAGGGAGACCCGCTCCCGCAAGGGACGGTCGACCTGCTCACCGCCCTGGAGCGGACCAACCGCCCGGTGGCCGAGGTGCTCTTCTTCACCCTGGAGGACGCCCGTCAGGAGAGACAAGGCCTTTCGATCTACCCGGGAGCACGGTCCGTGCTCGCCGACCTCTATCTCTCGTCATTGGCACAAGCGATCGGCCGATCGGGGGCACTCAGCCAGTTCGTCCTCGGGTGCTTCCTGCTCACCGGCGACTATGTAGATCGGGAAGTGCTCGAAAAGCGCTTCGAAGCACACGCCGCTCTCGCCCTCGACGACGCCACCGAGCACTGTGAAAGGGCAGCAAAGACCGACGATCCCTGGGAGGTAGCGCAGCTCGCGCTGGAATTGGAGGCGATCGCCAGAGCGCACGGCCTGATCAACGAGGCCCAGGCCAATTCGACGTACGCCAAGCAACAGCTGGCGGCCGAGGCCGATGCCGAGAAAGCGCGGGAGGGGGTGGACGCGGTTCGGATGACTTCCCCGATCGTCGCCGACGCTGAGTCGTATCAGGACACGAAGCGGTCCGCCGATGCCCGCTCCGGCGCGTCCGACCGGAAGGGCGCCTCCGAGATCGCCGACGACGAGTCGACCGACCAGCTGCTCAGGGTCAGCCAGGCGCCCGACATCTACCTCCCAACGGGGCAGGGAGGCAAGCTGCTGGTTACCCCGATCCCCGCCTCTTTCGCCCGGTTTTCGAGCGAGGGAGTGGAGGCGCTTCGCCATGCATCGCGTCGCTGGGGGGTGGCGCAGCGGCGGGTCTCCGGTGAGCTGTTCCCGCTCTTCGTCGCCAATCAGCGGCGCGGGTTGCGCTCCGGTTTCGACCAGGGTGACGTGTCCCCGCACTCCGCCCTTTTCATCGGGGCCGGGCTCTACCAGCGCGTGTACGAGCGGAGGGCAGCGCGGGTCCGCCGCACCTATGCGGTCTCCCTGCTGGTCGACGCATCGGCTTCCATGCTCAGCCCCAGGCGCGAGCCCGGCGCCCGCTCCTCCTGGGCGATGCCGGCGGCGCTGCTCGGGGCGTGGACCATGGCTCACCTCTGTGACGAGCTCCAGATCGACTTCGAGGTCGCCCTCTTCAACCGTGGGTTCGCGGCCCGGCCCGATGACACCGAGGACAGCTACCGGCGAAGGAGAACTGGGGCCGCCGGCGGGTTGAGGCAGACCCATGGAGCAGCCGCAGAGCGCCTGATCTCCACCGTCAACCACTACGTCGTCAAGCCCTTCGAGCGCCGTTGGCGGGATGGGGAGCCGGCGCTGGCCGGCCTCTTCTACACGGCAGCCGAGCCCAGGGCGGCCGCGACCCTCGCCAGGCGGGACCCCCGAAACTCGCCGCCAGTATCGCTTTTCGAAAAGGCGGCCAATGTCGACGAGTTCAACGTCATCCACGCCGCGGAGCGGATGGCGCGACTCGGCGCCCAGGTGCGGGTGCTCATGGTCCTCGCCGACGGGATGACCCGGGGCTCGGTGGAAGCGCTGGCACGGTCGGTGACCGCAGTCGAGGGCGGTGGGACCACAGTGATCGGGCTCGGGATCGGGGATCACACGGTCGACCTGGCCTACCGCCGTCATGAGGTGGTGGGGCAACCCGAGGGCTTGGCCCAGGCCATGATCGACGGGACCCGCAGCGCCCTCCGGCGCAGCCTCGCCCTGTGGGGCATGGACACCTGGTGGATACGAGCTTCCGAATACAACTCGAGACAGGAGAGATCGATTGCCTGAGACAGCAACCTTCGTCGACCCCAGTGGCGAGGGCCCGACCATCGAGCTGGAGCGCTTCGAGGTCACCAAAGACATCGAAGACGCCGGGCTTCGAATCCGAAAGATCCCCGAGGCCGACCCCTACTACGTCGACCTCGGCATGCTCTACCGCTTTGCTCAGATCGAGGCCGCGCGGCGCTCGGACGCCCCGGGCCTGGTACCCCTGCATGTGGCGGTCCGCGGCCACATGGGCACCGGCAAGGACCATGACATCGAGCAGTTCGCCGCCGCTCTCGGCCTCCCTTATTTCCGGATCCCACTCACGGGTGAAGTGCGAGACGTGACACTGATCGGGTCGACCCGACTCCACGGCGACGGCAAGGGTGGGACCGAGAGCCGCTGGGAGGACGGTGACATCACCAGGGCCTTGCGTGGCCCATCCCTTCTCAATCTCTCCGAGTTGAACGCGGCTGGGGCCGAGACCCTGTTCGCACTGCACGGCCTCCTCGACCGCTATTCAGCCCTCGACCTCCCGAATGGTGAGACAGTCGCACTCCGCCCCGACGTCCGGGTCTTCGGAACCATGAACCCCACAGACCTCAGGGATTACGCGGGCACCCAGACCTTGAACAAGGCCTTCGCCGACCGCTGGGTGATCTGGGAGAAGAGCTTCCCGGGCTCGGACCAGGTGGAGAGCATGCTGACCCGACGCTATCCGGGGCTCAAACCGGAGTACGTGGAGGCGATCTCCCGGCTCGCGGTGGAGGTCAACGCCTCCTTCGAGGCCCAGGACAGCGGTGTCCGCGTCGAGACCCCGCTCTCCCTGCGCTCGGTCCTGGACCGCATCCCCATGGGGCTCATCGTCTACAGCGACCGGTCCGACCCCCTGCGCACGACCTGGGAAGAGTTCGTGCTCCCCCATGTCGACCTCTTCGACCGTGACCACTACGAGACGGTGTGGAACGCGGTGGTGAGGAAGGGCCCGACCGCCAAGCCCTTCTGACACGACCAAACCCCGTATAACGTCCCGTCATGGCCTATGACCTGGGCAACCCCGAGCTAGACGCCCGGGTCCGGGAGCTGGTTGCTGCGGTCTCCGACAATCAGAACCAGGACCTGATCGCGGAGTTGTTGACCACGGTCCTCAAGCTGCACCGCGATTCGGCGAGTCGGGCCGACCTGAAGATGATGAACACCGCCCTCAAGGAGATGCGGTACTCCAATCTGGTGTTCTCCAGGCACCGCGAGCCCAAGGTGACGATCTACGGCTCGGCGCGGATCACCGAGGTCGATCCCAACTACCGGATCGCCGAGGACTTCGCTTCGCGGATCGTGACCCGGGGTTGGGGCGTCATCACCGGGGCCGGGCCCGGGATCATGGAGGCGGGGACCAGGGGCGCCGGAATGGAGAACTCCTTCGGGGTCAGCATTCGCCTCCCCTTTGAAGCCATGGGCAACCGCTATCTCGATGAGGCGCGCACCGTCAACTTCAAGTATTTCTTCACCAGGAAGCTGGCCTTCGTCAAAGAGTCCCATGCCTTCGCCATCCTCCCCGGTGGTTGGGGCACACTCGACGAGACCTTCGAGCTGCTCACACTGATCCAGACCGGGAAGAGCGATGTCCATCCGATCGTGCTTCTCGAGGCTCCAAACACAGGGTATTGGGAGCCACTGATGGGCTTCATCGAGAACGAGCAGTTGAAACGGGGATTGATCTCCGAGCCCGACGAGGCCCTCTTCCACTACACAACCGACCCCGTCGAGGCATGCGAGCACATCTGGCATTTCTACGCCAACTACCACTCGCAACGGTATGCGGGGGGCAAGCTCATCCTGCGCCTGGTGCGAGGCCCGAACCAGGCGGAGTTGAAGGTCCTGAACCGGGATTTCGGCGACATCTTGGTGGAGGGTGAGATCGAGAGCGCGGAGCCAACCCCCGCCGAGGTCGATGACCGAGATGCGCTGGACATGGATCGGATCTCCTTTGTTTTCGACAGGCGCCAGTTCGGCCGGCTCCGGCAAATGATCGATCATCTGAACGACCTGGTGAGGACGCCGGAGACCTTCGAATTGCCGGAACCGATGACCGAGGAGCACGCCGAAAGACCCTGGTGAGGGGCCTTTCCCCTGGGATTAGTTTCCGGGTGGGGACTAACATTTGCGGGTGCGCGACATCCTCTCCGACCTGGTAGCCGAGCAGCAGTTCCTGGATCAGTCCCTGCAGAGGATCCCGATCAAGATCTGGGACATGGTCACGCCCTCCAAGCCCTGGACGGTGCGTGACACCATCGCCCATCTCGCCGACTTCGAGGAGCTGGCCGCCGACTCCATCGCCGGTGGTGACCGAATCCAGAGGTGGCGCAACGCCCCGGACCTCGAGGCCATGAAGAAGGAAGCCATCAAGAAGGGGCGCGGGATGCGCCCCCAGGACGTGATCGAATGGTGGCGGGGCGGCCGGGCCAAGGTGGTCGAGCCCCTGTCCCACATGGGATCCGAAGCCCGCATCGGCTGGATCGACGGGGACATGAGCGCTCGAACCTTCGCCACGTACCGGCTGATGGATACCTGGGCTCGGGGGCTGGACATCTATGCGACCCTCGGCCTCGACATCGACGACACGACCCGGATTCGCCATATCTGCTGGCTGGGATGGAAGACCCTCCCTCATGCCTTCAAGGAAGCCGGTGAGGACTACGAGCCGGTGAGGGTCGAAGTGATCGGCCCCGGGTACGCCAAGTGGGTCTACGGGCCCGACGACACGGACCAGTTGATCAAGGGCTCGGCGTCCGAATGGGCCCGGGTCGCGGTGCGCCGGGTCAAGGCGGACCACACGCACCTCACCGCCCAGGGCGACTTCGCCAAGAAAGCTCTTCAGGTAGCCAAGGCCTATCTGTGAGCGGGCTCCCCCACCTGGTGGGGATGGTCCATCTCTTGCCTCTTCCCGGCTCGCCTCGCTTCGGCGGCTCGATGAGCCAGGTGCTCGAAGCCGCCCGCTCGGATGCGGAAACCCTCGAGCGAGCCGGCTTCCCGGCCCTACTCGTCGAGAACTACGGGGACGCACCGTTCCGCGCCGAAGGCGTCGAAAGCGAGACGGTGGCCGGGCTCGCCCTCGCCGTCGCCGCCGTGCTGGAGAAGACTTCGCTGCCGGTCGGGGTCAATGTCCTCCGAAACGATGCGACAGCCGCGCTCGGCATCGCCGCCGCCACCGGGGCTCGATTCATCCGGGTCAACGTCCTCACCGGTGTCATGTACACCGACCAGGGGCCGATCGTCGGCCAGGCGGCGGGGTTGCTCCGGCGCCGTGCGGCGCTCGCCCCGGATGTCGAGATCTGGGCCGATGTCATGGTCAAGCACGCGACTCCCCCACCGGGGCTCACTGCCGAACAGGCGGCCAGGGACACCGTGGAGCGGAGCCTGGCTGATGCAGTGATCGTCTCGGGCTCGGGAACAGGAGCCGAGCCCGATCTGGAAGAGGCGGCGGCCATCGCCGGAGCGGTCCCAAAGGGGACGAGAGTCGTCGTCGGCTCCGGCGCCACGACGGGGAACCTGGGCCGGTTGTTGGAAGTGGCCGACACGGTCATCGTGGGGTCTGCACTCAAGGCCGACAACGACCCGGGACAACCGGTCGACCTGGCCCGAGCCACGGCCTTCCGTGAGGTGGCTGCGGGCCACGGCCTGGTGTGACCCGCGCCTGGGTCTAGCGGCCTACTCAAAGGGATTAGTCCCTGCGACCCATACCACGGAGATCGCAAATGGGCAGACTTCGCACCTGGTTGATGCTGATGAGAGAACTGCCCAGCGACATATTGATCAAGGTCATGGAAGACGTGATCGAAGACCTCCATGGACACGTCCATCGGGTGTCCGATCTCGCGGTGGACCTGGGCTCCGGACTCGGCCTCGGTGAAGACGATCTCGACAGACTTGCTCTCGCCGGCGTGCTCCACGACGTGGGCAAGATCCACCTCGATCCCGGGATCCTCGGCAAGCCAGGCCCCCTCGACGAGAACGAGCGTGAGCTGATGCAGCGCCACCCCGAGCTCGGGTTCGCGATGACCCGCAACCGGCTCGACCCCAAGGTCGCCGAGGCCATCCTCTACCACCACGAGCGTTTCGACGGGCGCGGCTACCCGTTCGGGCTGGCCGGCAGCGAGATCCCGATCCTCTCCCGCATCGTCCTGGTCGCCGACGCCTTCGACGCGATGACCTCGACCCGCTCCTACCAACCAGCTTTGCCGGTCTCGTTCGCGGTGAACGAGATCCGCAAGCACACCGGCACCCAGTTCGACCCGGCCGTCGTGGAGATCTTCCTCGAGCTGGCCGCGGTCGATCGGCTCCCCTTGGAGATGTCCGCCTAGGCGAAATCGGCCGGCGCCTTGGCGCCACCGAACTTGTCCTCCCTGGCTGATACCTTGCCGGTGTGGACGCGCTGGCAAACTTCACTCCCGCCACCCGAACCTGGTTCGAGGCGTCTTTCCCGTCCCCGACTCCGGCCCAGGCCGCAGGATGGCCGGCGATCGCCAGGGGCGAGCACACATTGATCCACGCCCCAACCGGGTCCGGCAAGACCCTGGCCGCTTTTCTCTGGACTCTCGATCGCCTCTTGTCCGAGCCGATGCCCGAGAAGAGCGCCCGATGCCGGGTCCTCTACGTGTCGCCAATGAAGGCCCTCGCCCATGACGTGGAGCGGAATCTGCGGGCGCCTCTGGCCGGCATCCGCCATGCGGCCACCCGTCTCCATTCCGACCCCCTCCCCGAGCTGTCCACATTTCTCCGCACCGGCGACACCCCGCCCGAAGACCGGCAGCGAATGGCCCGCCAGCCGCCGGACATCCTGATCACCACTCCGGAGTCGCTGTACCTGATCCTCACCTCGGCGGCCCGCAGCACCCTCCGCTCGGTCCGATGGGTGATCGTCGACGAGGTTCACGCCATCGCAGGGTCCAAACGAGGCGCCCATCTCGCCCTGTCCCTGGAGCGCCTCGAGGAGATCGCCGCCACCCCTCCGCAACGGATCGGGCTCTCGGCAACGCAGCGACCGCTCGACGCGATCGGGCGCTTCCTGGGAGGAGGCCTGGTCGACGGGGATCGTTGGCTACCGCGCCCGGTGACCGTCGTCGACATTCCGCAGCGCCGGGAGATGGACATCGAGATCGTGGTTCCCGTGGAAGACATGACGGAGCCCGGAGAGCCCGACCCGCTCGATCCGGAAAAGACGACGACCCGCTCCATGTGGCCTGCCATCTATCCCCGGCTGCTCGAGGAGATAGAGCGGCACACCAGCACCATCGTGTTCGCCAACTCGCGACGACTCGCGGAGCGAATCTGCGCCGAGATCAACAATCTCGCCGGATCCGAGGTGGCGAGGGCCCATCACGGGTCGGTTGCAAGAGAGCAACGGCTCCAAATCGAGGAGTCCCTGAAACGCGGGGAGCTCAAGGCGGTGGTCGCCACTTCCTCACTCGAGCTCGGCATCGACATGGGAGCGGTCGACCTCGTGATCCAGGTGGAGGCGCCAACCTCTGTCGCCTCGGGCCTGCAACGAGTAGGCCGCTCCGGGCACCAGGTGGCGGGCGTGTCCCGGGCCCGCCTGTTCCCCAAGCACCGGGGAGACCTTTTGGTGGCCACGGTCATCGCCGGGGAGATGGCCGAGCGCAAGGTGGAGCTGACCAAGGTCCCGGCCAATCCCATCGACGTCCTGGCCCAGCAGATCGTCGCCGAGGTGGTCGGCGCCCCCACCGACGCCGAGGGGCTGTATGACCTGGTTCGTCGGGCCTCTCCCTACTCCGACCTGACCAGACCGGTGTTCGAGGCGACCCTGGACATGCTCGCCGGCCGCTATCCGTCTGATCTCTTCGCCGAGCTCAGGCCTCGCATCAATTGGGACCGGGTCACCGGCGAGCTCACAGCCCGGCCTGGCTCGCGCCAGCTGGCGGTTACAAATGGGGGGACCATCCCCGACCGCGGCCTCTACAGGGTGGCCCTGCCCGATGGGAGCAGGGTCGGCGAGCTCGACGAGGAGATGGTGTACGAGTCGAGGGAAGGCGACACCTTCCTTCTCGGCTCCAGCTCGTGGCGTATCAACAGGATCACCCACGACAGCGTCGAGGTGATCCCCGCGCCGGCCGATGCAACGGCGCGCATGCCGTTCTGGCATGGGGACATGATGGGGCGCTCGTTGGAGACCGGGAAGGCCATCGGGCGGTTCGTCCGTGAGATGTCACAGCTCAGTCACGACGAGGCCGAAGCTCGGCTTCGCAACGAGCATCACCTGGACGACCTGGCGGCCGGCAACCTCCTTGCCTACGTCAACGACGAGAGGGAGGAGACCGGCCTACTGCCAACCGATCAGACTCTGGTCGTAGAGCGGTTCCGCGACGAGATCGGCGACTGGCGCCTCGTCCTCCTCTCGCCACTAGGAGCCAGGGTCCACGCACCCTGGGCAATGGCCCTTCGCCATCGGTTCCGGGCGCGCAGCGGGACCGACGTCGACGTGATCTGGTCCGATGACGGCATCGCCTTCCGCTTTCCCGACTCCGACCAGCCGCCTGACTCGGCCGACCTGGTGCTCGAGCCCGAGGACGTGGAGTCCGCTCTCATAGAGCACCTCGGCGACACCGCGCTTTTCGCCGCACGGTTCAGGGAGGCTGCTGGCCGATCGTTGCTCCTTCCCCGGCGCCGACCGGGTGAGCGCACACCGCTCTGGCTCCAGCGGCGCCGCTCCGCCGACCTCCTCGGCGTCGCCAAGCAGTTCGGCACGTTCCCGATGATCCTCGAGGTCTATCGAGAGATCCTCCAGGACGACTTCGATCTACCCGCCCTTCAGGAAGTCCTCTCCGACATCCGAGCGCGGCGGATCCGGGTTGCCCAGGTCGACACCAACGGTCCCAGCCCATTCGCCTCCTCGCTCCTCTTCGCCTTCGTTGCGGCATACCTGTACGAAAGCGACGCTCCTCTGGCCGAGCGCCGAGCGGCGGCCCTCACCCTCGACCGTGAGCTGCTCCGCGAGCTGCTCGGGGAGGGTGAGCTGAGGGACCTGATCGACCCCGAGGTCGTGGCCGCGATCGAGCTCGAGCTCCAGCACCTCACCGACTCTCGAAGGGCGTCGACAGTCGATGCGATCCATGACCTGCTGCGGGACCTCGGTCCGCTGACCACGACAGACATCGAGGTCAGGTCGAGGGACCTCGATGTGATCGATTCGCTCGCTCGGCTCGAATCCGGGCGGCGGGTGATCGAAGTGGTGATGGGTGGCGAACCGAGATGGGCCGCCGTAGAGGACATGTCGCGGCTCAGGGACGGGCTCGGGGTACAACCTCCGGTCGGAGTCGCCCATGTGTTCCTCGAGCCGGTCCTCGACCCGCTCGGCGACCTCGTCGGTCGCTACGCCCGGACCCACGGGCCGTTCACCGCCGGAGAGGCCGGTGTTGCCCTCGGGCTGCCACTCGGGGTGGTCGAGACCGCCTTGCAGGTCCTGAGCGAAGCGGGCCGGGTCGATGCCGGTGCATTTCGCCCCGGGGGGGCGGGTCGGGAGTGGGTCGACCGGGATGTGCTGAGACGGCTCAAGCGACGCTCACTGGCCACGCTCCGCAGCGAGATCGAGGCCGTCGACCATGACGCCCTCGCCCGGTTCGCCGTGGCCTGGCAGGGGGTGAGCTCGGATCCACCACGGGGAATGAATGCGCTCCGCGAGACGGTGGCCCGCCTGGCAGCCGCCCCGATCCCGGCATCCGTGCTCGAACGTGACGTCTTGGGCTCACGTGTGGTCGACTCCGGGCCCGGTCTCGATCGGCTCCTGCTCGAGGGCTCGCTGGTTTGGATCGGCCTCGGAGCCTCGGGGACCAGCGACGGCAGAATCGGGCTGTTCCCGCGCGAGGCACTGGAGGACCTGTGGAGAGGCCCGGAAGGACTTCCCGACACCCCGGTACATGCGGCAATCGTCGAGGTCCTCGACAATCGAGGGGCCAGCTTCTTCAGGGACATCTACGAGGGCTCCGGAGGAGGAGACCCGGAGACGACCCTGGACCGGCTCTGGGACCTGGTCTGGTCCGGTCATGTGACCAACGACACACTGGAGCCGGTGCGGGCGTTCATCGGCGCCCGAAAGAGCCGCTCCTCGGGGCGTCCGTCGATCTCCAACCGGTTCCCGGCCCACGCAGGCGGTCGCTGGTCTCTGACCGCCCACCTGACACATGGCACTCCAACCGACACCGAGCGCAAGGCGGCGTGGGCCCATCTCCTCCTCGATCGCCATGGCCTGGTGACCAGGGGCACCGTGCTCAGCGAGGGCTACCCGGGTGGCTTCAGCGCCCTGTATCCGGTCTTCTCGCATATGGAGGAGACGGGGCGAATCCGCCGCGGCTACTTCGTGGAAGGGCTGGGAGGCTCACAGTTCGCACTGCCCGGTGCGGTCGACCGCCTCCGCCGCGAGGTCGAGTCGGAGCTAGTGGTCTTGGCAGCTACGGATCCGGCCAACCCATATGGGGCGGAGCTCGCCTGGCCGGAGGCAGGGACCACTCGACTGGCGCGTGACGCCGGCGCCTATGTCCTCCTGTATGGCGGTCGGCTCATCGGGTTCGTGGAACGCGGTCGGAAGAGCCTCAGCCTGCTGGTCGCCGAGCCCGAGTTGTACGGGACGGTCGGGCGTGCGCTCTCCGAGATCGCCGGGCGTCACCGCCGAACCACTCTGACCACCGTCAACGGCGATCCGGCGAGTTCCTCCCCGATAGCCCCGGTGCTGAGCGAGTGGGGCTTTGCAACGGCTCCGAGGGGCCTGTCGTTTCGGGGCTAGCGTCGAGAGTCTGCCAATCCACCAAGGGGGCGAACTGTGAAGCAAATCGGGTTCCTTTCGTTCGGCCACTGGTCGGCTACGCCGTACTCAGAGGTGCGGTCGGCCCGGGATTCATTGCTCCAATCGATCGAGCTGGCCGTCGCCGCCGAGGAGCTCGGTGCCGATGGTGCCTACTTCCGGGTGCACCACTTCGCCCAGCAGCTTGGCTCGCCATTCCCGCTCCTCGCCGCAGTCGGTGCTCGCACCAACCGGATCGAGATCGGCACCGCCGTCATCGACATGCGTTACGAGAATCCGCAATACATGGTCGAGGACGCGGGTGCCGCCGACATCATTTCCGGCGGGCGGCTCCAGTTGGGAATCAGCCGGGGGTCGCCGGAGCAGGTAATCGACGGGTTCCTCCATTTCGGACACAGACCGCGTGAGGGTGAGAGCGATGCCGACATGGCGCGGCGTCACACCGAGGTCTTACTCGGTTTGCTCGAGGGTGAAGGATTCGCCGAGCCCAATCCACGGCCGATGTTCCCCAACCCGCCAGGGCTGCTCCGCATCGAACCGCATTCCCCCGGGCTGCGGGATCGGATCTGGTGGGGATCAGGCTCGAACTCGACCTCGGTGTGGGCCGCACAACTGGGAATGAATCTGCAGAGCTCGACACTGAAGTTCGACGAGAGCGGCGAGCCGCTGCATATACAACAGCGCAAGCAGATCGAGGTCTACCGGGAGGCCTGGAAGGCAGCGGGCCACCAGCGCCAGCCCAGGGTATCGGTGAGTCGCAGCGTCTTCGCATTGGTGGACGAGCGGGACTTCGCCTACTTCGGGGGTCGTGGCGAGAGCGACGACCAGATCGGCTACATCGACGAGAACACAAGGGCGATCTTTGGCCGCTCCTACGCCGCAGAACCGGATGTGCTGGTCGAAGAGTTGGCGAAGGACGAGGCCATCGCCGCCGCGGACACCTTGCTATTGACCGTGCCCAACCAGCTCGGAGTCGACTACAACGCGCACGCCCTGGAGAGCATTCTCACCCACGTGGCACCGCAACTCGGCTGGCGATGATCAGGTCTGCTTCAACTCGAGCAGCTCGTAGGTAGTCGAGCGCAGCGCCGGCACCCTCCCCGCCAGCTCGATGGCTTCGCGGAACTGCTCGGGTGTCACTTCCTGGCCGTGGGCCGCGCCAGCCGACCTGGTGATGATCTCCCCCATCAATGTCCCCCCCAGGTCGTTGCAGCCGGCATCGAGGAGCCGTCGCCCTCCGTCGAGGCCCAGCTTGACCCAGGAGGCCTGGATGTTGGGCACCAATCCGTCGAGCGCGATCCGGGAGACCGCATGGATCAGGACGACCTCGTCCCATGTCGGTCCGGGCCTGGCTTTCCCCCTCAGGTAGATCGGCGAGCCCATGTGCACGAACGGGAGCGGAACCATCTCGGTGAACCCTCCGGTTCGCTGTTGGATCCGGGCGATCACCTCGAGGTGCCTCGCCCAGGAACGTGGGTGGTCGATGTGCCCGAACATGATCGTCGAGGTGGCGCGCAGCCCCATCTCGTGCGCCGTGATCATGACCTGGGCCCACTGTGAAGTCCTGATCTTGTCCGGGCAGAGGTGGGCACGCACGTCGTCATCGAGGATTTCTGCCGCCGTTCCCGGGAGAGTCCCCAGCCCGGCATCCTTCAACTCCTCGAGGAAGGTGCGCACCGGGATCCCGAGGGTGTGCGCCCCTTGCCAGACCTCGAGAGGGGTGAAGCCGTGGATGTGCATGTCGGGGAGCTCGGACTTGATCGAGCGCACTACATCGACGTAGAAGTTCCCGGTGAAGTCGGGATGGATCCCACCCTGGAGAGTGACTTCGGTCGCCCCCCGCGCCCAGGCCTCCCGAGCGTTCCCCACGATCTCGTCCATCCCCATCAGGTAGGGCTCGCCACGCAGGTTCAGGCTCTTCGGCCCCTTGGAGAAGGCGCAGAAACCGCATTTGAAGTAGCAGAGATTGGTGTAGTTGATGTTCCGGTTGACCACATAGGTGACCGTGTCCCCGACCGCGCGCTCGCGGAGAGCGTCGGCCACCCGGGCGATGGCATCCACCTGTCCTCCCCGACCCCGGAACAGGGCCTCGACCTCGGAGGTCGAGGGCCGGATCCCTTCCAATGACCTCTCCAGAATGGGCTGAAGCGGCCCGGCCGCGGTGAGATCGGAGGCGGCGGCGCCCCCAACCCAGGTTCGGTCCATCCACTCGGCAGACAGGCGATTGTCGGGAACCGGGGGCTCCATGTCCTTGCCGGGTGCCCACTCGTATCGGGGGCGTGCCGCCCCGGAACCATCGACCTGAGCAAGCCATGTGGTGAAGGATGGGGTTGGTAGTCGCTCCCTGGCCTCGTCGACCTCCAGGCCGGGGGGGAAAACGGTGCGCTCGACGAGAAGATGGCCGGGGAGGGCTTCGCGCAGGTCCCCTAGCCGCTCCACGTCCCAGTCGCGCAGCAGAAGGTCGGTCGCTCCGAGGTCGATGGCCCGGATCGCCTGCTCGACATCGTCGACGAATACGGAGACCGAGGTCTCGATCCCGGGGAGGGCCGCCAGCGACGCCACCTCCTCGACATGGGACCGGCTCGCTCGGATGAAGGTCGCACGCGATCGTGCCAGGGCGTCGAGCACGGACTCCTTGTCCTCGTTGGCAACAATGGTGATCCGCCATCCCGGCACGCCCGCACCGGCAAGAGCGAGGGCACTCTCCGGAGCAACCACCCAACCCGCTGGTTCTGCGCCGCCCACCTCCGAGGACGTGACCAGGACCCCGCCGGCCGCGGCCCCTGCCAGATCGGCCTCTGTCGGGCCCGCGATCTCCACGGTCGTGGTCCCCTCTCTCCGCCGGCTCGCCGCGGCAGGCTCGGCTAGGGACTCGGCCGGCCTCAATCTCAAGAATGTGATGATCATCTCGCTCCAACCTGGTCCGGGATTCGGGCAAGCCCATCCTCGTCGGCGGCCGCCACGATATGTTGATGGAGATCGGGATCGATCCATTCCAGGTCTATGTACTCCGGATAGACCGGTAGCCGGGCACGGAGCATGTGTCCTGCGGTCTCGGTCCGGGCCCTCAACTCCTCGAGATGCGGCCACGGGGCCTCGGGGTTGACCCAATCGATTGTCAGCGGGGAGACTCCGCCCCAGTCGTTGATCCCGGCGTCCACATAGATCTCGAACTCATCCGTCAGGTTGGGGGGCACTTGCACATTTGCCTCGGCCCCCATGATCCACCGGGCCAACGCAACGACGCGGGCGAACCAGCGAGGAACCGGCTCCGCGGACCGTCGCATCGGGGTGTCCCACTTGGCCCGGAAGTTCTGGATGATCACCTCCTGGATGGCGCCGGTCCGCGACCCCAGGTCGGCGAGGGCGAACAGGGAAGCAACGATCTCCTCCGGGGTCTCTCCGATCCCGACCAGGATCCCGGTTGTGAACGGCACCCGGTTCCGGCCCGCGGCCTCGATGGTGGCCACCCGGAGGGCCGGATCCTTGTCCGGGCAATTGTGATGGGGCATCCCGGGCTCCATGAGACGGGGCGAGATGTTCTCCAGCATCAGCCCCATCGAAGGGTTGGTGGGGCGGAGCAACTGCATCTCCGCGTCACCCATCAGGCCCGGGTTGGCGTGGGGGAACAGGGAGGTTTCGGCACGGACCAGAGCTGACATGGCCGCGACGTATTCGATCGTGGAGCCGAGCCCCTTCGCCTCTAGGAAGGCGGCTGCCTGGGGCCAGCGATCCTCGGGCCGGTCCCCGAGCGTGAACAGGGCCTCGGTGCAACCCGCCTCATCGCCTGCTCTGGCGACTGCCAGAACCTCCTCGGGCTCCAGGTAGAGGCCACCGGCGCCTGGTGGCTTGGCAAATGTGCAGTAGGTGCACCGGTCGCGACACAACGTTGTGAGCGGGATGAACACCTTGCGGCTATAGGTGATCGTCTTGCCATGACCCTCGTCACGCAAGGCGCGGGCGGCCTGGAACAGCGCTTGGTCGTCCTCTTGCCCTGCCAGATAGCGGAGGGCCAGGTCGGGATCGGGGCGGGGGTGGGCCAATGTGCTGCTCAGGCTATGCCGGACGACGAAGCTTCGGTCATACCCCCGTCAACCGGCAAGATCACCCCGGTCATCCAATCCGCGGCATCCGAAGCGAGGAAGACGATTGCCCTGGCGACATCCTCGGGCATCCCCAAGCGCCCCAGCGGGTGCATCCGGGCGGCCGCAGGCTCGTCCGACCACAGCATCTCGGAGAGCCTGGTCTTGACCACGGCGGGAGCAACCGCATTGACCCGGATCCGGGGTGCCAGCTCGAAGGCCAGCTGGCGGGTCATGTGCACCAAACCCGCCTTGGAGATGTTGTAGGCCCCCGTGATCGGGCTCGCCCTGAGACCCCCGATGGAGGAAACGTTCACGATCGATCCACCCTTCTCCGCCATAGAGGAGCGGTAGGCCGCTCTCACCCAGAGCAAAGGGGCCCGCAGATTGACCGCCCACGTCTTGTCCAGAGCGCCGAGGTCGACATCCATCAGCGGACCGGCCGAGGGGTTGGTGCCGGCGTTGTTGACCAGGATGTCACATGATCCGAAACGGGCGACGGTACGGGCGACGGCGTCGTCGGCCGATTCCTCGGAATCGGACCTCGCGGCCAGCGCAAGAAGACGCTCCGGCTCGACCCCGGCTGCAACCAGTTCCTCCGCTGCGGCATCAATGTTCTCCTGCTTGCGGGAGGTGATGGTCACGCCGGCGGCTCCGCTCCTCGCCAGTTCCAACGCGGTCGCCAGGCCGATGCCGCGGCTGCCACCCGTCACCAAGCCGACCTTGCCCTCGACACTCGCCTCCATCAATGACCGCCCCTCTTCACTCCCCCGTATTTCATCCTGGTGTCCGAGACCGCTGCCGCCCGCTCTTCGTCGCCACCCCAGGCGTCGACGATTTCGCCGGCGAAGAGAGTGTGGGTCCCGAGATCGATCGAATGGCGAACTTCGCAGTCCATCCATGCGATCGCGTCGTCGAAGATCGGCGCACCGGTCTTCCCGACATGGACCGGGCGACCGTTCAGCGTGCTTCCTTCACGCTCGGCCGGTTTGGAGAACTTGACGAACACCCGGGTGTCCTCGGGCGACCAGAGATTGACCGAGAACGCCCCGGATTCCGTGATGAGACGGTGGGTGACCGCTTTGTTGTCGATCCCGACCCCGATGAGCACCGGCTCCATGGAAAGCTGGGTGACCCACGAAGCCGTCATCCCATTCCAATCGTCACCAGAAGCCGACCCGATCAGGGCGAGGGCGTTGGGGATCTTCCAGGTGACCTTGTTGAGCAGTTCGGAGTCCATCACACTCGCAGCGACGCAATCGGGCACGAAACCCTAATCTCCGCCGGGTGCGCATCTTGATCGCCACTACCGGGGTCCTTCCGTCCGCCCCGGTAGCCGACCTGTGCGACCGGCTCCGCTCCGGTGAAGGTCAGGTCACTGTCATGACCGTCGTCCGGGTTCCCCGTTCCTTTCTCGATGAGCTGGACGACGACGTGCGCCGCTCCTTTCTCGACGACGCCACGATGGACTCATCGGATGCCGAGGCCAAGGCTGCCCGTTACCTGGAAGAGCGAGGTCTGAGGGCGGTGGAGCCGATAGTCGCTGCGCTCCAGGCATCGGGCATGTCGGCAGAAGTCCGCTTCGTGGAAGGTGACGACCCGGCGGTGGCAATCATCAACACCGCTGAGGATGTCGGGGCGGAGATCGTGATCATGGGGGCGACCCGCCGCCTGTTCACCGAGGAGGCATGGCGAAGCGTCTCGGCCCGGGTCATGGACAACGCCCACCTCCCGGTGCTCCTGGTCCCGGGGACCCGTATCGAGGACACCCAGGAAGTCCCGATCCTGGAGTTGTAGGGGCGTATCCGCCCCAAGCGGGAATCTGTCACACCCGATTCGTACCTTGTCCCCATGGACTTCGGAACGACTCTCTGCGAGCACCTCCCGACCTGGGTGGGCCGGGTGGCGGTGGTCGCATGTGCCGATTGTGGGCAGGTCGATTGGCTATCCGACCGAGGCTCCCTCGACCCCGCGGAAGGCATCGCCTACCTGTTTGGCAGCTATGACCTGATCGGCCATCTCGAGGCCCTCGCTGCCCCTGCCCCATCGGTGCTCGCCTACGCCCCGCCCTCGGCGCGCAAGCGCCGCAACCTGGACTGCCTTCCCAAGCACGTCTGGCTCGAGGTCGGCCCCGACCTCTGGCTGTCCCACGACGGGCAGACGCTCCTCCTGGCAACCAACCAGCGGATGCTGGTCGAGAATCTGACCCGGGAAGCCTGAGTCAGGCCGAGGCCGGCTCTGCGAATTGGGTTCGGTAGAGCGAGGCGTAGAGACCGCCCTGAGCGACCAGCGTGGCATGGTTCCCCCGCTCCACGATCTCGCCCTCGTCGAGGACCAGGATCTGGTCGGCGGCTCGCACCGTCGACAGACGGTGGGCGATGACGATGGAGGTCCGGCCCTCCATCAACGCCTCGAGTGCTTCCTGGATCAGGGACTCGGAGCGGGAGTCGAGGTGGGATGTCGCCTCATCGAGGATGAGCACCCTCGGGTCTTCGAGCAGGACACGGGCAATGGCGATTCGCTGCTTCTCGCCGCCCGACAGGCGGTAGCCGCGCTCCCCCACCACCGTCTCATAGGCGTCGGGCAGCTTCGAGATCATCTCATGGATGTTGGCGGCCCGGCACGCCCTCTCCAGCTCATCGAGGGTGGCGTCTGGTCGCGCGTATCGGAGGTTGGCCGCGATCGTGTCGTGGAAGAGATAGGTCTCCTGGGTGACCACGCCAATTGTCCCGGCGAGCTCGCGAAGGGCGACTCTGCGCACGTCATGACCGTCGATGAGCACGGCGCCTTCGGTGACGTCGTAGAGCCTGGGGACGAGATAAGAGATCGTGGTCTTGCCGGCTCCGGAGGGCCCAACCAGGGCGGTGAGGGTCCCCGGCTCGGCCACGAATGAGGCGTTCCTGACCGCCCACTCCCGAGTGGAGGCCGGAGACGCCGAGTGTGGGGCAGCGACATCGTGATCCCAGAAGCGCTTGACCGCCTCCAGGCCCTCTGGCCCCTCACCCTGGTACTTGAAGAAGACATCCGCCAGCTCGACCCGACCTGTCGCCGGGAGCATGGGCTCGGGATCCGCCGGGTCGGGTATGTCGATCTCGAGGTCGAGGACTTCGAAGACCCGTTCGAACGAGACCAGGGAAGTGGCGAACTCGACACGGGAGTTGGAGATCCCCGCCAGTGGTCCGTAGAGCTGGACGAGCAGGGCAGAGAACATGACCAGTTCTCCGAGGGTCATGTCGCCTTGAATGACCTGGTAGCCCCCTACCCAGAACACGGTGGCGGTTCCAATCGCCGCCACCAGGCCCAGAGCGGCGAAGAACCCACGCCCCACCATGGCCCGTCTCACCTCGAGGTCCCGCACATCGGCCGCTTGCTCGCCAAAACGGTGCGCCATCTCGTCCCATCGCCCGAAGAGGCGAACGAGGAGGGCGCCACTGACGTTGAAGCTCTCCTGGAGGGTGCCCGACATCTTGGCCTCCCGCTCCATCAGTTGCTGGGTCATCCTCCTCAGCACCTTGGCCACACGCCGGGCCGGGATCACAAACAGGGGGAGAACGGCCACCGCCAGAACCGTCAGCTGCCGGTCGTTGAGGAGCATCACCACCAGGATGAAGGCAACCGAGACCACGTTGGAGATGATCGTCATCAGGGTCCCGGTGATCGCCGACTGAGATCCCTCGACGTCACTGTTGAGCCGATTCATCAGCTCGCCGGTCTTGGTTGCCGTGAAGAATCGCAACGACATCCGCTGCAGGTGGGCGAACAGTTGGCGACGAAGGTCGAAGATGATTGCTTCCCCCACCCGGGACGACCACCAACGCTGGGCCACCCCGACCAGGGCGCTGATCAGCGGGACCAGGACCATCCCCAACCCGAGCACGGTCAGCTGACCAAAGTCCTTGTCGGGAATCGCCTCGTCGAGCAACTGGCGAATCAGGATGGGTGGGACCACGCCCAATCCGGAGATGATCAGGATCGTGGCCAGGATCCCGATCAGGCTGGGGAGATAAGGACGGCCGTAGCTCCAGACGCGGCGGAGAAGGGCGCGATCGATGTCGGGGCGATCGTGCTCCTCGTCGTACCGCATATAGGTCCACCAGCCACTTGAGTGGAAGATGCCGGGCCCTCCTTGCCGAGTCGGGCCGAGCCTATGCGGGAGGCGGCGCTAGCTCGCCGAGCGGCAATGACTCGATGGCCATTTGCTGGAGTGCGGCGAGAGGAACGAACGAGCGTCCGAACAGCTCGTAGCGATACGACCCGTCGAACCAGACCAGAGTGGTCCCGTTGCTCGCCGTCAAGGTCCACACGGGCCGCCCCTCTATTTGAAATGCCTCGCAAACCTCTGTAGAGCGGTCGCTGAAGCGTGCACAAGAGACATCGGCCTCCGGCTGTTGGACCTCCTCGGAGCCCTCCGGGTCGAACGCCACTCTGAGCACCGCCATCTGGGCCACAGACCTGGACCTGGTGTAGGGCTCCGACGACCAGATGCCGAAGGCGACGACCGGGTCCCGCCCCAGCTCCCCGTCGTTGTCGAACACGAGTTGGGAGGTGACGTACTCGGAGAGATAGGGCACCGAAGCCGGGAACTTCACCTCGGGGAGCAGGGTGGCAACCTCGAACCGGCTGGCCTGGATGAAGAGGTCACCGGAGCGTCGCTCGAACACCACGTCCTTCACCGCATCCGGATCGTCGGCGGGTGCGCTGTTGACGATGGTGTCGTTGAACCATTTGAGGGTGCGGGTGTTGATCACCGCAGGGATGGTGACGGCGATCGTCGTCGTGGTGGTCACGGTGGGCTCGCCTATCCAGTTCGAGCTCCGTTGCCCCAAGGACTGAAATGGGGTTTCGCCGCAGGCGACGACGAGCGCTGCGACACAGATCAATGTGGTCGCGCGGAACGCCTTTGGCACACACCCTCCTCGGTCTTGTCGGCCCCCTCGTCCGCTCAACGAAGCCGGCCATCCAGGGGTTCCCCGGGCGGCGCAGTTCATCAAACGCTAACAGTGGACTCCTTATCCTCTGGGATGTGAAAAAGCTGATCCTTTCGACCGAAGCGTTCACCGAGCATCCTGCAATGGATGTTGCCGTGTCCCATGCCACCCTGGCCGCGGTTGCCAGAAGGCGGCTGGAGGGTTTCTTCCGGCTCCATGTTCCGGGGCCGGTTGTCGCCTTCGGGAGGGCCGATCGGGTCCAGCCCGGCTATCCGCAGGCGGTCCGCGCCGCACAAGCCCACGGATTCGGTGCGATAGAGAGGTTGGCCGGGGGTAGGGCTGCGGTCTTCCACGAGACGACCCTCGCATTTTCCATGGCGGTGACCGACGACAACCCCCGATCCGGGATCCGGGACCGCTTCGAGGCGATCTCCGGTGTGATGGCCCGCGCTTTCCAGGCGCTCGGCATCGACGCCCGCATAGGGGAGGTCCCCGGGGAGTACTGCCCCGGCTCGTGGTCGGTAAACGTCGGGAGCCGGGTCAAGGTGATGGGCGTCGGTCAACGCCTGGTCAGGGGGGCTGCCCATGTCGGCGGTGTGATCGTCGTCGACGACGGTGAACGGATCCGAGACGTCCTGATCCCGATCTATCGGGCGTTGCACCTCGACTGGGACCCGCGGACTTCGGGAGCCCTAGCCGACCGCGCCCCCGGGCTCGATACGTCGAAAGTCGCCAGGGCGGTGATCAAGTCGCTGAGTGCCGAGTTCGACGTCGAACGGGGCCCGATCCCCGAAGACATCGTCGCCGAGGCACGATCCTTGATCCCCGACCACCTGCCGCAGGTGGCGTGATGCGAATCACCGTGATCAATGGCCCCAATCTCGACCTGTTGGGCACTCGGGAGCCCGAGGTCTACGGGTCGACCAGCCTCGTCGAGCTCGAGAGCCGCATCTCCGGGTTCGCATCGGGCCTGGGCGTGGACACCGCCTTCATCCAGTCCAACGAGGAAGGCGACCTGATCGAGGCGATCCACGGGGCCCGTACCGATGATGGGATCGTCATCAATCCCGGCGCCTTGACCCACACATCCCGTGCCCTCGGCGATGCGATCTCGGCGGTCGGGGTGCCAACCGTCGAGGTGCACATCTCCAACGTCAGGGCACGCGAGCCGTGGCGTGCCCTGTCATTGGTCTCGGAGGCATGTGCCCGCACCATCTATGGCCGGGGGCTCGCCGGCTACGAGGACGCCATTCGCCATCTCGTCAACAGGGCGGCCCACCCCGTTGACACCCTGCGCTATGGCCCTCATCGAGATCAAGTCGGCGACCTTCGGGTCCCCGAGTCGAGCTCCAGGGGCATGGTGCTGCTGATACACGGTGGGTTCTGGCTCGACCAGTACCAACGCGACGGCATGGAGAGTCTCGCAGTCGACCTGACGACACGGGGCTGGGCCACCTGGAACGTGGAATACCGCCGTCTCGGTGGTGGCGGAGGTTGGCCTGCGTCGGCGCAGGATGTGGTGACTGCGATCGACTCGGTCGGCCAAATCACGGAGACGTCGGGCCGGCCAACGGCGATCATGGGCCATTCGGCCGGCGGTCATCTCGCGCTCTGGGCTGCGACTCGAGCCCGGGAGCCACTCGCCCTCACAGTCGGCCTCGCCCCGGTGACCGATCTCGGACTGCTCTCGGACTCGGGCGGACCGGGAAGCGTCCCGGCGGCCACCCTGCTCGCGTCCGGAGCTCCTAAGACGATCGAAACCGTGCCGGAATCGACGCTCTTGATTCACGGCGACGAGGACACACTGGTGCCTTCGGAGCACAGCACCCGACTGGAGGCAGCGGCCACGGTGAAGGTGATCCAGGGATTCGGCCACTTCGAACTGATCGATCCGCATCGGGATCATTGGACGACAGCGATCGATGCCCTCGACGCCGTCGACGGGTGAGCAATTCCGAGTTGTCGCACTTATCCACAACTGAGTAGGGTTCCCGCTCCTGGGCAGCGGTCTTCCCGCTGGTGGAGTCGCTTCATATGCGCTTGAGACGCTTGTCTTTTATTGCTGGGTGGGCAGCGGTGGCCCTCCTGGCTCTGGCCGGGTTCGCCGCTTTCGGCACCCCTGAGTCGACCGTCGATGAGCTGGAGAGCGAGGCTGCTGCAGCCAGCGTCGGTCACGCCTCGGGCGCCCAAGCAGGACTCGCCTATGCCGTGCTCAGCGGCGACTCCGCCGAAGTCGCCGTCGGCACGATCGAAGAGGACCCCGCTGACAACTCGGACTCCGGGGCCGCCGAGTCCACCGAAGGATCAATAGCCTCCGACACCTCAGGGTGGTTGTCACAGGTTCAGGTCAGGGAACTCGTCTCCCGCTTCTTCACCCCGGAAGACGTCAACAAGGCGGTGCGGGTGGCATGGTGTGAGTCCCGATTCGACCCCAACTCCACGAATCTCCGGAGCGGTGCCGTGGGTTTGTTCCAGCATTTGCCCCAGTACTGGGAGAACCGGGCGTCACAGGCCGGATACTCCGGCTCGGACCCCACCGATCCCGAGGCCTCCACCGCCGCCGCGGCATGGGCGGTGTACAACGAGGGCGGCTGGGACATCTTCACCTGCCAGGGGTGACACGGGATTGGTGATGCCATGGCGGCACTGAATGTCCTGGGCACCGAACTGGAGGAATGCGGCACCGACCCCCTCACCGGGTTCTACAGGGACGGTTGGTGTCAGACCGGGCCCCAGGATCTCGGGAGCCACACGATCTGCGCGGTGATCACCATGGAGTTTCTCGATCATCAACGGGAGATCGGCAACGACCTGTCGACACCGATGCCCGAGTACATCTTCCCCGGGCTGGTCCCCGGCGACCGATGGTGCGTGACTGCGGGGAACTGGCTGCTGGCACATCAGGCAGGAGTGGCGGCGCCCGTGATCCTGGCCTCGACTCACGAGTCGGTGCTCGGTCTGATCCCGCTCGAGATCCTCCAGGAGCACGCCGTCGACGTCCCAACAGACCCCAGCGCCCTGGATGCCTGATGGCCACATGGGAGGACGTACGCCGGATCGCCTCCTCCCTTCCGGAGACGTCAGAGAAGGAGAGCTGGGGCCAAGCCCACTGGCGGGTCAAGGACAAGTTGTTCGCATGGGAGCGACCACTACGTCGCTCCGACTACCAGGCACTCGGAGACTCGGCTCCGGATGGGCCGATCCTCGGGGTCCGGGTACAGGATCTCGGGGTGAAAGAGGCGTTGCTGTCGGATGACCCGACGGTGTTCTTCACGACACCGCACTTCGACGGATATCCCTCGGTCCTGGTGCTCCTGGACAACATCGAGTCCTCCGAGTTGGAGGAGCTGATGGTCGAGGCCTGGCTCGACCGGGCACCGAAGCGCCTGGCCAAGGGGTACCTGGACTCGCTGGAGTAGATTCCGCAAGCCGGAGTCAGGAGGCGACCTTGGCAACCACGGACCCAGTTTCCCTTGTCCGCCCCGGCGAGCGCATCGAAGGGGATCCCACCCCGGGGATGACGCGGGAGCAAGCTATTTCCATCGAGGGGATGTGGGCGGGCCTGGTGACCACCGAGGCCGGGATGACCTCTGGCTGGCACCATCATGGGAATCACGACACCTCGATCTATGTGATCGATGGCGCCCTCCGCATGGAATCGGGAAGCAACGGCGAGGCTGTAGTCATCGCCGGCCCAGGGGATTTTCTCCACGTGCCCAAAGGTGCGGTCCATCGGGAGAGCAACCCAGGGGACACCCAGAGCAGGATCGTGGTGGTCAGAGCCGGGGATGGTCCGCCGGTCATCAACGTCGAGGGCCCGGCCTAAAGCGTGGCGAGCATCGAGCCCCGAGTCCTTGCGTATGACGCGGCCGGTGTCGGCGCTCCGCTCATCCTCGTTCCGGGGATATTGACCGGCTGGCTGTCATGGATTCCCCACCAGGAACGGCTCAGCGCCCATCGTCGGGTGATCCGCGTTCAGCCAATCCACAACGAGCTCGGTTCTGCGGGGATCCGTGGGGACGCCGGGTACTCGGCAGAGATCGAACGGGAGAACCTGAGGCTCACCCTGGATGATCTCGGGCTCGATGCAGCCGACTTCGCCGGCTGGTCGGCCGGTGGGCAGTCCCTGATCGACTTCACCTTGACCCACCCGAGTTGGGTCAGGTCCCTGGCTCTCATCGAGCCGGCATCCAGTTGGATCATCGAGCAAGCAGGTGAAATCGATCCGCAATCCCAGGACGGCGATGAGCTGATTCTGAGTCTCGCCGGCAAAGAAGTCAGCGAAGACGACCTGGCACGGTTTCTCCAGATCGCCGGCTTCGTCTCGGATGCTTCGGAGGCCCGCCTGCATCCGAACTGGGAACGATGGGCTCCTCACCGGGCCTCGCTCTCCTGGTTGGCAAGCGGTGCACTGCAGACCCGGCACTCTCTTGAGGAGTTGGAGAAGATCGACTGCCCTGTCCTTCTGGTGAAAGGACGCGTGTCTGTGCAATGGGAGCGGCGGGTGGTTGACCTCTTGGGCGAATTGCTCCCGAGCTCGAAGGTTGTGGAGCTGGAGGGCGACCACGCCTGCCACATCCAGAGCATCGACGACTTCATTGCCGAGCTCGAAGCTCATTTGGACGGTGTCAGGTGAGCGGATGTGAGGCCAGAGGTAGCCTCGTCCGGTGCACTCTCTCGGTGGACGGCCTCCGGGTTGCACGGCGCATTGATTTCGAAGAGTTCTTGACCGACCCGTGTGGCCGGGATCCAAGCTTCTGTGATCCGGGGTGGTGGGGAAGGCCCACCCCTAGCTAGGTCGTTTCAGCCTCACCCGGGATCGGCCGATCCGGATCAACTCCATGCCAAGCCGATGCACCGCGACGTGGTGATGGAACCAACACAGGGTGATCAAATCCTCTGCGTCCGTGCGCCCACCGTGTGACCACGGCACCGAGTGGTGTACTTCGAGGCGATAGTGGGAGGGACAGCCCTCGACGGTGCAGCCGCCATCCCGGGCCAGGATGTGGCGCCGCAGCTTGCGGCTGACGGTTCGTGATCGCCGCCCCAAGCTCAGTGGCTCACCCGATTCGGCGATGCCGATCACTTCGACGATGCCGTTGCACAGGACCTCTTCGAGAGTGCGTCGCCCGACACGCGGCCCGGCGAGCACCGCCACTCCTGACTCGCCGTTGGTGGCTGCCGCGGTCCGGGCGTCGACGGTGACCGCGATGTCGACCGGCGGCGAATCGCCTGTCGCATCGGACGAGTAGAGCGAGTCCTGACAGATCGCGACCAGGGCCAACGCCCGACGCTCGGCAACGGCCAACGGCACATCGTCAGCCACCACCTCGTCGGCGCGCTGATCGATTGCCTTCTCCACCAGACGGGCATCGAGCCCGGCAAGCTCACCCCAAATGTGGGTCGTGGTCTCGTCGAGCGATGGTTGGAAATGCAGATACCCGCTCGAGGCGATCTCACGCTCCCGCCTCGGGCTCAGACGCCGATGATGAGCCACCAACCTGCGGAGCTGTCCGATGTCATAGCCCTCGTGATCGTGCCGGACGCGCTCTGGGAGTCGTGCCAGCTGCTCGGCCCGGTCGAAGGTGATCTCGCCGTTGGCGAGCTGAGCCGCCACCTCGGGTGCCTCCTCCAACCTCGAGGCGGTCCAACAGATCGACCGCGAGGCCTGATGGGAGAGGTCCGCCCTGGCGGCGAACCAGTCGACGATCGACCTATAGCCGTCGTTGTGATGTGACTGGCGTCGCCGCTTCTCCTGGATCGCCGCCATCTGGACGGCCCTGATCTCGGCGACCTGACGCTCTCCCCCAGTGATGATCAGATCCAGCTGATCCTCAGTCAGACTCCCCCAGTCCATGTTCGACACAGTACCGACGGTGTGTGACAGATTCTGCCCTGGAAGATGGAGTGACCGGGAAAACTTAGAGAAATCTGCTCGACCCGTGACCCGAATGGCAAGGTACAACAATGACAGACCAAGAAATCGCCGACCTTGCTCTGGCGGCGGCTCAACGTGGTGTCGAAGAGCTCATCGATGCAATTTCGAATGATCCGCTCCTGTCGGAAGATGAGGTGTTCGACCGACTCGTTCCAGACGCTGACCACCGCCATGACCGACCCGGTTTCCTTGTTCGTTCCGCGGCGCTGGAGATGTTCCTGGCCGCCCAATCTGCCTTCGAGACCGATCACGCGGAGGACAATCCCGACCCCAATGCAGATGTTGGATACGAACTCGTAGAGGGGGGCGACCTCCGAGCAGCTTTCCAATTCGCCGACCAGCTGACGAGGGCTGCCGATGCCATGTCGCCCGACGATTGGAACTACGGGAATCTCATCCACCACGCGCACGTGATCCGGGGAAAGGCCCATCTGGCTAGTGGCGACCTCGACCTGGCGGCCACCGAGCTCAGAGCTGCTTCGGAAACCCCGGGTTCGCCACAACTCGACACATTCGGGCCGGATTTCTCGCTGGCATGGGCGCTACTCCTCGCGGGACGAGATGACGATGTCCTCCACTACCTGCATGGTGTAGCCCGGTTCTGGGAACCAGATCGCTAGCTTTCACCCCTTGCGCCCGACCTCCTGGAGCAGAAAGCCATTGCCGTCTGGATCGCTGAACGCGGCGTACGACCCGTAGTCGGCCCGCTCGGGATGTAGCCCCGCTGTCTGGCCCTCGTCGCCGAAGTGGAACGGCTCACCGACCTCGATGCCCCGACCCGACAGGTCCTCGATCGCCGTCGGCAGATCCTCCACCACCAGGTGCAAGCCCTGATAGGTCCCGGGAGCGCCCCGGCTGATCCCGGTGCCGAACGTGATCGAGCAGGCCGATCCCGGTGGTGTCACCTGGACCACACGGAACGAGTCGTTTGGCTGAAAGTCGACATCGACACTGAATCCCGCCCTCTCGAAGAACTCCTTGGCCCGGTCGACGTCCGACACCGGGAGCACTACGACTTCCAGCTTCATGTCCATTGGCATCTCCTCGTTGCCCGCGACGCTACCGATCACCGGAAGTCCCTCGACTGCACCGTCTGCACTCCGATCGCCTGGAAGTCACGGGCCACGATGTTGGTCACCCCGTCGTGGTACTCGAGCCGGCCCTCGATCACCAGGGCCGGGCTGCGACGGACCACCTCCCGGTGGCGGGCCCAGACATCGGGCAAGACGATGATGTTGAGAAGGCCGGTCTCGTCCTCCAGGTTGAGGAAGTAGACCCCCTTGGCGGTCCCCGGGCGCTGGCGATGGGTGACCACCCCCGCCACCCGGATCCGGGCCTTGTTGCGTTGCACCTCCAGCGCCTCAGCTGCGGTGAGGCAGCCTTCCAACTGGTCGCGTACGAAACTCATCGGGTGTCGGCTGGAGACTCCCACCGCCCACAGGTCGGCCCTATGTGATTCCTCGTCACTCATTCCCGGGAGCTCCGGTGCCTCCACCCCCGGTGACAGGGCCAGCCGCTCGGGATCGATCTCGGCGAGCGCCCCCGCGGCCCACATCCCCTCCCTCCGACCGAGACCGATCGACTCCAGTGCCCCGGAGGCGGAGAGGCCCTCCAGAGCTTCGACCCCGAGCCCGGTGCGGGAAGCCAGGTCCTGCGGTGACCGGAAAGGCCCGCCCAGGATTCGGGCAGCCTCCACCCTGGTCACCTCCCTCTCCCCCATGTTGCGCACATAGCGGAGCCCCATCCGCACCCCGACCGGGGGCCGTACCGGGTCGTCTACCAACCCTCGGCCCCGGCGCCAACGCTCCCCCAGGTACTCGACGATGTCGTCGGGCTCGGCATCAACCGCCTCGATGGTGCAGTCGTGCCAGGACACGTTCACGTCCGGCCCCAATACGACCACCCCATGTCGTTGCCCATCCTGGACCAGCGAGTTCGGGCTGTAGAAACCCATGGGCTGGGCATTGAGCAGACCGGCCAGGTACTCCGCCGGGTAGTGGAAGCGCAGCCAGGCCGACATGTAGACGATGTAGGCGAAGCTCACCGAGTGGCTCTCCGGGAACCCGAAGGCGGCGAACCCCTGGAGCTTCTCCCAGATCTCATCGGCCGCATCCCCGATGATCCCGTTGCCCGCCATCCCCACATATAGGTCCTCGCGGAGCTTGCCCATCTCCCTCTCCGAGCGTTTGTGTGTCATCGCCTGCCGCAACCGATCGGCCTGGCTCCCGTTGAAGCCGGCGCAGACCCGGGCAAGCTCCATGAGCTGCTCCTGGAACACCGGGACCCCGAGTGTCTTCTTCAGGATCTCCTCGGTCGAAGGATGGGGGTATCGCACCTGCTCCTCACCACTCCGCCGCCGCAAGTAGGGGTGCACCGACTGCCCCTGGATCGGCCCGGGCCGGATCAGGGCAACCTCGACTGCCAGGTCGTAGAAGGTCTTCGGCTTCATCTTGGGCAGGGTGGCCATCTGGGCCCGGGACTCGATCTGGAACAACCCGACAGTGTCGGCCCGGGTGATCGAGCGGTAGATCGCCGGCTCCTGCGGGATGGCGGCGAGGTCGATGTCGATGCCGTGGGTGGCCTCGATCAGGTCATGGGCGAGATGGAGGGCGTTGAGCATCCCCAGCCCGAGCAGGTCGAACTTGACGATCCCCACCGCCGCCGAGTCGTCCTTGTCCCACTGAAGGACGGTCCGCCCTTCCATCCGCCCCCACTCCAATGGGACCACCTGCCACAGGGGGCGGTCGGCGATGACCATCCCCCCGGAGTGGATCCCGAGGTGACGGGGAAAGCCGTCGAGCCGCCAGCAGATGTCGTAGATCATCTCGGCGGTCATCCCCTCGGGCAGTGGGGAGTCGAGGCGGATCAGCGCCGGGTCCCTGGTGTCGAGGTACTTGGAGAGACCGTCGACCTGTGCCTGGGTGAACCCGAAGGTCTTTGCCACATCCCGGAGAACCGACTTGGCCCGGTAGGTGATCACGTTGGCCACCATGGCCGCCCGCTCCCTCCCGTACTGGCGGTAGCAGTACTGGATGACCTCCTCGCGACGGTCGGCCTCGAAGTCGATGTCGATGTCCGGTGGTCTCCCCCGCTCCTCGGAGAGAAAGCGCTCGAAGGGGAGATGGAGCCGGATCGGGTCGACCCGGGTCAGCCCGAGGCAGCGGCACACCGCCGAATCGGCGCCCGAGCCCCGGATCTGGCAGTAGATGTCCTGGGTCTCGGCGTAGTCCATGATGTCCTTCACCACCAGGAAATAGCCGGGGAATCCCAGTTGCTCGATGATCCCCAGCTCGTGCTCGAGTCGGCGCCGGGCCCGGGGGTCGATCCCGTCGTCGCTCCCCGGGTAGACCTCACGGGCGCCCTCCCAGGTCAGATGTCGCAGGTAGTCCATCTCATCGCGGAAATGGCCGGGCATGGGGAAGTCTGGGAGGTTGGGGGCGACCAGGCCGAGATCGAAGGCCAGGCGGCGACCCAGCTCTCCGGCGCGGGCGACCGCACCCGGATAGCGAGCGAATCGTCGGCTCATCTCTGCCGGAGGCTTGAGATACCGCTCGTCGCTGGCTGGGCGGAATCCATCGGCGGCCGCCAGGGTCCGCCTCCCCCCGATGGCAGCCAGGACTTCCGACAGATCGGCGTCCCGGCGGTCGTGATAGTGGGCCTGATTGGTTGCTACCACCGAAATCCCCAGCTTCTCGGCGACCTCCCACATCAGGTCGTTGCGTGGATCGTCCTCAGGCATCCCGTGGTGCCACAACTCGAGATGAAGCCGGGCTCCGAACAGCTCTCGAAGCCGCGATGCCTGCCTGACCGTTGCCCCGAGATCGTGGCGAGCCGCTGCCTTGGGCACCGCCCCGAAGTGGCACCCGGTGAGGACATGGACATCGGGGCTGCCGGCCACCGTCGCCAGGTCTTCCCAGAGGTACACCGGATGGTCCTTCTCCCCCCGGAGTTGGGCTCTGGTCACCAGATTGGAGAGTGCCCGATATCCCTGGGGCGAGCCGGCGAGCAGCACCAGGTGGTCCATCTCAGGAAGGTCTGTCGGCTTCACCCCGTGCGCCCGCACACTGCGCCCCCGACGCAACCTCCCCTGGCCTCCCTTGGTCCGGGCATGTCGCTGCCGGTCCCACTCCTCGGCACGAGAAACCGGATCGGGTGGGCCCTCAGGCTCCGGCTCGAGCCCTATCTCGACCCCATAGATGGCGGGAAGCCCGGCTGCCTTCGCCGCCTGCCAGAACCGGGAGACTCCGTAGAACCCGTCGTGGTCGGTGACCGCCAGCGCTTGGTAGCCCAACTCCATTGCCCGCTCGGCGAGGTCCTCGGGGTGAGACGCCCCATCGAGGAAGGAGAAGTTGGTATGGCAATGCAGCTCGGCGTACCCGCTCACCAACTCACTATATCGAACATATGTTCGATGCGATCCGTGGTGTATTTTCAAACCATGGACGTGCGCTCCACGGTCCTGGCATGGGACACCGCCCTGCGCAGGTCGGAGTGGGAAACAGCCCGCTCCCTGCTTATTGACGACGCTGTCTACATCGCCACGGATCCACCGATCAACTGCACCAACGCCGACGAGATCGTCGATCTGATGCGCTCATTCAAAGGCGTGAATCCCGATGTCGAGCTACTGGAGCTCGAGGTAATCGACGATCACGCTGTTGCCAGTCTCAGACAACCGGCATGGGACTGGGAGTGGTACCAATTGATCCAGGTCGAAGGCGAGCGGATCACCAGACTCGAGGATTTCGCCACGTACGACGACGCGGTTCGAAGCATCAGCTGAGTCGTCCGGTCAGCGTCCGCTGCGGGAAAAGTGCATCCAGTCCTTGAGCGTGTTCCAGTTGCCACCCCAGCCCCAGCCAATGGCAGCGAAGGCCTCGGTTGCGACGTCACCGCCGAAGATCATCCCCGGGCGGGCCTCCTCACGATCGGTGTAGGTCATTGCCAACTCGGGAAGGACCAGGTCACCCTTCAGATAGGGGTTGTGGAACGGGTTGACGTCGATGGCGAGTCCGTAGGCGTGCTGTGACCAGTTGCCGGACCCAACGGCGGGCCGACACACAAAGGATGTGGTGTCGTTCCAATCCCCGGTGGGCGGGGCGTCAATCTCCTCCTTGGTGATCACCCGCATTTGCTCGATGGGGAAGCCGGCTTCGTACAGCCGATGAAATACGCCGATCACACCCTCGGCCTCTGCGGCGTTGACGATCATCTCCCCGGTGTGGACCTCCCCGTCGAACCCGTGGTGAGACACGGTGATGTAAGCCAGCTCCTCGAGGGTGACCGGGCACCCGGGGTCCCAGCTCGAGCGAGCAAGTACCTCTTCAGGGATCGGCCCCAGCGTCGATTGGAAGACATCGCCGACCGGTGGTGGCAGGACGTCCGGAGTCTCGAGTTGCCGGGGATCGAACTCGGCCGGCGTCACCTGGGCGACGCCGTACCCGTCTTCCCGCAGGGGCAGCTCGCGGGTCCCCATCCAGTCGGGGCGGGCGAAGGGATCGAGGGTGGTTGTGGTCTCCGGGACGGACGTAGTCGTCGGGGCCACTGTTGTCGACGTCATTGCAGCCAATGTCGTCGTGGTCGCCGGGGATGGGGAAGTCGAGGAGGGGAGGGCGGCGCCCGTGCAGGCGGTGAGCAGCGCCAAGGCGAGGACCGGGCCGGGTCGCACCGCGTCACCCTAAATCCCGCATGCGACAAGACGGCATATCACGGGGCGTACCCTCCCGTCATGGCCGAGATCCCACAATCAGTTCGAGACTTCCTCGCAACCGGGCCTTTGGGCCATGTCGTCACCATCGATCCGGACGGCACGCCCCACGTCACACTGGCCTGGGTCGGCGTCGACGGAGAGGAGCTCGTCTGGTCCACGTTCTTCGATCAGCACAAGATCGAGTGCCTGCGACGGGACGAACGGATTGCGATCTCCTTCCAGGCTCACGAGCACTCCGGGCCCGGTCTCCATCCCTATCTGGTCGCCGAGGGCACCGCCCGCATCGACCAGGGAGGGGCACTCGAGGTCATGGACCGCCTGGCTGAGTACTACATCGCTCCCGGCGCGAAGTTCCCGGTCCGCGATTTCCCACCGGGGCTGGTGGTCCATGTGGCGGTTGATCGTTTCTACGGTGTGGGACCCTGGGCCGGCGACGAGGACGCCTAGGCCACGGTCCCCAGTAGGTATCGCTCCCCGCTGACGTGATTGACCACGACGTTGGTGCCCGAGGGGACCGCTCCTTCGAGCTCAGACAAAAGGTCGCCCTCGGGCAGATCGTCGGTGTCTTCGAGCACGAGAACGAGATCGTCTCCGTCGAATGACGCCTGAACCACCACGGTGTTGGTCCCTGAAGCCCATTCCTCGGCGACCTGTCTAGCCCCGTCGATGACCGACTGATCCTGCACGGTGTCGATCGTGGTGATGGTCATCGGCACCGCAATCAGGATCGTGGCCGCGGCCACCACGGAGTATGCGAGCCGCCGCCGGAATCCGGGCGTCTCCTGCGCCTCGGCCGCGTACCCGTAGGCGGTGAACACGATCGAACCGGCCACGATCATCGCCAACATGTTGGAGGCGAAAAGTTGGAATGCCCCGAACGCGCCATCGAGATCCCCGCTTTGTGCAGTGATGCCTACGACGGCCAGCGGTGGAACCAGGGAGATGGCGATGGCTACCCCAGGCAAGACGTCGGATATGTCCTTGCGGGCCAGGCCGTAGGCGCCGACGAACCCGGTCGCGATTGCGGCGACCAGGTCGATCAAGCTCGGTGACGTTCGCCCGGCAATCTGGCTGTTGCTCGTGAGTGGGATCAGCTCGGGCAGTATCGCTGCCAGCGCCCAGCCGATCAGAACCACCCCAATTGCTCCAAGCAGGACGGCTACCGCCGAGCCGGCCACCCGATTGACGTTCCCGGTGACGATCCCCAGCGCAGTTCCGATGATCGGCGTCCCAAGCGGAGCCACGATCATCGCCCCGATGACGGTGGCCGTGGAGTCGGAGAGGACACCGGCTGTTGCAATCACCGCAGCCAGCGCAAGCAGGATCGCGAATCGCCAGCGCTTGGTAGCGGAATCGCCGACGTCGAGGTACACCTCTTCGCTCAGCTCGGTCAGTGTTCGGCGCTGCCCGCGCCAGGTCACCATGGCGTCGCCCCACCTCTGACTGGAGGTGAGCCGCTCATGCTCCTCACCGTATCACACGGCTACCGTCGGCTTCTGGAGGTAGAGATGTCATCGATAACCAAGACCATCCGTCTCACCGGCCATGCTGGGGACTCGATCGAGGACGCGGTCCGCACGGTGCTCGCCCGCGCCGCGGCGACGATCTCGGACATCCAACACTTCAAGGTGGTCGAGGTGAGCGGGAAAGTGGACGAGTCGGGAGCTCCGACTTCGTTCACCGTGACGCTCGACATCACCTTCGGGATCAAGGACCCCGTCGAGCACGGATGAGCATCCCCCCTCCCGTCTCACTGGGCGACGGGATCCATCTCATCCCGGCGCCGCTCCCCTTCGCCAGCCCGGGATGGGTCAACACCTATGCGATCGAAGCCGGCAACGGCTTGTTGCTGCTCGACTGCGGTACCGATTGGGACCCGGGGCGCAAGGCACTCAGCGATGGGTTCCGGCAACTCGGCCTCGACGAGTCCTCGGTTCACACCCTGGTGGTGACCCACCTCCATCTCGATCACGTCGGGATGTCCGCCCGTTTGGTGAGGGAGTGGGGATGTCGCTTCGTGATGCACCAGAACGCAGCGAAGCTCGTCGAGCGGTACAACGACATGCCCGGCTATGTGCAGCGCCTGCTTGGCATCGGACGGCGCTTTGGGATCCCGCAGCCGATCCTGGAGGCCCTCCCGGGACAAGTTGGTGATCGCCCCGACTACATGCCGATCATCGAACCGCCGGATCACACCGTCGAGGACGGGGACACCATCGACCTCGGGAACGGCCGGTCGCTGGAGGTAGTGCACACCCCCGGCCATGAGTCGGCCCATATCTGCCTTCGGGACGACCGGACCGGGATCTTCTTCTCGGGCGACCACGTGCTGCCGAGGATCTCCCCCGTGATCATGTATGACGAGGCATTGGAGGACCCTCTCGGGGCCTACCTTGGCTCGTTGCGGAAGCTTCACGGGATGGACATCGGAGTCACCTACCCGGCTCATGGCGCGCTCATGGAGCGTGGCGACGACCGAATCCGCCAGATCGTCCTCCATCACGACCGACGCCTGGTGGACATGAGGGATCTGGTCCGGGGGGCCAACACCACGGCATGGGACGTGATGCTCAGGTCGTTCCGCCCCAACCTCACTCCGCTCGAGACCCGCCTCGCCTTCCTGGAGACCGTGTCGCACCTGGAGCACCTCCGCCTCGGTGGGCGGATCCGGCATGAAGATCGGGATGGGGTAGTGGTCTATACCCGCTGAGGGTGTGTCCGTCAGACCTCGGCACGCCTTACGCGGGGCCGCACGATGCGTCGCCAGACGAACCAGGCGATGGCCACGCCAAGCACGACCAGGACCAACTTCTGGAAGAGCTCCAACGGCTCTTCCACCTGTTGATACCGCTCGCCGAGCAGGTACCCGGCACCGATGAGCAAGACATTCCAGACCAGGCTGCCCACCAGGGTGTAGAGCGTGAACGGAATCAGCGGCATGCGACGAAGTCCGGCCGGTATCGATATCAAGGATCTCATCAATGGGATGCAGCGGCACACGAGAACGGCCATGGAGGCGCGCCGGTCGAACCACTCCTCCGACTTGTCCAGGTCGCTCTCGTCGAGCCCGAACCACTTCCCGTGCCGTGCCACCAGGCCGCGGAGGCGCACCGGGCCGATTGCCGCCGCAATCCCATACAGGGCGTAGGCCCCCACCATGGAACCGATGGTGGCGGCGATGATCATGCCCACCAACGAGGCATCGCCCTCGACTGCGACGAAGCCGGCCAGTGGGAGCACAACCTCCGAAGGGATGGGAGGGAACAGGTTCTCCAAGGCGACAAGAGCGGCCACGCCCCAGTACCCGAGGCTCTCCACAATCGACGTGACCCATTCCACGAGCCCATCGAGCACTTGTCTCTCCTCTTGTGGCCTATTCGTCCGGCCCGCCGGACTGTCGTCTTATCGACAACCGGAGGCTAATTCTGTGGCTGTAGGCAACCGTGTTCCTGAGCAGGCTCAGAGCAGCTCGAGTAGCTCGAGAACCAAGGCGCCGACGCCGAACGCCAGCAGCCAGCTGGCCAGGGACCCGACCAGTACGTATTCGGGATCGATCGCGGCCGGCCTGGCGCTGATCTCAGGGAACCGAAGGATGCTCTTGGCAGCCACCACCAGACCGGCGGCAGCGGCGGCGCCCGCCAGCATCAGCACGTAGATCAAGAGACGCTCCAGCACTCCGATCCAGCGTCCCGCCTGGTTTTGGACGGGCGACCCTTCGTGACGAGTCAGTCGCAGCACCGCCCGCACCGCCCAGTTCGAGGGCAGTGTCAGAAGGAGCGCACCACCGGCTACGAGGAGGGGCTCTTCCCAAGTCATCGCCGGGCCTCAAGGGGAAGGTTGCCGAGATCCCGGGTCTCGACGAGGGCCAGGATCCCATGAGTATGGGCTCGGCGGCTGACCGAGCTCTTGTTGATCTCGAGCTGAGAGGCGATTTCGGTCTGATTTTGGCCGTCGATGAGGCCGATGGCGATCAGGGCATCCACTTCGTCGAATCCGGCGAGCAAAGTATCACGGAGCACCAGGTAACCGTTGAGCACCGCGTCAAGTGGCGAGGCGGACCTGAGGGCGGTGCGCACCCTGGCACCACGTCTCCGAGCCGAGCGGTCCACGGCCTCGATCGCCTCCCGGGCCCGCCACCAGCAAGGCCCGTCCTGGCCGAACGGGAACCGCTGCGGGTCGTCCATGATCAGCTCCCCCCATCCGATCCCGATCCTGAGCTCGGTGATGGGGACACTTCGAACGTGGAGTTGGGCCGAGGCCTCGATTGCGGCGGCCAGCGTATCGAAACGCGCCTGGAACTCGTCGCCGATGGTGAACACCGGGTCCCCGCCCACGACCGCTCCTACCTGCTCCAGGACTTCCGACATCCCTCGCTGCAGTTGATCTCGATTCGTGGCGTGGCGCGATCCCACCATGTCCCCGATCAGGGCAGCCACCATCGTTGGATTGGGTTGCTCCATTCACGCAACACTACCTTAGGTTGGATCATAGTGCAACTGTGTTGTGTTTATGTAGCAACTCTAGAGGCGTTGCGCCCTGCGGCTCACTCAGCGAGCTCGACCTTCACGGTGAACTCCCCCTGGGAATAGCCCAGCTCCCGGGCCCGGGAAGCGGCCTTGAGATCGATCTCGGCCTGCCGGATCAGCTCCAGCGTGTCCCCAGGGGCGGTCACCGAGACCAATCCCACCTCGGCGGCCATCGATGCCTTGGCGTCCGATTTGGCGCGGCGGACCGCGGTGAGCACCTCGGATATGGCACCGAGCACCGCGGGATCCCCGCCGCGATCCATCTCCAGCTCCTCACCGGTGGGCCAGGCCTGAAGATGAACAGAGCCCTCGCGCCACCAGGACCACACCTCCTCGGTGACGAAGGGGAGGAAAGGCGCAAACAGACGGAGGTAGGCGCCGAGGGCCAGCTGTAATGCCGCATGCGCCGAGGCACCGGGGCCTCCCCCGTCGTAGGCCCGGCCCTTGACCAGCTCCAGATAGTCATCGGTCCAGTCCCAGAAGGACTCCTCGACGACTTCCATCGCTCTCGCATAGTCATAGCCTGCAAATGCGGCCGTCGCCTCCTCGACGATCGCAGCCAGGCCGGCCAGCATCGAGTGATCGAGTGCTTCGGTCACCTGCGACGGGCCGACATCCTCGGAGAAGCCGAGCACGAATCTGGCGGCGTTCAGGATCTTGAGAGAGAGCCGGCGACCGATCTTCATCACCCCGTAGTCGACGGCGGTGTCGGCCCCCGGGCGGCCGTTGCACGCCCAATAGCGAACGGCCTCTGCACCGTATTCCTCGATCAAGGGCGACGGTGTCACCACGTTGCCCCTCGACTTGGACATCTTCTTCCGATCGGGGTCCAGGATCCATCCGTTGATCGCGGCGTGGGCCCAGGGCAGGGCACCATGCTCACTATGGGAGCGGAGCACGGTCGCGAAAAGCCAGGTGCGGATGATCTCCGGCCCCTGGGGTCGCAAGTCCATGGGGAAGACTCGCCCGAAGAGGTCCTGGTCGTCGTCCCAGTGCCCGGCGATCTGTGGAGTCAACGACGACGTGGCCCAGGTGTCCATGACGTCGGGGTCGCCGGCGAAGCCGCCGGGCTGACCCCGCTGCGACTCGTCGTACCCGGGTGGGGCATCGGTCGTCGGGTCGACGGGCAAGTCCCTCTCATCGGGGACGATTGGGTGCTCTAGATCGAGCTCACCCCCCTCGTCGATCGGGTACCACACCGGGATCGAGACTCCGAAGAAGCGCTGCCTCGAGATCAGCCAGTCACCATTCAGGCCTTCGACCCAATGCCGGTAGCGGACCCCCATGAACGCGGGAATCCAGTCCAACTCCTCACCTCGGGCCAGGAGATCGCGGCGCAGGTCGTCGTCTCTCCCCCCGTTGCGGATATACCACTGGCGACTGGAGACGATCTCCAGGGGGCGGTCACCCTTCTCGTAGAACTTGACAGGGTGGGTGATCGCCTTCGGCTCCCCGTCGAGGTCGCCGGACTCGGCAAGCAGCTCCGCCATCTTGCGTTGCGCCTGATTCGGGTAGAGGCCGGCAATCTCGCCGTATGCCCGCCTGCCGAGCTCGGTCTCGATCCAATCCGGGGTGTCTTCGCGCAGACGGCCGCTCTGTTGGATGACACTGCGCGTTGGAAGGTCGAGCTCCCGCCACCAGGTGACATCGGCGGTGTCGCCCCAGGTGCAGATCATGGCGATCCCGCTCCCCTTCTCGGGATCTGCCAGCTCGTGGGAGAGGACGGGAACTGCGACCTCGAACAAGGGTGAGGTGACGGTGGTCCCGAACAATTCCTGATATCGGGCATCCTCGGGGTGAGCCACCAGGGCGACACAGGCGCACACCAGCTCTGGCCTGGTGGTCTCGATGTGGATCACCTCGCCGTCGGCGCGATGGAACGCGATGCGGTGGTATGCCGCCGGTCGATCCCGGTCCTCCAACTCGGCCTGGGCCACGGCCGATTTGAAGTCGACATCCCAGAGCACCGGGGCCTCTTGGGAATACGCCTCGCCGCGGGCCAGATTGCGGAGGAACGCCTTCTGGCTGGTGCGCTGGCTGTGCTCGTCGATGGTTGCGTAGGTCTGGGTCCAATCCACTGACAACCCCAGAGTGCGCCACTGGTCCTCGAAGACCTTCTCGTCTTCCGCGGTGAGCCCGTGACAGAGGTCGATGAAGTTGCGCCGGCTTATCGAAATCGGCGGATCGGGTGGCTCGACCGGTGGTGCGAACTCCGGGTCGTAGTGCAAGCTGGGGTCGCAGCGGACCCCGTAGAAATTCTGCACCCGTCGCTCAGTGGGAAGTCCGTTGTCGTCCCAGCCCATCGGATAGAACACCTCCCTACCTCGCATGCGTTGAAAGCGGGCGATGGCATCGGTCTGGACATACCCGAACACCGAGCCCATGTGGAGGGAGCCGGAAACAGTGGGCGGCGGAGTGTCGATGGAGAAGATCTCCCCCCGGCCTCGGCTTCTATCGAACCGGTAGATGCCCTCGTCCTCCCAGCGTCGGGCCCACTTGGCCTCGAGCCCCTCCAGGGCAGGCTTCTCCGGCAATTTTCTCGTCATCGGGGCGTGAAGGGTAACGGTGAGGCGGTCACACGACGGTGTCCCGCTTGCCATCCCAATCTGAGCGCGTATGCTCCCCGGGACATGACACGGCCGTTCGCCCACGCCCACCACCATCACCACCCTTCATGGGTCGGCTGACCGTGGGCACATAGCGAAGGCAACCACCTCCCCACGCCGACCCCAGCGGTCGGCGTTTCTCGTCATCGGGGAGCCCGCTGCTGTACCGGCGGGAAAGCGCCCGCATGACATCGAAAAACGGAACCATCACCCATCTCGCGGTCCCCAAGGGGCGGATCGAGCCGGCTGTGACTGCATTGCTCGCTGCCGCCGGCATGGAGTTACGCGCCGGGCCACGGGGCTATCGCCCCGTGATGTCGGTGCCCGGATTCGAGGTGAAGCTCCTCAAACCACAGAACATCGTCGAGATGCTGGCCGCAGGAACCCGGGACATCGGGTTTGCGGGCGCCGACTGGGTTGCAGAGAAGTCCGCGGACCTCGTGGAACTGCTCGACACCGGCCTCGACCCGGTGCGCATGGTCGCCGCGGCGCCCGAGTCCCTGCTGGTCGACGGCGCCCTGCCCGACAAACCACTGGTCGTCGCCGGTGAATACGAGCGTTTGACCAGGGACTGGATCTCATCCAAGGGTCTTGATGCCGGATTCGTCCACTCCTACGGCGCGACGGAGGTGTTCCCACCTGAGGATGCCGATGTGATCGTGGACATTTCTGCAACGGGTGAGACCCTGGCCGCAAATGGCCTGGTCGTCGTCGATGAGTTGCTCCGTTCATCGACCCGCCTCTATGCCAATCCCAACGCCCTGGACAACCCGGTCAAGAAGACCGCCATCGACGCCCTGGTCCTCAGCCTGAGCTCGGTGTTGCAGGCACGGGGCAGGGTCATGGTCGAGCTCAACGTCGCCCGGGGCGATCTCGATTCGGTGGTGTCGATCCTTCCCGCGATGCGGGAACCGACGATCGCAACACTTCATCACGGAGAAGGCCTCGCGGTCAAGGCCGCGGTCCCTCGCTCCGAGTTGCCGACCCTGATCCCCTTGCTCAAGGAGCAGGGGGCCACGGACATCGTCGTCTCCCGTCTCGAGCAAATCGTGCCATGAGCGGGCCTACGCCTTACCTGCCCCCCGGATTCGACGTTCCCATCGACCTCGACCTGTCCAAGAACGAGGGAATGACCCGGGCCAGAGATCTCCTTGCGGGAATAGCCGACCCAGGGTCGGCGATCAGCCGCTATCCGGAGATCGGTGCTCTCCGTCAAGCACTGGCCGACCTCCATGGCCTCCCCCCGGGCTCGGTGCTCGTCACCGCCGGCGGGGACGACGCACTGTTCCGGTGTTTCCTGGCGAGGGTCGGCCGGGGAAGGCGGGTGGTGACCACCACCCCGACCTTCGAGATGATCGCCCGCTACGCCGGGCAGCAAGGTGCCGAATTGGTGGAAATCCCCTGGTGGCAGGGTGATCTGCCAACGGAGGAGATCACGGCCTCGATCACCGAAGGCACCGACGCAGTGTTCCTGGTGTCGCCCAACAACCCGACCGGGGCCGCGATGACCGAGTCCGACCTGCGAAAAGTGGCGGCCGACGCCCGCCTCCTGGTCCTCGACGCTGCCTATACCGAGTTTGCGGGGAACGACCTGACCCCGGCGGCCCTGGAGTTGGAGAACGTGGTGGTGGTCAGGACCATGTCGAAGGCGTACGGGCTGGCCGGGCTCCGGGTCGGGTATCTGCTCGGGCCTCCGGACCTGGTCGGCGACATCTCGCTGCATGGCAACCCCTATCCGGTTGCCGCTCTCTCGGCCCAACTCGCCTTGGAGCGGCTGCAATGGCCCACATCCGAGCTCACCGCCTTCGTCGAGGAGGTGAAGCGCGAGCGGTCGGAGTTGACCGACCTGCTCCGCGAGCTCGGAGCGAGCCCGCTGCCGTCTGAGGCGAACTTCGTCCTCGCTCGATGCCGCGATGCGGGTCTGCTGATCTCCGCGGTGGCGTCTCTCGGCATTGCCTTGCGATGGTTTCCGGGCCGCAGCGACCTCGAGGGGACGGTCCGGATCACTCTGCCCGGGCGCCGGCCCGAGTTCGAGAGACTGATCTCCGCCTTGCGCGCCGCACTGGCTCCCCAGGCTCTGATCCTCGACATGGATGGGGTGCTTGCCGATGTGAGCCAATCGCAGTCGGTCGCGATCCTCGAGACCGTGCGCAGCTTCGGTGTCGATGTCGGGCCCGACGACATCCAGGATATGAAGTCGGAGGGCAATGCCAATGACGACTGGGAATTGGCCCGGTCCTTGCTGTCGGGGCGGGGAACCGACATCCCGTTGCAGGAAGTCATGGAGCGCTTCGAAGCCATCTATCAGGGCCGCGGCGACCGCCCCGGGCTCAAGGCTCTCGAATCACTCATGGTGGATCGGTCGACACTTTCCCGCTGGGCGGACGCTCGCCCACTTGCGGTCGTCACCGGGCGGCCCCGGGCCGATGCCGAGGAGTTCCTCGACCGGTTCGATGTCGCCGACCTGTTCACCGTGCTCGTCACCAGGGACGACGCTCCGCTCAAGCCGGACCCGGCACCGGTCGAGCTCGCGCTCAGGCTGCTCGACGTGAGTGCAGCCTGGATGTTGGGGGACACCCCCGACGACATCACTGCCGCTCGATCCGCTGGGGTGATCCCGATCGGTGTGATCGCCCCCGGCGACGACCCACGACGAGCCCGGGACAGCCTGCGCAAAGCGGCTCGAATCCTCGACAAACCCATCGATCTGGAAGGACTGTTGCCATGACTCGAAGCGCAGAGACGACTCGGGAGACCTCCGAGACCAGCATCAAGTGCCGGCTCGAGCTCGAAGGTACGGGGCGGGCCGACATCAAGACCGGCCTGGGCTTCCTCGATCACATGCTCGGTGCCCTCGCCAAGCACAGCGGCTTCGACCTGGAGATGGTGGCGGACGGGGACACCCACATCGACGATCACCACACTGTCGAGGACTGCGCCCTCTCCCTGGGCCGGACGCTGGACGACGCCCTCGGTGACCGCGCCGGGATCAGACGATTCGGCCACGCCTATGCACCACTCGACGAGTCGCTGTGCCGGGCGGTCGTCGATCTGTCCGGGAGGCCCTGGCCGGAGATCTCCATCGCGTTCACACGGGAGAAGGTCGGTGACGTGGCAACCGAAAACCTGATCCATTTCTTGCGCTCCTTTGCCCTGGAGTCCCGGATGGCGCTCCATGTCGACCTGCTGCGCGGGGACAACGACCACCACAAGGCTGAGGCGGCGTTCAAGGCTGTGGCCATGTCTCTCCGGTCGGCGGTCGCGATCTCGGGAACCGATGTGCCCAGCACCAAGGGGTCTCTGGGATGACCGAGGTGGCGATCGTCCCCACCGGCACCGCAAACCTGGCATCGGTGGCCGCCGCGTTCGGCCGTCTCGGCCGGGTCCCGGTCGAAGCGGCGGATCGCAACGTCGTCGATCGCTCGCGCTGGGTGGTGGTCCCCGGTGTCGGCGCGTTCGGGGCCGCGGTGAGCGCCATCGACCGGCTCGGCATCCGCGAGGCACTGCGGGAGCGCCTGACGGCCGGCAGGCCCACCCTGGCGGTCTGCGTCGGGATGCAAATTCTGTGCGCCGAGAGCGAGGAGAGCCCTGGTGCAATCGGGCTCGACCTTGTTCCGGAGAAGGTTGGCCGATTTCCCGGGTCGGTGAAGGTCCCCCAACTGGGATGGAACCTGGTGGCACCGGAGCCCGATTCGTCGCTGATCGAGCCGGGATGGGCCTATTTCGCCAACTCGTATCGACTGGCGCACCCACCAGCAGGCTGGGACACCGCGGTCACCGACTACGGGGGCGGATTCGTCTCGGCGATGCATCGTGGTGCCGTTCTCGCCTGCCAGTTCCATCCCGAGCTATCCGGCGCCTGGGGCAGCCGGCTCCTGGAGCGCTGGCTGGAAACCACCGGGGAGGCGGGGTGAGCCTCGCGGCCCGAGTCATTCCGTGCCTCGACATCAAGGACGGACGGGTGGTCAAGGGTGTCCGGTTCCAGAGCCTGCGCGATGCGGGTGACCCAACGGATAGCGCGGCCCTGTACGAGGAGCAGGGCGCGGATGAGATCGTCCTCCTCGACGTCTCGGCGACCCCCGAGGGTCGGGGCCACGGCTTGGAGACGGTGCGACGGGTGCGGTCCGCCCTTTCGATACCGCTCACGGTCGGAGGTGGAGTGCGTGAGGCGGATGATGCCGGCCGCCTCCTCGAGGCTGGAGCGGACAAGGTCGGGATCAACACCGCGGCGGTGGCGCACCCGGTGCTGATCAACGAGATTGCCGGCCGATTCGGCTCGCAATGCACGGTGGTCGCGGTCGACGCCGCTAGCACCGGGGCGGGATGGGAGGTCGTGGTGGAAAGTGGGCGAAACCGAACCGGCATCGACGTCAACGATTGGTGCGCGTCTGCCGTCGGCGAGGGCGCCGGCGAGATCCTGCTCACCAGTTGGGATCGGGACGGGACCAGGGACGGCTACGACCTCGATCTGATCAGAGCGGTCGCTGGGTCCATTCCGGTCCCGGTCATCGCATCCGGAGGCGCCAACGTCGCACGGCATCTGGTCGAAGCCCTCGAGGCCGGAGCATCGGCGGCGCTCATCGCCTCCATCCTCCACGATGGCGACACCACGGTCGCCGATCTCAAGCGCTCCCTGGCCGATGCGGATGTGCTGGTGCGCCCGTGATCATCCCCTCGATCGACATATCACGGGGTCAGGCGGTGCAACTGATCGGAGGCGAAACGCTTGCCATCGAAGCCGGAGATCCCTTCCCCCTGTTCGAGAGGTTCTCTGTAACGGGCGAAGTGGCCGTGGTCGACATCGATTCCGCCAGGGGCGAGGGTGAGAACCGCGACGTCGTCCGGGAGCTGTGCCGCCGGGGGAGAGTCCGAGTGGGCGGCGGGATCCGGGATCTGGAGACCGCGATCCGCTGGCTCGACGACGGCGCGGAGCGAATCATCATCGGGACAGCCGCCAGCCCGGATCTCCTGGCCGCCCTGCCCTCCGACCGAGTCATTGTCGCGCTCGATTCCAGGGACGGGATCGTCCTCAGCCACGGATGGCGGCACGCGACGGGCCGGGCCCTGCTCGATGGGATAGGCGAGTTGAAAGACCTCTGCGGAGGCTTTCTGGTGACCTTCGTGGAGCGGGAGGGCCGTCTTCAGGGGACCGACCTCGATCGTGCCCGGCAGGTGATCGCTGCCGCCGGCCCAGCCCGGGTAACCATCGCCGGAGGCATCACGTCCGCAGCCGAGATCGCTGCCCTCGACACAATTGGAGCCGACTCCCAGGTCGGGATGGCTCTCTACACGGGCGACCTGACACTGGGGGATGCAGTGTCCGCGGTCCTCCGATCCGATCGGGCAGACGGCCTGTGGCCGACCGTGGTCGTCGACGAGGCGGGTCGTGCCCTCGGCTTGGTCTGGTCCAGTGCCGAGAGCCTGGCCCGGGCCCTCGACGAGCGACGTGGCATCTATCAGAGCCGGTCCCGGGGCACATGGGTCAAGGGGGAGACTTCGGGGGCGACCCAGGAGCTGCTCACGGTCGAGGTCGACTGTGATCGGGACACGCTCCTCTTCAGAGTGCGCCAGCATGGGCCCGGCTTCTGTCACGTCGGCAATCACAGCTGTTGGGGCGATGATGGGGGCCTGGCCCGTCTCGAACGCCGGATCCGCATGATCTCCGACCGCCCTGACCCCGGCTCCAACACGTCCCGGCTCCTCCAGGACCCGGCGCTGCTGGCGGCCAAGCTGATAGAGGAGGCCGGAGAGCTGGCGTCGGCGGACGACCACGAGTCGGTGATCGCGGAGACCGCCGACCTCCTCTATTTCCTGCTGGTAAAGGCAGCGTCTGCCGGGATATCCGTTTTCGATGTGGAATCGGAACTGGACCGCAGGGCGCTCAGGGTGACCCGGCGGCCCATGGTCGCCAAGGAGCAGAGATGACCCGGTGGCTCCAGCCCGCGGCCTTCTCCGGACGCCGGGATGAGCGACGCCCGGTTGACCCGAAGACACTGGCCGAGGCGGCGGCGATCGTCGAAGACGTGCGCTCTCGTGGTGAGGCGGCGCTTCGCGAGCATGGGGCACGCCTCGATGACCTCGACCCAGGAGGGCCAATCGTCATCCCGCGCGCCGAGCTGGAAGGCGCTCTGGAAGGGCTTCCGACCGCCGAGCAGGAGACGCTCATCCGGGTCAGGGACCGCATTTCCCGCTTCGCAGAGGCCCAGCGGGAAGGGCTCCGCGACCTCGATCTCGAGGTAGTCGGGGGCCGAGCGGGTCATCGCTGGGTCCCGGTGGGCTCCGCCGGTGCCTACGCCCCCGGCGGGCGCTATCCGCTCCCCTCAACGGTGCTCATGACGGTGGTCCCGGCCCGGATCGCCGGTGTGAGCCAGGTCTGGGTCGCATCTCCCAGGCCGGGTCGGGTGATGCAGGCGGCCGCGGCGCTGGCCGGAGCAGACGGGTTGCTCGCGGTCGGCGGAGCCCAGGCAGTTGCCGCCTTGGCCTTCGGCACGGTGTCTCCCGAGTGTGATCTCATCGTCGGCCCTGGCAACCGCTGGGTGACCGCGGCCAAGAAGCACCTGTACGGTGAGATCGGAATCGATGGCCTGGCCGGTCCAAGCGAGATCCTGGTAATCGCCGACGAAACGGCCGACCCGCACCGGGTTGCCGCCGATCTGCTCGCCCAGGCCGAGCACGACGTCGATGCGCTGCCCCTGCTGATCACCACCTCGCCGCGCATGGTCGACGAGGTGGACCGGGCGCTCACCGCTCAGCTCACCGACCTGCCGACGTCAGAGATCGCCGGGGAGGCGCTGGGAAATGGCCACTACCTGGTGGTGGGGACCCTGGACGAGGCGAGGGCTGCCTCTGACCGTCTCGCCCCCGAGCACCTGGCCCTCCACGTGGAGGACCCGGAGGGATTGGCACGGGAGCTGGGCTCGTACGGGTCGCTGTTCCTCGGCGGAGACAGTGCCGAGGCTTTCGCCGACTATGGGGTCGGCCCCAATCATGTCCTGCCGACAGGTGGTGGGGCCCGGTACCAATCCGGGCTCTCCGTGCTCACGTTCCTCCGATCCCCGACCTGGTCCCGCCTCGACGACCCGACTCTGTTGGTCGACGACACCGTCCTCCTCGCCCGGCTCGAGGGCCTGGAGGCACACGCCCGGGCCGCCCAGCACCGCGATCGCCGCTGACCTTCAGCTGGTTTCGACGCACCAGCCCAGGAGCAGGGCATCCACGATCTTCTCCTCCCAAGCCGGGTCCGCGGGGAGCATCGGCCCGAACAGCTTCCTGAGGATGGCAGGCCCGGTGATCATGTCCACCGCGACCTCCACGTCGAGATCGGAGCGAAGCTCTCCTCGCTCGATGGCCTCGGTGATCATCGCCACCAGCGCCCGGCGTCGAGGCAGGATCACGGTGTCGGCGTAGCGCCGTCCCAGGTCCGAGCCTGCCGCGACCTCACCCACGAGCCAGGGGAAGATGGATCCCCCCCGGAACTGCGACATGAATGTCCGCAGCCGTCGCAGCGTGGTCACGAGATCTTCCCTGAGGTTCCCTGTCCGCTCCAGGTGGACCGTCGTCACCAGGTTGGCGATGGCGTCGACTACGAGCTCCTCTTTTGAGCTCCAACGCCTGTAGATCGTGGCCTTGCTCACCCCGGCTCGGGCGGCGATGGCATCGATGCTCAGGGCACCGAGACCCACTGTCTCGACGAGTTCGAGGGCGGCGTTCAGTATCGCCGGGGAGACGGATGCATCTCGGGGGCGGCCTCGGGTAGGGGTCTCCTGTCCGGTCAAGTGGCGGCACGCTCCGCCGGGTCGCCGGGGACAGCGGACGGCTCGTTGTGATCGGCCCCGCGTGCCGGGAGCCACAGGAAGGTCACCACTGCACCGAGCAAGGCCACCCCGGCCGCCACCCAGACCGCCGCTTCCATCCCGCCGATGAAGGCAGCAGATGCGGCATCGGCCAGCCTGGCGCCCGCCTCCCCGATCTGGTTGGCCACCGCCATCGCCCCGCCCACCGAGTCTCCGGCGACCTCTGCCGCTTCGGCGGGGAGGTTGGCCACCACGGGTGCCATCGCCTGGCTGTACGAAGAGGCAAGGATGCTCCCCAGGATCGCCACCCCGAGCGCGCCCCCGATCTGACGCGTGGTGTCGTTCATCGCCGAGCCCACTCCCGCCTTGGCGAGGGGAAGCGAGCCCATGATCGACTCGGTTGCCGGCGCCATCGCGGTCCCCATGCCGGCGCCGAGGATGGCGAGAGCCAGGGCAACCCGGCCGTAACCGGTGTCCACGGTGATCGTGGCCAGAATCGACATCGCCAACGCCACGATCACCAACCCGGTTGTCACCACCCGTTTGGTGCCAAACCTCTCAGCGAACCTCGCCGAGAGGGGGGCGGCCACGATCATGGTCGCTACCGGCATCACCCTGAACCCGGCCTCGAGCGGTGAATAGCCGAGGACGAACTGGAGGTACTGGGTGTTGAGGAACACCGTGCCGAACATGGCGAAGAACACCAGGGTGATCGCGATGCTGGCTGCGCTGAAGCGCGGGTTCTCGAAGAACGAGAGCTGGAGCATCGGGTGTTCGACCCGGTTCTCCCACCAGAGGAAGACCCCGATCAGGATCGCCGCCACTACGAAGCCTCCGAGTACCAGCGGGTCGGTCCAGCCCCTGCTCGGCGCCTCGATGATGGCATATACCAGCGCCACCAGGCCCACGATGGAGAGGGTGGCGCCGACCGGATCCAGCGGGGTGGCCTGGGGGTCTTTGGACTCCGGGACCAGGAAGAACCCGAGGGCGATGGCAATCGCCACCACGAATACGTTGATCAGGAAGACCGATCCCCACCAGTAGTTCTCGAGCAGCCACCCTCCGAGCACGGGGCCCAGGATGATCCCCAGTCCGGCCACCGCAGCCCACGCCGCGATCGCACGACCCCTCTCCGGCCCGGAGAACACATTGGTGATGATGGAGAGCGTGGCGGGCATGATGAGCGCTCCGCCCACCCCCATGACGGCGCGGGCCGCGATCAGCGTGTTTGCCGAGTCGGCGAATGCCGCCGCCACCGAGCTGAGGCCGAAGATCACCAGTCCGACGGTCAGCGCCCGCTTGCGCCCGAATCGGTCGCCGAGCGCCCCCATCGTGAGCAAGAGCCCGGCAAACACCAGGATGTAGGCGTCGACCATCCACTGCAGTTGGCTCTGGGTGGCTCCCAGTTCTCTAACCAGGGTGGGGAGGGCGACATTGAGGATGGTGTTGTCGAGCCCGATGATGACCAGGCTCAGGGAGAGCACCCCCAGGGTGGCCCAGCGTCTGCGGTAGATCGTTTCGGTGTCCATGCGTCCCTTATTTCGATACGAGACCGTATCGTATTGCAATGGGGGGCGGCGGGTCAAACCCCGTGTTACATGTTGCGCCGGTAGCGCCCACCGACCTCGTAGAGGGCATGGCTCATCTGGCCCAGTGAGGCCACCTTCGCGGTCTCCATGAGCTGGGCGAAGACGTTTCCCCCGGCGACAGCCACCCGCTGCAGGTCGTCGAGGGCTTGGCGCGCACGGTCCTTGTTTCGCTCCCGAAAGGCGCGCACGTTTGCGATCTGGCGGTCCTTGTCCGCATCCGTGGAGCGGATCAATTCCTTCGGGATGACGAACGGCGATCCCTCCTTGGAAACAAATGTGTTGACCCCCACCACCGGGTAGCGGCCTGCTTCCTTCTCCTGCTCGTAGTAGAGCGACTCCTCTTGGATCTTGGTCCGTTGGTACTGACGTTCCATGGCGCCGAGCACGCCCCCGCGGCTGCTCAGCCTGTCGAACTCGAGCAGCACGGCCTCTTCCACCAGGTCGGTGAGCTCCTCGATGATGAAGCTGCCCTGAAGCGGATTCTCGTTCTTGGTCAGCCCGAGCTCCCTGTTGATGATCAGTTGGATGGCCACCGCCCTGCGCACCGACTCCTCGGTGGGAGTGGTGATCGCCTCGTCGTACGCGTTCGTGTGCAGGCTGTTGGTGTTGTCGTAGATCGCATACAGGGCCTGGAGCGTGGTCCTGATGTCGTTGAACGAGATCTCCTGCGCATGGAGCGAGCGCCCCGACGTCTGCACGTGGTACTTCAGCTTCTGGGAGCGCTCGTTTCCCCCATACCGGTGTTTGATTGCCTTGGCCCAGATCCGACGTGCCACCCGCCCGATCACCGCGTACTCGGCGTCGATCCCGTTGGAGAAGAAGAACGACAGGCTCGGAGCGAAGGCGTCGATCTCCATCCCCCGTGCCAGGTAGTTCTCGACATAGGTGAGCCCGTTGGCCAGGGTGAAAGCAAGCTGGGTGACCGGGTTGGCCCCGGCCTCGGCCATGTGATATCCGCTGATCGACACCGAGTAGAAGTTGCGCACCTCGTTGTCGACGAACCATTGCTGGATGTCGCCCATCATCCGCAATGCGAATTCGGTGGAGAAGATGCAGGTGTTCTGCGCCTGGTCCTCCTTCAGGATGTCGGCTTGGACCGTCCCCCGGACCCTGGCGACAGTCTCCGCCCGGATCCTGTCGTAGACATCGGTGGGGAGGACCTGGTCGCCGCTCACCCCGAGCAGTCTGAGCCCGAGACCGTCGTTGCCCTCCGGGAGATCTCCCCAGTACCGGGGGGGCGTCGAATCGCCGAGCAGGGCGGCGACCTTGCCCTCGACCTCGGTCCACATGTCGTGCTCCGTGATGTAGGTCTCACACGCCTGATCGACGGCAGCATTGAGGAAGAAGGCGAGGATCATCGGCGCCGGGCCGTTGATGGTCATCGAAACCGAGGTGGCGGGATCGGAGAGGTCGAACCCCGAGTACAACTTCTTGGCGTCGTCGAGGGTGGCGATCGATACCCCCGAGTTCCCAACCTTCCCGTAGATGTCGGGCCGCTCGTGGGGATCCTCGCCGTAGAGGGTGACCGAGTCGAAGGCCGTGGAAAGCCGCTTCGCCGGCGTGTCTGCCGCCAGGTAGTGGAACCGGCGATTGGTCTGCTCCGAGGGGCCCTCGCCGGCGAACATCCGGGCCGGGTCCTCCTCCATCCGCTTGAAAGGAAAGACCCCCGCGGTGAAGGGGAACTCACCGGGGAGGTTCTCCTGAAGCAGCCAGCGGAGTCGGTCTCCCCATGACCGATATCGGGGCAGCGCCACCCGTGGAACCCGGGTGTGACTCAGGGTCTCATGGAACAGCGGAACCCGGATTTCCCTGCCCCGGACGTGATAGATGAACTCGGTGCCGCCGTACTCGGCCACCATTCCTTCCCAGCGTTCCAAGGCCCTGCGATTCTCCGCGTCGAGCCGCTCCTGAGCCTCGGCCAGCAGGTCGGCGACCTCTGCCCCGGATTGTGCGGCACCTTGGAGTCGGTAGATGGCATCGGCGGCCTCCGCCTGCTCTGAAGCCCATCGGTCGTAGTCCCGGATCGCTTCCACCACTTCGGCCAGGTACCGGGTCCGCTCCGGAGGAACCACGTGCTGCTTCGCGGTGTCGGTGAGTGGCATGTCGAGTGTCGACTCCAACGCGAGGAAGTGCCTCCCCAGCTCGGCGATGAACGCCCGGTAGAAGCGGTTGGTCCCGGGATCGTTGAAGTCGGAGGCCACGGTGAGGTACACGGGCAGCTGTGCGGGATCATCGCCAAAGGCCAGGTGGTTGCGCTGAAACTGTTTACGGACGTCGCGCAGCGCATCGGCAGCACCCTGCTTGTCCGCCTTGTTGATGGCTACCAGGTCGGCGAAGTCGAGCATGTCGATCTTCTCCAACTGAGTGGCGGCGCCGTACTCCGGCGTCATCACGTACACGGAGAGATCGCAGAAGTCGACAATCTCGGTGTCGGACTGGCCAATGCCAGAGGTTTCCAGGATCACGAGGTCGAACCCGGCTGCCTTGACCACGTCGATGGCACGGTGAACGTGCGGGGAGAGAGCGAGGTTGGCCTGGCGGGTGGCCAGCGAGCGCATGTAGGCGCGGGGATGGGGCAGGGAGTTCATCCGGATCCGGTCGCCGAGGAGGGCTCCACCCGAGCGTCGCTTGGTGGGGTCGACCGAGATGATCGCGACGCGGAGGCCGTCGAAGTCGAGGAGTAGCCGGCGGATCAGCTCATCGACGAGGCTGGACTTGCCCGAACCTCCCGTCCCGGTGACGCCGATCACCGGAGCCGCCGATGCGACAGCCGCTGCTTCGACCTTCTCGAAGACGTCGGCATACTTCTCCCCGTAGTTCTCGGCGGCCGAGATCAGCCGCGCCACGGCCGCAGGCCGGTCGGTGCCCAGCCCGGTCATGTCAAAGTCCTCTCCCAACTCCCCGAGCGGGAAATCGGCCCGGGAAATCATGTCGGAGACCATGCCCTGAAGGCCCATCTCCCGGCCGTCATCGGGTGAGTAGATGCGGGTCACCCCGTAGCCGGCGAGCTCCTCGGCCTCGACTGGGAGGATGGTGCCCCCGCCACCGCCGAAAAGCCTGATGTGCCCCGATCCTCTCTCCACCAGCAGGTCACGGAGGTACTTGTAGAACTCCATGTGCCCGCCCTGGTACGACGTGACTGCGATGGCGTGTGCGTCCTCCTCGATGGCCGCCTCCACGATGTCGAGGCCGGAACGGTTGTGCCCGAGATGGACGACTTCGGCGCCTGAAGCCTGCAGGATCCGCCGGAAGATGTTGATCGAGGCGTCGTGACCGTCGAACAGGGTGGTCGCGGTGACGAAACGGACCCGGTTCTCGGTGCCCGGTTGGTTCTCCCTGGGTCCTCCGGTCATGCTCTCTTTCGAGTGACTAGCTCAAACTGTACTGTCGAAGTCGGCAAATTCTCCCCTGTTTCCAGACTTGAAAACGCACGCTAGATTGGATCTTGGGATGGCTTACTACCTAGGGCGACTACAGGGTTCCAGGCTGGAGCCCACACATGTGACCGTCGAAATCGACGAGGGGCGTTTTCGGATCACGACCGGCCGACGGCACATGGGCTCCTGGCCCATGGGCGAGGTTCACATCGAGCGAACCTCGATCTATCGGTTCTCCCTCGGCATCGAGGGGGACAACCTCGAGTTCTTCCCCGACGACCCCTCCGAGTTCTCCGACGCGGTCGGAGCGGTCATCGACCTGACCGACAGCAAGAGAAGCAGGTTCGGGCTCAAGGCCCGCATTCAGAACGCCTCCAGCGGCACCTGACTCCGAACCTCTGGCAAACTCGACCCGTGGTCCGTCACCTGATCAAGCGCGGAGCGATCGCCGGAGCAGCCATCATCGGCCTCGAGCTGGCCTATGCCGTGCTGCGACCGGCCCCCGAGCTGGAGGAGTTCGACCCATCGGGCACATTCGGTGATCCGGACCTGCTCACCCTGCGGGTAGTGGTGCTCGGCGACTCGTCGGTGACCGCTCCCGGAATCGGCGGACCCGAGGAGTGCTGGATCTCGTTGATTGCGGAACGTCTCGCCCGGCATCGGCATGTGGTCCTCGACTCCTTGGCCGTCAGCGGATCGTGCGCCCACGACCTGATCCAGCACCAACTGCGGCCCGCTATCGACATGGAGCCCGACCTGGTCTTCATCTCGGTTGGCGCCAACGACGTGATCCGTGGTGTCTCCAGTCGCCGCTTCGAGGCCAACCTCAGCCACTTGGTCGACGAGCTCGAGGTGACCGGCGCCACCGTCATCCTCAGTGGGGTGGGTGACATGGGGAGCATTCCGAGACTGGTGCCGCCCCTGCGCCAGATGTTTGCCCAACGATCCGCCTCGTTCAACCGGATCCACCACCGGGTCGCCGCGAGATACGGCGCGCATGTCGTCGATCAGCGTGCCGACCGCCCGGAGAGTTGGTACACGGACCGCAGCCTGTGGGCCGCCGACCTGTTCCACGTCAGCGCCGCCGGCCACCGTCGGTGGGCCGACTCCGCGTGGGCAACGCTCCAGGGGGTCCTCGCCGGTGCCCATGAACCGGGCTGATTGCCTGGGGCTCATCGAGACCGCCGAAATCGGCCACCTGGCCACGATCCGCCCCGACGGTGCCCCGCACCTGGTCCCCATCACGTTCGCCGTTGTCCGGGGAAGGCTGGCTCACATGGTCGATCACAAGCCGAAGACCACCAGTCGGCTGCAACGACTTGCCAATGTGTCCGCCAACCCGACGGTCAGCTTCATGGTCGACCACTACGAGGGCGAGTGGGACCGCCTGTGGTGGGTGAGAGTCGACGGCGAAGCCCGCGTGGTCACGGATGGGGCCGATTGGGACGAGTCCCGCGCCGCGCTGGTGTCCAAATACCTGCAGTACCGAACGACGCCGCCAACGGGACCGGCGATGCTGATCGAGATGGAGACGGTCAGCGGTTGGGCGGCGTCGGACCGTTTTCGGTGAAGACCAGGTCGACCTCTTGATCGTGGGCTTCGGCTGGCAGATCCGCCAGCAGCCCATCCGACCAGGTGACGCCAATCGCCACACTGTCTCCCCGGCGCGCGGCCAGCACCCGGTCATAGAAGCCACCGCCCCTGCCCAGGCGGCGCCCCGATAGGTCGAAGGCCAGCCCCGGGACCAGGAACACGTCGATCTCGGGGATCGGGGTCACAGGACCCTGACCCAGCGGCTGCTCCATCCCCCAGCGATGCATCTCACGGCGAACCGAGCGGTCCCGGAAGGTGAGCTGCCCGTCGTCCTCGACCCGGGGCAACACCCAACGCCACCCCGGCAAGCGGTCGAAGAGTGGGGCGACGTCCACCTCTCCCCCCATCGCCAGATAAGCGGAGGCGGTGCCGGGCAGGCGTGCCGACAGCCAGATGAACAGGGCCGACAAGACACCGGCGGACACCTCCTCGGGAAGCGGCCCCGCCACGCGCAGACGTTGGCGAGCAGCATCTTTGTCCATCGGGGCAGCCTATGACTCCATCGCTACCCTCGGCGCCATGCGGTGGGTGATCGACATCCCGAGGACGGTGTTGACCCTCGTCGCCGGAGTCATCGCCACCGTGATCGCCGTTCTCTTGGTGATCGTGACCTCCTGGATCGATGACACATCACCGTTCATCGACAGGGTGATCCGTGGCTGGAGCCGAGTATGGCTCGTCTGTTCGGGGACCACCCTCGAAGTTGAGGGGACGGAGAACATCGATTCCGACCGGTCCTATGTGGTCGTGGCCAACCACCTGTCGATTCTCGACATCATGGCCTGTCTGCTCGCGGTGCGCCTTCCGATCAGGTTTTTGGCGAAGGCAGAGCTGTTCCGGGTTCCGGTCCTCGCCCAGGGGATGCGCGCTATCGGGATCGTTGAGGTCGACCGGGCCGCCAGGGGCGCGATCCACGCCGACGTCAACCGACAAGGCAGGGAATTGGTGAGCAAAGGGCGCTCGTTGATCATCTACGCCGAGGGAACGCGGCCCCGGGACGGCGTGATGAAGCCGTTCAAGAAGGGCGCATTCACCATGGCCATCTCCGGTCAGCTCCCAGTGCTCCCACTGTCGCTGTACGGCTCGTACCAGTCATGGGCGCCAACCCGCCCCTGGATCCACGGGGGGCACATCAAGGTGGTGATCGACCCGGCCATCGAGACCACCGAGCTCACCCGGGCGGACGGGAACCGGCTCCGGGACCAGGTGCGGGACATTGTGGCGAAACGGGTGAGCGAGATGGGCGGACCAGTGGAGATGGCGTGAGGAGCCAAGGTTGCCACCCTCCCGGCTCCGACTGACTCGGGCGCAGATCCTGGCCTACCGTCGGAGGGTGGGGGCACTCGATGAGAGGCTCCCACCAGGCCGAGGCTCGCTCCGGCAAGCGGCATGGGCAGGCCTGCAAGACAGCATGCCCCGGGCTGCCCTGCTCTCGATTCACGCCCGTGTCGAGGGGACGGGGCCCGCGACATGGGAGGATGTCTCTCTCGTCCAGCTATGGGGCCCGCGCTTCAGCGCCTACGTCGTCGCTGCACGCGATCTCGCGGTCTTCTCCCGAGGCAGGCTGCCCGACGACCGGGATGGCCGGCAAAAGGCCGAAGACCTCGCCAACCGCCTCCGCGACCACCTAGGTGATGCGAGGGTGGCGTATGGCGAGGCCGGACGGGCTCTGGGTGTACACCCCAATCAGCTCAGGTATGCGGCGCCGACCGGCACCGTCGTCATGCGGTGGGACGGCGCCCGGCAGCCAGTGATATGGATGGTGCCGGAGCCCGCGGTGGACCCGTTTGCCGCCCGAGGTGAGTTGGCACGCCGATACCTGCATGTCTTCGGTCCCGCCACCGCCGAAGGCTTCGCGAGTTGGGCCGGGATCAAGCCGCGGCGGGCACTCGAGGTGTTCGACGCCCTCCACAGCGCGCTGATCCCCGTGCGAACCCCGATCGGTGATGCGTGGATCCTCACCCGCGACGAGCCTGCCCTCCTTGCCCCCGCTGGGCCCGACGCGCCCGCCCGGCTGCTCCCAAGCGGCGATGCGTACTTCCTCCTCCAGGGTGCGGATCGCGAGCTGTTGGTCCCCGACGCCGATCGGCGTGGCGCCCTGTGGACTCCTCGGGTCTGGCCCGGCGCACTCCTGGTCGAAGGTGAGATCGCCGGGACGTGGCGGCGTGCGCAATCCGTCCTGACGATCAACCCCTGGCGCCGGCTCCCTCAGAATGCGCGCGATGCCGTCAAGGTGGAAGCGGCCTCGCTACCGCTACCCGGTGTCCAGGGGCAGATCGTGGTCACGTGGGAGAGCTGAGAGGCGCCCCGTTGCGATCTTTCGGCCACCCGTGCCTAGCCGATGACGGCCCGGGCCAGATAGAAGAACGCGGCCCCCATGGCGAAGACCCCCCATACCGACCGCCTGAACACCACCCCGCCGATCACGCCGCCCAGAGCGCCGAGAAGGTTGGCCGTGAGCTCGGGGCTTCCCACCGGAGCCACCAGGCCGTTGACCGCAATGGCCACGAACAGCGCCACCGGGAACACGTCGAGGAACCGGCCAAGCCGGCCGGCGGGCGCCTGACGAGGGCTGAGCAAGAAGGACACTCTGGTGGCGAATGTGATCACGGCCACGCCGAGCACCACATAGAGATCAGTCATCGATGAACACCCCGATCAACGCCGCGATGGTCGCTGCGGCGGTCACCTGCCAGGCGACGGGGAGGACCCTGGTGGCCACCACGGTCGCGACCACTGAAGCCGCGGCCACGATCCAGTCCCGGCGGGATCGGACCAGGGGGGCGGCGAGGCCCAGGAAGAGCAGACCGAACAGCACCCCGATCCCGGCGGCCTCGGGGTCGATGGCGGAGCCGAACCAGACCCCGCCCGCCGTGCCGAGGAGCCATCCCAGGTACAGCGTGAGGTCGGCAGCCGACTTGTAGGCGACCAGGTCGTCGACACCGCGAGCGGCTGCCCGGAGGGTCAACCCGAAAGACTCGTCAACCAGCACGAAGGCGAGTCGGAGCCGGGTGCCGAGCGGTTGCGGGCCGATCATCTCGGCGAGCCGGGCCGACATCGGAAGGTGGCGCAGGCCGAGGCCAGTCGCAGCGATCAGAACCGGCACTGCCCCGGCGGCCAGCAGGCCGACATTGCGAATTGGGCCGCTCCGGACATTGTGATGAACGAAGAGAGCATGGTCAGAGTCGGGGAGAGGCCGGCATCCACGGCGACCACGCCGTAAGCGAGCCCGAACACGAACACTGCTACCGCGATGAAGGCGGAGTCGCGGAGACCCCTGCGAAAAGACGGACCGCCAAACATTGCCCGACGCTACCTACGACTCTGAATCCCCAACGAATCGCAGGACAGGGGCAGCCACCGACCGGCCCGGCCGGCATTTCAGTCGTAGATCCCCGCCAGGAAGGCCTTTCCTTCCGCGACCACACAGAGCAGAGCTCCCACCGAGGTCACCAACTGGTAGCGATCGGCGTCCCGCTCGCCCAACCACCAGCGGGCACTGAGACGCCAAGGCCCACTCCAGGTCAGCACCGGCTCCCATCGGGTGCCGAGACGAACCCGACTCGGCATCCCATCCTCCCACTCCACCTGCAACGGCTCGAGACGGGGCGGCACCAGCGCCGGGCTCGGTGACGGCGTGGCCCCCGGCCAGGGAGCCTCCGGGTCCCGAGCCTGATCAACCTGAGGCTCACCCCACCGCGACCAGGCCACCCTCTCCTGGGGCATACGCCCACCCTGCGCCCTTCCCTGGAGCACTGCGTCAGGACCGAGCAGGGACTGGGCCCTGGTCAGGGCGCGCTCGGTCTCCATCCGCGAGGCCTCGTCCTTGAGCAGCCCGAGTTGGCGGCCTTCGTCGGAGAGGTCGGCAGGGGCGATGCGCAGCCTGGCGATCCCACCCGGGATCCCGCCAGCCTCGATCCATGCTCTCAGCTGCCACCACACCCGATCAGACAGGCCTTTCTCGGTGAAGGGGTCGGCGGAGCGCCATACCCGCTCTCTGCTGCTGCCGGTCGCCGACTCGGCGAGTATCGACACCAGGTGCGGCGCGGCACCCGTGACCCGCAAACCGCGGAGCAGGCGCTCGGAGAGGGCCCGGGCGGCAAAGGCCACTGCATCCAGGGTCTCCAATGGATCCTCGAAGCTGGCATCCACCGCCAGATCGGGGGAAATCGAGCGGGGGTCGAGGGGCCGGTCCTCCCCACTTGCCAGCCGATGGGCCAGGGAACCAGTGGGCCCAAAGCGGGTGGCCAGGGCCTCACGGGGCAAGCGGGCCAACTCCCCCAAAGTCCCGATCCCCAACCAGCGGAAAGTGTCGAGCAGCTCATCGCTTCCGATGCTCTCCCTGAGGGTGGCCAGGTCGAGGCCGGAGAGGAACCCGATTGTGTCCACCACGATCCGGGGTCGCCCCACCATTGCGGTCGCAGCCGCCCATCGTGCGGCAAAAGGCCCATCGGCCACCCCAACCAAGGCCTCACCGCCACGGAGATGGCCGACGAGATTGTCGACCTCCTTGGCGACGGCATCGGCAAGTGGCGCCTCACCGCCATAGAAGCTGACCGCCCCCGAGATGGGGACGAAGACCAGGCCTGGGGTCACCACTTCCACCCTGGGAATCAGGTCCTCTATGACCTCCACCACCGGCTCGAAGCGACGTGCCTCCTCACCGGGGTCCCTGGGAAGCACGGTGGCGAAGGGGGCGAGAGCCTCGGCTTCGCGACGTGGCATGCCTGGTGTCACCCCAGCGGCGAGCACTTCTCCGCTGGCGCCAACCGCCCTGTCATCGACGATCAGGACCGGCTCATCCGACGGCGCGTCCGGCCTCCCCAACGACCACATCGGAAACCACACGCACAACGTCCGTACCTTCATCTTCGACCTCGAATCGCCTGATCACCCCGGCGGCGCCCTTTCCCGATGCCTCCAGCATCAGACGTCTCCTCTTCAACTTGCCATGGCCCCGGTCCGCGCCCTCCCAGGTCACTCCCAGCGCCCGGAGTCGGAGATAGGCCACCCCACCGGGCAGGCCCTCACCAAGTGGCCTCATCGCCACTGCAACCCCCCGGGCTCTGGCCAGTGCGGCCAGACGTCGTAGGTCCTGGTCCCTGATCCCCGCTGGGACCTCGGCATAGAGGGCACGAACTCCTTCCAGGAGGGCAGCCGTCACCTGGGGCCAGATCCGGGGTTGGTCACAACGAACGATCACCAGCTGCTCGGGAACCACTCCCGCCTCCCAGGCCGCCTCGGGTGCGATCCAGCCACGAAGGTCGAGGGCGACCACCGGCGCCACCCGTGAAGGGTCAGCGAGGAGACTCAGACCGAGACGGGTGAGACCGGTCCCCGGGACCCCGACCATTTCGATGATTCGTCCCGGTTGGAGACGGAAATGACCCTCCTCCATTCCCGGAAGAGAGAACGACTTCTCCAGGAGGAGATTCTCGATGCCCAAGCTGACTCCGCTGTCGGGCGCTCAATCATATCGAACATATGTTCGATGGCAAGGGGGTACTACTACCCCTCCTCAAGCTCCTCCAGGGTCTGCGGCCAGTCGGCTTTGAGCAGCCTCGACAGGGAGCGATCTGCGAGCAGCTTGCCCCCGGTCTGACAGGTGGCGCAGTAGTTGGTCTCGTTGTCGGCATAGACGATTCGTTGCACCGGTGACCCGCAGCGGGGACACGGCTCGCGGTATTTCCCATGCACTGCCATGTCATCCCTGAACGCAGTTACCTTCTTCGGCCACCCCTCCCCTACGTCGGCCCGCAACCGATCGGTCCACCCCTCGAGGGAGCGCACCACGGCATGGTGAAGGGTCTCGACTTCGGCGTCGGTCAACTGCGCGGTCCGCTTCACTGGTGAGAGCCGGGCCTCCCACAGAATCTCGTCGGAGTAGGCGTTGCCGATCCCGGAGAAGATCCTGGGATCGGTGAGTGCCCGCTTCAGCGTCCGGTTCTCGGAGCGAATCACGGCGGCGAACTCGTCCGCGGTCGCATCCAGCGGTTCCACGCCGCCACGGTCGAGGGCCTCCACGCCCTCCCAGCCCCGGCTCAGCCAGATCCCCGCCCGTCGCTTGCTCCCCTGCTCGGTGAGGATCAGGGCTCCCTGGTCGAAGTCGAGCGCTGCCAGGCCCACCTTCTTCGGGATGGCCTTGCCCGGGGCCTCCCACTGGAGTCTCCCCGCGATCATGAGGTGGAACACCAGGAACAGGTCGTCCTCGAACTCGAAGACGATCCTCTTCCCCACCCGATGCAGGTGCTCAACGCGGGAGCCCTCCGGGGCGTCGTATGGGGGTTCGAAGGTCCGCAGGACCGACGGCGATGCGATCCGTACCTTGCGCAGCACCTCGCCCTGCACCCGATCCGCAAGTGCTTCGAGGTAGATGACGATGTCCGGGAGCTCGGGCACCGGTCGAAGTTACCCGTTGGGTCAGTCTTCCCCTCCGAGGCCCCCGCTGAACAGGACCGCCACCCCGACCACGATCCCGCCGGCGACGAAGCCGTATGCCAGGAGGTGGTTGGAGTCGGGAACCGCGCCCTGAGCGGCGACTGCGAACAAGACGACCAGACCGAGCACGGAGGCGATTGCGGCATATCTCGCCCAGCGAGCGCCCAGAGACAGGATGAAGGCGACTGCCGCCATCAACATGCCACCGACGACGAACGCCAGCCAGAACCGGCTGAGCTGGCCGATGTCGAAGACATCGATCCCCTCGGAGGCGGTTTCCGGGTCGGAACCGAGGAGGATCCCGCCGGCGAGAACGAGCACACCACCAAGAGCGAAGACGATGGCGGCCAGATTCGACCTCGCCTCGTCGATTTCCGGCACCGGCTCGGGTTCGGCTGTGTGGGCTGCGGCCATCCTGCGGGCAAGACGGTGCGATGCCGTTCCGAGGCCGAGCTCGTCGGCGAGAGCCACGTCGTCATCGGTCTTGAGCGTCATCTCCTCCCCCTCGACCCGGATGTTGAACCCGTCGTGCAGGGAGGTGATACCGAGGTCATCGATGTCCCATTCCCCGATCACCTCATCCCCCGAGAGGAGCTGGAGCTTTCCGGCGTCGGCGAGCACGAGGACCGAGACCGGGGGTGCGGTCTCGCCCCTCATCCTGATGACTCCATGCGTCTGCAGCGGCACACGGCTCCTTTCGTCTCGCTGAAATTGTATGGCCTGTCAGGCTTTTTCATGGGAATCACGTCGACTGGATGCCTACGGTTGAGGGATGGCAGCTACCGAAGTCTCGCCTCTCGACACGGGCGCCTTTGGCCGAATGCAGGCGATCCTCAGCCGAAACCTCGATCTCGGCGGGCCCCGCTACTCGATCCACCCCGGCGATTTGGCGTGGTGGGTGTATCACTCCGACCCGCGGCGCGATGCTGATACCAGCTACTGGCTCGACGAGGAGTCCGGGTTTGTCGTGCTCGGCGGGCACGGCAAAGAGGTCGTTGCCTTCGCGGTACACGGGCATTCCCCACTGGAGCTGATCACCTGGGGAATGCAGCGGGTGGGGACCGGGGCCCATGCCGGCCTGATCTCGAATCTCGATCACGAGCTGGAGAGTGAGCTCGCGACAGAGGGGATGACTCCCGCGAAGGATGGCGAGCCATTGTTCGTCCGTGGTCTCGAAGGTCTGATCCCGGAGCCCGATCTGGCACCCGGGTGGTCGCTGCGGCCGGTACTCGGCGAAGAGGAGGCCGACAACCGACGGACGGCGTCCCATGCCGCATTCGAGTCGACCATGGAGCCAGGTGCCCATCTCGAGCGTTATCTCCGGTTCATGCGATCCATGGTCTACGAGCCGGAGCGGGATCTGGTGGCGGTCGCCCCGGACGGCACAATCGCCTCCTTCATGGTGTGGTGGGCCGACCGGTCGGGGATCGCCCAGATCGAGCCCTTCGGCACTGATCCCCGCTATCAGGGCCAGGGTCTGGGGCGAGCGCTGATGAGCTTCGCCTTGCGCCGGATGCAGGACGCCGGCATGCGCCAGGCCCGGGTCATGACCGATGCCCATCGTCTCGACGCCATCGCCTTCTATCGGGCCATGGGATTCCAACAAGTGGCCGAGCTGCGCACCTGGCAGCGGCCCTGACGCGAAAGGGACGGGATCACTCCCGTCCCTTCACCAACCGACAGACTTCGGATCAGGTCTTGCTCAGGTCCTCGAAGACCTCGTCGAAGGGCTGGGCGACCTTGCGCCCCGAGGTGGAAGACTGGGAGGTGGAAGCAGGGGCAGGGGCACGGTCCTCACGGGGCTGCCGATCACGGCTGTCCCGACTGTCCCGACTGTCCCGACTGCCACGCCCACGGTCGCCGCCACGTCCACGGTCACGATCACCGCGCCCGTCGTCACGGCCTCGACGCTCGCCGCCGCCCTGGCCCGGGGCCTCGGGGTCGGGGAGGGTGGCGCCCTCCAGGGCCTCGACCAGTTCCAGGCTGACCTTGCCCCGGTCGATCTCACGGACGCGGACCTTGAGCTCCTGTCCGTCGCTCAGATAGTCCTCGACCCGCTCGACACGCTTCGAGCCGTCGAGCCTCGAGATATGGAGCAGGCCATCACGCCCGGGGAGGATGTTGACGAATGCGCCGAACTTGGTGATGTTGACCACCTTGCCGTCGTACTCCGTCCCCAGCTCGACCTCGGGCGGGAAGGCGATCTGCATGACCCTCTCCCGTGCTGCGGCGAGCGCCGCACCGTCGGAGGAGGCAATGCGGACGATGCCCTTGCCATCGGTCTCTTCGATTTCGATTGCCGCACCGGTGACCTCTTCGAGCTCCCGAATGACCGCACCCTTGGGACCGATGACCTCGCCGATCTTGTCCTTGGGGATCTCCAGGGACTCGATTCGGGGGGCGAACTCATTCATCTCGGCGCGGGGCTCGGCAATCGCACCGGCCATGGTGTCCAGGATGATGAGCCTTGCGTCCTTTGCCTGGCTCAGTGCCTGGGTCAGGACTTCCGAAGGAAGGCCTTCCAGCTTGGTGTCCAGCTGCAACGCTGTGATCACGTCTCTGGTACCTGCGACCTTGAAGTCCATGTCGCCGAGGGCGTCCTCGGCTCCCAGGATGTCGGTCAGGGTCACGTACTTGCCTTCACGCTCGATGAGCCCCATGGCGATTCCGGCGACCGGGTCCGAAATCGGGACACCGGCGTCCATCAGCGAGAGGCTGGAGGCACACACCGAGGCCATCGAGGTCGACCCGTTGGAGGAAAGGACCTCCGAGACCAGCCTCAAGGCGTAGGGGAACTCTTCCTCGGTGGGTATCACCGGGAGCAGTGCCTTCTCGGCCAGTGCTCCGTGGCCGATCTCACGACGCTTGGGGCCGCGCATGAAGCCCGCCTCTCCCGTTGAGAACGGCGGGAAGTTGTAGTGGTGCATGTAGCGCTTGGAGTCCTCGAGGGCGAGGGTGTCCAACATCTGCTCCATCTTGAGCATCCCGAGCGTGGTGATGTTCAACACCTGGGTCTCACCCCGCGTGAACAGCCCGGAACCATGGGTCCTGGTGACCACGCTGACCTCGGCGCTGAGTGGGCGGATATCGGTCGGACCCCGCCCATCCAGGCGAATCCCATCTTCGACCACCCGCTTACGCATCAGGTCCTTGAGCACCGACTTGAAGGCACGCCCCGCCTGGGTGGCGCCGTCGGCGTCGTCTTCGGCCAGGGCGAGCGTGGCGATGACCTGCTCCTGTGCCGAGTCCTGTGCTGCGTTGCGCTCCTGCTTGTCGGCGATGGTCACCACCGAGGCGAGCAGCGGTGTGGCCGCCGTCTTCACCTGCTGGAACATCTCATCGCTGTAGTCGAGGGCCACCGGCCACTCGACTTCCTTCTTCGTCACCTGCGACGCCAGCTCGTTCTGGAGATCGATCGACTCCGCGATGTATGCCTTGGCCTCCTCGAGGCCGCGGGCAACAGTGTCCTCGTCTGACGGCGCATCGCCATCGGCGATCAGACGCAGCCCGTTGGGTGTCGACCCGGCCTCGACCATGATGATGTCGATCCCGCCTTCGGCGTTGCGGCCACCTGCGACCACCAATTCGAACACCGACTCTTCGAGCTCGGCGTGCGTCGGGAACGGGATCCACTCCCCCTTCCGGAGAGCGAGACGAACACCACCGAGAGCCTGCTCGAATGGGATCGAGCTGATCAGGAGGGCCGCCGAGGCGCCGTTGAGGGCGACTACGTCGAACGGGTTCTCCTGATCCACTGCCAGCGACGTGACCACGACGTGGGTCTCGTTGCGGTACCCATCGGGGAACGATGGGCGGAGCGGGCGGTCGATGAGTCGACAGGTGAGGATGGCCTGCTCCGATGGCCGGCCCTCACGACGGAAGAACGATCCCGGGATCTTGCCCACGGAGTACATCCGCTCTTCGAAGTCCACGGTGAGAGGGAAGAAATCAACGCCCTCACGCATCTTCTTGTTTGCAGTGGCGGTCACCAGCATCTGGGTCCCACCGAGTGTGGCGACGACGGCGCCGTCGGCCTGGCCGGCCAGCTTGCCGGAGCTCAGGACGAGCTCCTTGCCGCCGACGCTCCCCTTTACGGAGATTTCGGGCACTAAGTGCTCCTTTTGTATGGAGCCGGCCCGTTGGCAGTAGTCATGTCTCAGGAATCCCGAGACATCGCCACTGACAACCGGCATGGCTCAGCTTGTGTGTCTGATCCCGGCTCGAAGCCGGATCTGTGTTGGGCGTGTTGCCCAAGCCGTGACAGCCGTTTTCATCGGGCCGTCACAAAATCTCGTTTAGCGCCGCAGCCCCAGCTTGGCGATCAGGCTCCGGTAGCGCTCGACGTCCTCACGGCGGAGGTAGTCGAGAAGCCGACGGCGCTTGCCGACCATCATCAGCAGCCCGCGCCGGCTGTGGTGGTCGTGCTTGTGCTCTCGGAGGTGCTCCGTGAGCTCATTGATCCTCTCGGTGAGCAGAGCCACCTGGACCTCGGGTGAACCGGTGTCACTCTGGTGGGTGCCGTACTCGGCGACGATCTCGGTCGTTGTCTTCATTGCGCGTAGAACCTGGAGTAATCCGGGGGGGCAGAAGGAACATTAGCAGGTACCCGGTTCCTACCCTCAACCAGCCCCGGCGAATCGGGAACCTTCAACGGGTCTGGCCGGATCCGTAGAGGACGTACCGCTCACAGGTCAGCGACTCCAATCCCATGGGGCCCCTGACGTGGAGCTTCTGCGTGGAGTTTCCGATCTCGGCGCCGAACCCGAACTCCTCGCCGTCGGTGAATCGAGTAGAGATGTTGACCGCCACCACCGCGCTGTCCACCCCGCCCACGAAGCTCTCCGACGCCTCTAGGTCCTCGGTGACTATGGCCTCGGTGTGACCGGTCCCATATCTCCTGATGTGCTCGAGGGCGCTCTCGATGTCCGGCACCACGCGTACCGCCAATACCAGGTCCAGGTACTCGGTCTCCCAATCCTCTTCGGTTGCCGCGGCGACACCGGGGACCAGGCGCTGTGTGGTCTCGTCCCCACGCAATTCGACCCCTTCGGCGATCAGAGCCTTCGCCACCTCGGGAAGGAAGGCGTCGGCGACCGCCTCGTGCACGAGCAGTGTCTCGGCGGCATTGCACACCCCAGGCCGCTGCACCTTCGCATTCACCACGATCGAGCGCGCCTTGGCGAGGTCGGCCCCTGCGTCGACGTAGACATGGCAATTCCCGGCGCCGTCGATGACCGTGGGGACCGTGGCATCGGCTCGCACCGCGGCGATCAGGCCGGCCCCGCCTCGGGGAACCAGAAGGTCGACCCATTCTGTCGCCTGCATCAGTGCTTTGGCACCGTCGCGCGAGGTGTCCTCCAGCAGCTGCACCGAGTCGGCGGGAAGCCCAGATTGGTCCAAGGCGTCCCGCAGAATCCGACAAATGGCGCGATTGGAGGTCAGTGCGTATGACGAGCCACGGAGGATCACCGCGTTTCCCGATTTGACGCAGAGCCCTGCGGCGTCGGCGGTCACATTTGGCCTGGCCTCATAGATCACCGCCACCACCCCGAGAGGCACCCGCTCCCGGTGGAGGCGGATCCCGTTGTGCATCACCCAACCCCCGGTCTCCCGACCTACCGGGTCGGGCAGGTCGGCGACGGTGCGCAGCCCGGCGGACATCGACTTCACCCTGGCGGGGGTGAGGCGGAGCCTGTCGATCAGGGCGCCTGAGATCCCCTCGGCGGCGGCCTGGTCCATATCGGCCTCATTGGCGGTGAGGACATCCGTCGCAGCGTCGAGCAGGGCATCGGCCATCCCGATCAGGGCGGCGCGCCGCGTGTCACCAGTAGACCGCGAAAGGTGTCGAGATGCCGCCCGGGCCTGCTGTCCGATCAGCTCGATCATGGCGCCAGCCTATCGGTGGTCTTGCTCTCCTCGGTGAGGAGCACGAAGTCATCCCGATGGATCATCACCCCTCCCACTTCCGAGCTGTGGCGACCAATCGAGTGACGTGCTTGTTCCGAGCTCATCGCCATCAAGCCCTTGCCCAGTTGCCCTCCCCCGGCGCCTGCCACCTCCACGGCGGCACCAGCGTCGAAATTCCCGTCCACGGCCACCACCCCTACGGCAAGCAGGGATTTTCCGCCTTCGAGCAGGGCCTTGGTCGCCCCGGCGTCGACGGTCACGGTGCCCTCGGTTGGCTGGCCGAACGCGATCCACAGCTTGCGGGCCGACAACCGCTCCCGATGCGGGCGCACCCAAGTTCCGACTTCATCGCCGGCCACCGCCCTCGCCGCCACTTCGGGCTCACGAGCGCTCGCGATCACGGTGGGGATCCCGGACCAGGCTGCCATCCGAGCGGCGGCGACCTTGGTTCCGGGCCCGCCGGATCCGAGGCGGCCAGCCAGCCCTGCGGCCACCCCATCGAGTGCGGCGTCGGTCGGGTTGACGGCCACCAACAACTCGGCGTCCTCGACCGTCCTCGGATCAGCCGAATAGATGCCCTGAGTGTCGGTGAGGATTATCAGGATGCCCGCATTCACGAGATGGGAGACGATCGCCGCGAGACGGTCGTTGTCCCCGAGGCGGAGCCCTTCGACGACGACGGTGTCGTTCTCATTGATGATCGGGACCACTTTGAGGGCGAGCATCCGCTCCAATGCCCCGCGGGCGTTCAAATACTGGGTCCTATTGGCCAACAGGTCCTTGGTGAGCAGGACCTGGCCAACGACCATGCCCCGATCTCCGAACAGCGCTGTGTAGCGCTGCATCAGGCGTCCCTGCCCAATAGCGGCGGCCACCTGGAAACCGGGGGCATCCATGGGGCGACGCTCCAGTCCCAACACGGGCAGTCCGGCTGCCACCGCCCCTGACGAGACCAGAAGGGTCGGATGTCCCAGCTCCCACATGCCGGCGACCAGGGCCACCGTCCGCTCCAGCGAATCGGAATCCAATTCGCCGGATTCCCGGACGAGGCTGGATGATCCGGCCTTGACCACAACCGGCGATCCCGAAGCGATCGGATGCCGCCGGCTCAATCGCGCCTCCCCGCCTCGCCAACGAGGATCTCTCGGGTCGCCTCCACGTCGCCGTGCATCTGCTCCACCAACGCACCGACTTCTTCGAAGCGGATCTCGGGGCGGAGGCGCGCCACGAATTCGAGCGTGAGCCACTCGCCGTAACAGTCGTCGTCGAAGTCCAGGAGGTATGCCTCCACGACCAGGTCGCCCCCGCCGAAGGTGGGCCTCACCCCCACGTTCACCGCCGCCTGCATTCGCACGCCTCGAAGCAAGGCGAACGCGGCATAGACCCCTTGGCCCGGGATAACCTTGCGCGCCGGCGGCGCCAAATTGGCGGTAGGGAAGCCGATCTCCCTCCCTCTCCGATCACCGGTGACGACCGTATTGCTCAACCGGTACCTGGCTCCGAGTAGGGAATTCGCGGAAGCGAGATCGCCCTCCTCGACCAATCGCCGGATTCGAGACGACGAGATCGGCCCCTCCTCCGACACCAGTTCCACGACATCTACCTTGAACCCGTCCACGGCACCTTCCCCACGAAGGAACTCGACGTCGCCAGACCTGTCTCGCCCGAAATGGAAGTCGACGCCAACCACGATCTCGGCCATCGCCAACTTGCCTTCGAGCACGCCGGCGACGAACTCGCGGGGTTGAAGGTGTCGGATCTCCGCAAGGTCGAGGATGCCGACCAGTTCGACCCCGGCTTCGTCGAGAAGAGCGAGGCGCTCCTCCAGTGTGGTGAGCAACCGCGGATTGGTGCCCGGCGCGAGCACCTCGGCGGGGTGAGGCTCGAAGGTGAGCACCGTCGGGGTGTGCCCGGTCTCGATCAGACGGTCGAGCAGCGCCCGGTGACCACGATGCACCCCATCGAAGACGCCGACCGTGACGGCGGTTGGAGCGGATCGCGCCGGCCACTGGCTCCAAGGCGGGGTGAGGACCTTCACGACGCCAGGACCACCTCGGGGATGGACTGATCGCCCTCGCGGCGGTACACGGCGAGCAAGTCACCCTCGCGATCGAGAACCCGCAACGCAACCCCTTCGGGGGCGGCCAGCATCTCACCGCCGACGAAACGCATCCCGTGGCTCACACCCTCGGCGGTCTCGGGCCCGACTGTCACCGCGGGCAGGTCCTCGAGGGCACGGGATGGGCTCAGGAACCACTGCTGCCAGCTGTCGAGGTCCTGGAGCTTCACACCCTGGACGTCGACGTCGAGTGACCCGATGCGGGTGCGCCGGAGGGCGATGAGATGGGCGTGCCCGCCCAGCGCAGCTGCCAGATCGGCGGCCAGGGTGCGGACGTAGGTGCCCTTGCCACAGACCACCCGGAACTCGACCTCCGGGTAGGGACCGGCGCCGAATGACAGGATCTCCAATTCGTGGATCTCGACCGGCCGTGCGTCCCGATCGACCACCTCTCCCCGCCTCGCCAGCTCATAGAGCCGACGACCCTCGTGCTTCAGGGCGGAGACCATCGGCGGGATCTGATTGATCACCCCGACGAAGCGGGCTGCCGCAGTCTCCAAGTCTTGCTCGGAGAAATCCATCGGCTCCCGCTCCAGGACGGCGCCATCGGCATCCAGGGTGTCGGTAGCAACTCCGAACTGCGCGGTAGCCAGGTACTCCTTTGGCTGTTCCTGGATGAAGCGGATCAATCTGGTGACCGGCCCAACCGCGATCACCATCGCCCCGGTGGCGAGCGGGTCGAGGGTGCCCGCGTGACCAACCTTCTTGATCCCGGTCGCCCGGCGCACGGTGCCAACGACGGCATTCGAGGTCATCCCGCCCGGCTTGTCGACCACGAGAAACCCGGCGGTCACCGGAAGTCCTCTACCCGCTTCCGGACCTCATCCAGAGCATCATCGACCTTGCCGGCATACGTGACACCGGCCGCCAGACGGTGCCCTCCGCCACCCATCGCGGCCGCGAGCGAGCCAACGTCCGTCGCACCGCGCGACCTCAGGCTCAGTTTGACACGACCCTCGTCGTGCACCTTGGCCAGCACCGCGACATCGGCCTCTATGGCGAGGCGGATAGTGTTGATCAGATTGTCGATGTCACCCCAATCGATGCCCGCCTCGGTTAGATCCGACTGGGTGACATACGCCGTGACCACGCCTTTGTCCACGTCCAGCTCGGAGCGGCTCAGGGCGGCGCCCGCCACCTTCAAGTAGCCGAAAGGAGCCTCGTCGTAGACATGACGGCCGATCTCGGCGGGGTCGGCGCCTGCGGCCACCAGGCGCGCCCCCAGTTCGAGGGTCGCCGGCCGGGTGTTGGCGTACTGGAACCGCCCGGTGTCGGTGACCAGGGCGGTATGGAGGCAGGTGGCGATCTCAGACGTCAGCGGCCACCCCAGCACATCGAGAAGCTGGGTCACCAGCTCGCCCGTCGCCGCAGCCTCGGGGTCGACGATTGCGACGTCCCCGAACCCCTCGTTGGTCACGTGGTGGTCGATGACGATCGCCTTTGCCGCCCTGCCCGCCGCCGGCGCCAGCTCACCGAGGCGATCCAGCGAGCCTGCGTCGAATGAGATCATCACCTCTGGCGCCTCGGGGAAGTCCTGGGGTGCGACCAGGAGGGAGGTAGGGAGGAATCCGAGGTTGTCCGGCACAACGAAGGGCGCTCCGAAACTCGCCACGACCTGCTTGCCTGCATTGGCAGCTGCGATCCCAAACCCGATCATCGATCCGAGGGCGTCCCCGTCGGGCCCGATGTGACACGCCAGGGCCAGGCGCTGGGCTGCGCCGATGATTGCCGCCGCGGACTCGAGGCTCCCCCGGTCGATCACTCCTCGGTATCTCCCTGCTCCTGGATCGATCGCAGGATGCTCTCGATCCGCTGCCCGCCCTGAACCCCTGGATCGATGACGAACTCGAGCGTTGGTGTGTACTTGAGGCGGACCTGGCGTCCGATGGCCGACTGGAGCCGATGCGTGGCACGGCCCAGAGCGGCGAGGGCGTTTTCTTCATGCTCGACGCCGAGGACGTCGACGTAGACGACGGCATGCCTCAGGTTGGGGGCGGTGTCGACCCCGGTCACCGACACCATCTGCAGGCGGTCGTCGTTCATCTTCTCCAATTCCTCGGCAAGGACCTCGCGGAGCGTCGAATTGACCTTGAGCATTCGCGGGCGATCGCTCACATCGGCTCCTCCAACTCGGCGATGCGGATGTCGATCACTTCGACATCCGGTCGACTGTCAAGGTAGCGACGAACCTTGGAGATCTGCATCGCGAGACTCTTGCCGTCCGGGGCCACGACGGCCACCCCGATTGCCGCCCGCTGCCAAAGGTCGTGATGGTCGACCTCGGCCACGCTGTAGGAGCCCAAGCGCCTCATGCCTTCGATCGTGGGGCGAAGGATGCCGCGCTTCGCCTTGAGCGACTGCGGGCCGGGTAAGTGGAGCTCGACCCGCAGGGCGGCCGCCCGCATCAGGTCCGGGCGACCTCGCGGATCAGGTAGGCCTCGATATTGTCGCCTTCCTTGACGTCGTTGTAATTCTCGAAGCCGATCCCGCACTCGAAGCCCGAGGCGACCTCGCGCACATCGTCCTTGAAGCGCTTCAACGATGAGATCGTCCCGTCGTGGATGATCACCCCGTCACGAAGGAGACGGGCTCGGGCACCGCGTTGGATGGTTCCCTCCAACACGTAACTGCCGGCCACGGTGCCGGCACGGGGCACCTTGAAGATGGCCCGTACCTCGGCAGTCCCCAGGATCTGCTCGTGCTCCTCGGGAGCAAGCTGGCCCACGAGGAGGGCCTCGATCTCGTCGAGTAGCTCGTAGATGATCCCGTAGGTCCGGATCTCGATACCGGCCTCCTCGGCCGCCCGGCGAGCCTTGGGCTCGGGCCGGACGTTGAAGCCGATGACGACCGATTCGGTCACCTCGGCCAGGGTGACGTCGTTTTCGTTGATCCCGCCTACTGCGCCGTGGACGATCTGGATCTTCCCGCCCTCACGCTCGATCTTGACGATCGACTCCCGAAGCGCCTCGAGGGAGCCCTGCGCGTCGGCCTTCACGATCAGGTTGAGCGTGGCCTCGTCGGAGCGGAGCTGGTCGAGGAGGCTCTGCAGGCGGTCACGCGCCGAGGGCACCGCCTGGCTCGCCGACTTCAACGACTCCGCCCGCTCCTCGGCGAGTCGTCGCGCCTCGCGATCCGATTCGACGACTTCGAAGTAGTCGCCTGCAACCGGAACGTCGTCCCAACCCATGATCTGAACCGGGTCCGAAGGCAGGGCCTGCTTGACGGGCGTCCCGTTCTCGTCCATCAATCCCCGCACCCGGCCGGCGACGGCGCCGGCCACGAACGAGTCTCCGGTCTTGAGGGTCCCCCGCTGCACGATGACGGTTGCCACCGCACCTTTGCCCTTCTCGAATTGGGCTTCGACCACCACGCCAGACGCCGGAGCATCCGGGTTGGCCTTGTATTCCTCCAGCTGAGCGATCAGGTCGATGACTTCGAGCAGGGTGTCGACCCCGTCCCCGCTGAGTGCCGACACCTCGACGCTCGGGACATCGCCACCGAGCTCCTCGGTGATCACCTCATGCTCGGTGAGCTCGGTGCGAACCCGCATGGGGTCGGCACCGGGCACGTCGATCTTGTTCACGGCCACGATCGTCTTCACCCCTGCGGCGCGGGCATGGGAGATGGCCTCCACCGTCTGCGGCATCACACCGTCGTTTGCCGCCACCACGAGCACGACTATGTCGGTGATGTTGGCGCCACGGGCGCGGAGGGCAGTGAACGCCTCATGGCCCGGAGTGTCGATGAAGGTCACCGGGCGCCCGTTGACCTCGACCTGGTAAGCACCGATGTGCTGGGTGATCCCGCCTTGCTCTCCCTCGACCACCCTCGTCTTGCGGATCTGATCGAGCAGCGTGGTCTTGCCGTGGTCGACATGACCCATGACGGTGACCACCGCCGGTCGCGGGGCCAGGTCGGCATCGGCATCGACATGCTCCGGCCGTTCTCCCACCGCCGGAGGTGGTGGGGCCTCCTCGACATCGATCACAAACCCGTAGGACTCGGCGATCTCGTCCATGAGCTCCGGCGGCATCTGCTGGCCGGCACCGATCGGCAACCCCCGAAGCAGGAGCATCTTCACGATCTCGCTGGTTGGCACTCCGATGGCTTGGGCGAACTGGGATACCGTCGCCCCCTCCTTGAGCGAGGCCAGCCCCACCTCGGTAGGAGCATCGTCTTCAGGCTCCTCCTCGGCGGAGGACACTCCCGGCTCGGTGCTGGGCTCCTCGACTACTTCCTCCTCGGCAGGCGCCTCGTCGCCGGCAAGAGCGAGGCGCAGCAGCTCGGCCGACTCCTCGTCGAGGCCGGAGGACGCCGTCTTCACGTCCAGGCCCAACTCGTGGGCATGGTCGAGCACCAGCTTCGAGTCAATGCCCAGGTCGCGGGCGAGTTCATAAACCCTCACGTCTCAGCCCTCTTCATTCGCTTTCGTCATCGCTCTCGTCATCGGTCCCGACGACGGTGTCCTCGTCGTCCTCGGATGCCACAACTTCCTCTGGGGCCTCTTCGGGAACGGGCTCGGTCTCCAGAGTCTCTTCGAGGGCCTCCCCGCCGGCAGCCTCATCCGCAACACCCTCAGGAGCTGCCTCCTCAACCACTGGCTCTCGAGAAGCCTCCTCGGCGACCGGCTCCTCGCCCTCGGTATCGGAGTGGATGTCCACCTTGTACCCGGAGAGCCTCGCTGCCAGCCGCGCGTTTTGGCCCTCCTTGCCGATCGCCAGTGATAGCTGATGCTCGGAAACGATCACGTCGGCCGTTTTCTCTTCTTCGTTGATGTGGACTTCCTTGACCTTGGCCGGGCCCAACGCCTCGGCGATGAACTGGCCGAGGTCGTCACGCCACTGGACCACGTCGACCTTCTCGCCACGGAGCTCGTTGACCACCTGGCGCACGCGCGACCCCCTGGCGCCCACACATGCACCCTTGGGGTCGACGTTGGGGTCGTGGGAGATCACCGCGATCTTGGTGCGGTGCCCCGGCTCCCGTGCGATGTTCACGATCTCCACGGTCCCATCGGTCAGCTCGGGCACTTCCAACTCGAGCAATCGCCGAACCAGGTCGGGATGACTTCTCGACACCACGATCTGAGCGCCTTTCGCCTCGTTGCGAACCTCGAGGATCAGGGCTTTTACCCGATTCCCACGCTCCAGGCGCTCGAACGGGATCCGTTCCGAGCCGGGGAGTATCGCCTCGGCATCACCAAGGTCGAGGATCACGGAGCGGTAGTCGACCTGCTGAACGAGCCCGGTCACCAGATCGCCCTCTCGCCCTTCGTACATCTCGTAAACGTGCTCGCGCTTGGCCTCACGGAGCTTGTGCTGCATCACCTGCTTGAAGGACTGGGCCGCGATGCGGCCGAACGCCTCACCTTCAGGAGTGTCTTCCCACTCCGAGGTCACGTTGCCGTCCTCGTCCAGTTCCTGTGCGTACACCGTGACCTCCCCGGACTCGGGGTCGATGGTCACCCGCGCCTCTTCGGCCGCGCCCGGGCTCCGCTTGTAAGCCGCTACCAGAGCGTTGGCGAAGGCGTCGAGGATGGTGTCGATAGCAACGCCCCTCTCCCGGGCGAGGACCTCGATCGCCTCCATCATCGTGTCGAGCTGCATCGTTCTCCTTCAGTGCCCCGGCTTGGGGGCTTTCTCCCACCGGAACACAGTGTTGGCGGTGAGCACGTCTTCGTATTCGACAACCTCGCGCTCACCGTCCGCCTCGACGATGAAGTTGTGCTCGCCGGCCTCTGCGATGACGCCGCGGACCGTCTTCTTCCCCGAACCGGAATCCACCTTGGCCATGACCTCGCGACCCACCGCCTTGGCGTAATGGCTCGGGCGGCGAAGCTTCCTCTCCAGCCCGGGCGAGGTGACCTCCAGCTGGTACGGGTCGTCGAGCCCGACTTCTTTGTCGAGGAGCCGTGACAGGCCTCGCGACACCTCGGCGAGCCTTTCGACGTCCACACCCTCGCCGTCGACCACGATCCGCAGAATCGTCCCCTGGCCGCGACCGGACAGCTCGACATCGTCGAGCTCGAGGTGCTCCGCACTGAGGTAGTTCCCCACTGCTTCCCAAATCTCGGTCACGTCCATCAATCTCCGTCACTCCACAACAAGTCAGGTGGGCCCAAAGGCGCCCACCTGACTGAAAAGCGTCCTGTTGTCTCCGGCTGGATTATAGACAAGCGCGCCCGGCTGAGTTCTTGGGGCATCGGAGGGACACGAGCACCGCAGAAATGTTCGGATTCCTCATGGAGAACACGGAAAATCTGTCACCGCCCCTCGGTCGGTCGCCGCGGATGGGGAGGGTGTCGACTCCGGACTCTTCAGATCCCGAATCGCTGAGATTCGATGAGGCCCGCCAGCTCACCGACCACCGCATCCAGAGCCACCTCTTCGGTGGTCAAACCTCTCCGGGCGGTCAACTCGACCTTGCCTTCCGCCACCCCTCGCGGGCCCACCGTGACCCGGTATGGGATCCCGATCAACTCGGCATCGGCGAACTTCACCCCGGGCCGCTCCTCGCGATCGTCGAGAAGAACCTCGATCCCTGCCGCGGCCAGCTCCCCGTATAGCTTCTCGGCGGCATCGAGGGTCTCGTCGGGTCGAACCACGGTGATCACCACCTCGTAGGGAGCGACAGACACCGGCCAGATGATCCCCTTCTCGTCGTTCGAGGACTCGACCACGGCCGCCACTCCGCGTTCCACGCCGATCCCGTAGGAGCCCATGATGATCGGGTGGCTGGTACCGCCCTCGTCCTGGACAAATGCGCCGAAGGCCTCGGAGAATTTGGTGCCCAGCTTGAAGATGTGACCGACCTCGATCCCCTTCCACAGCTCGAGGCCGCTCCCACAGACCGAGCAAGGCTCGCCGGCCTTCACGGCCCGTAGGTCGGCCCACTCCCCGACTTCCATATCGCGGTCGATGCTCACCCCTGAGTGATGCCAGTCGTCCTCGTTGGCACCTGTGACCAGGTTGGCCCGGCCCCGAAGCGACACGTCCCCGATCACCCGCATCCCGTCCACCCCGACCGCACCCAGGCTCCCCGGATCGGCCCCCAGCAGTGGGCGTATCTCCTCAGCGGTGGCGGCCCTGGCTTCGACGGCAGCCGTCGCATCGAGCAGCTTCTGCTCCTGGAGATCATGGTCACCGCGGAGCAGGACCAGTGCCGGCTCACCATCGAGGACGTAGACAAGCGTCTTGATCTGCCGGTCCGGTGGGGCGATCTCGGGGTGCGCCTCGGCCAGGGTCCTGATTGTTCGCAACCCCGGCGTGGAAAACCGCTCCAGGGCTCCGGCATCGCCGTCATCGACTTGCGGGACCGCGGACAGCGCCCGTTCCACGTTGGCCCGGTAGTCACAGTTGGTGCAGGTGACGATCCAATCCTCACCGGCGTCGCTGCGCACCATGAACTCGACCGACTCGGTGCCCCCCATGGTCCCTGAAGATGCCTCGACGTCGACCGGGCTCAGGCCCCATCGTCTGAAGATCCTGAAGTAGGCGGTGCGATGCTTTTCGAAACCTGCGTCCAGGCCGGCCCGGTCGATGTCCAGCGTGTAGGAGTCCTTCATCGTGAATTCGCGTACTCGGAGCAGTCCCGACTTGGGGCGGGGCTCGTCACGAAACTTGGTGTGCATCTGGTACCAGATCTGGGGGAGATCCCGGTAGCTGGCGAGCTCGAGAGCGGTGATGGCGAAGATCTCCTCCTCGGTCATCCCGAGGACCAATTCGGCGTCCTTTCGATCCACCAGCTTGAAGAGGTTGGCTCCCATCGACTCGTAGCGGCCCGATTTCTTCCAGATCTCGGCGGGATGCAATGTGGGCGGGAGGATCTCCTGGCCTCCGATCAGGTTCATCTCCTCGCGGATGATGCCCGCCACCTTCGAGCGCACCCTCATTCCTAGCGGGAGGATGGTGTAGGAACCGGCTGCCAACTGGCGGATGAAACCGCCCCGCACCAGGAGCTTGTGGCTTACCGCCTCGGCATCGGTCGGGGCGTCACGGAGTGTCGGGATGAAGGCTTGGCTCCAGCGCATCAGTCCTCAGTCCGGCCGGCCGGCGACCTCGGCAACGCGGGCCCGGCGGTCGGCCGTCCGGTTGGCGTCACCCTGGATCTCGATCAGTTGTTGCCTGGCCGCCGCTGCCAGTTCCGCTGCATTGGCCTGGGCGTGGGCGAGACGGCTTTCGACCCCTTCCTCGACCAGCTTGCGGGCCTCGTCGAGCAGCGCCTCGACCATCTCCGACTCGGGCACCACCCTCACCACCTGGCCCTTGATGAAGAGATGCCCTTTGCCCCTTCCCGCCGCTATGCCGATATCGGCCTCACGGGCCTCCCCTGGCCCGTTGACCACACATCCCATCACCGCGACCTGGATCGGAAGGCGCTCCGCCTCCAATGCCGCCTGGGCACGGGTGGCCACGTCGATCACATCGACCTCCGCCCGGCCGCAGGAGGGACAGGCGATGAGATCGAGCCCCTTGCGCTCCCGCAGGCCGAGAAACTCCAACAATTGACGTCCAGCCTTGGCCTCTTCGACCGGGTCGGCGGTCAGGGAGAAGCGGATGGTGTCCCCGATGCCCTCGTTGAGAAGGGTTGCGATACCCGCCACGCCCTTGATGAGGCCCGCCGGAGGTGGCCCGGCCTCGGTCACCCCGAGGTGGAGGGGGTAGTCGACCCTCTCCGAGAGGAGACGGTAGGAGTCGACCATCGACGGGACATGGGAGTGCTTCACCGAGATCTTGATGTCGGTGAAGTCGACCTCCTCCAGATAGCGGATCTCGAGTAGTGCCGACTCCACCAGGGCTTCCGGGACCGCGCTCCCGTGCTTGGCCAGCAGGTCCTTGTCCAGCGACCCTGCGTTGACCCCGACCCGGATAGGCACCCCGCGGTCTTTGGCTTCGCGGGCAACCGCCTTGATCTGGTCTTCCTTTCGGATGTTCCCCGGGTTGAGCCGCAATCCCTGGACCCCTGCCTCCAAGGCCCCAAGCGCAAGCCGGAACTGATAATGGATGTCGGCGATGATCGGAACCGGGCTCCGGGGGACGATCTCCGCCAGGCCCTCCGCCGCTTCGACCTCGTTGCAGGTGATACGGACGATGTCCGCTCCTGCGCCGGCGAGGGCATAGACCTGGGCGAGGGTCCCGTCGACGTCCGCTGTCTTGGTGGTGGTCATCGACTGCACCGAGATCGGGGCATCACCGCCTACGGCGACGTTCCCGACATGGAGCTGGCGGGTCTTGCGGCGATCAGTCATTTCCGGATTGAACGGTAGACCGCTCACCGAGCCAAGACGGCGAGCCCGCGCGCCTAAGACAGGCTGATCGGGTTGACGATGTCGAGGATGATCGCCACGAACCCGAGAAACGCGAATATCCCGATCACGGCGGCGGCGATCGGGGCCAGGCGCCGGATGTTGGCTTCCCGACCCGTGACCTTCTCGTAGAGAGCCACCGCGAAATGGCCACCATCGAGAGGGAACAGCGGGAGCAGGTTGATCGTGGCCAGTATCACGTTGACAAAGGCCAGGATCGAGAGGAATTGGGCCGGGGACGCGGTCTGGGTCCCGATATTGACTATCCCGATCGGGCTCACGGGCCGTATTTCGTTGTCGACTTCGGTGTCGCCACCCAATACGCCGACATATTGGGCGAGGCTGGACGGCTTGAGCATGTCTCCCAGCGCCTTGAAAGTGAACCCGATGCCGTCCCACACCTGCTGGCCGGCCATTCCCACCGACTCGAACCCGCTGGGCTGATAGGTTTCGACCACAGGCTCGACACCGAGGAAACCCGTGCTCCCCGAGCCGTCGATGGACTCCCGCTCCACGAGGTCCGCTTCGAGAGTCATCGCCTGGTTGTCCCGGAGGATCTCGACCGTGGTCGGGCCGCCGCCCACCGAGTCCAGAGCCACGGGAACGTCTTCCCAGGCTGAGATCCGGTGCGGGCCGATGGCCAGGATCACGTCACCGCTCTCCAGCCCGGCGATTTGCGCAGGTGTCTCTACTTCCACACCGTCGACCAGGACGGTGGGAACCACCTCGTCCACCACCGGCTGAACACGGGGAACGCCGTTGGCGAGGATGATCCCGAAGAAGAGGACGAACGCGATCAGGAAGTTCATCCCGACACCGGCGAGCACGACGAAGCTCTTCTCCCAGAATTTCTTCTCCCGATAGGTCCGGCCCACGTCCTCGGCGGGCACCTCTTCCAGGGGGTTCATGCCGACGATCCGGACATACCCCCCGAGCGGCAGCAGCTTGAATCCGTACTCGGTCTCCCCGCGTTGAGTTGACCAGATCTTGGGACCGAACCCGAAGAAGAACTGGGTCGCCTTCATGCCCGTCGCCTTGGCCGCCAGGAAGTGGCCGGCCTCATGGGCAGTGACAAAGAGAACGATGGCGGCGGCCGCCGCCATACCTCGGAGCATCCGGACACGCTACCTATTTGTGGCGATTATTCAGCAGGAGCCTGAGATGAATTCGGCGGCGACGGCACGAGACTCGGCATCTGCCTCGAGGACCGCACCCACTGTCTCCAACTTCCTCCAGGGGACGCTCTCGATGGCATGGGCCACGACATCGGATATGCCGAGAAAGCCGAGCCGGCCCTGGAGGAATGCCTCGACAGCCACCTCGTCGGCGGCGTTGAGCACAGCCGGGCTCGATCCGCCCGCACGCCCCGCGGCGAAGGCGATGTCGAGGGCGGGGAAGGCCTCTCGATCCAGCTGCTCGAAGCTCAAGTCCATTCCTGCCAACGAGAAGCGATCGAGGGGCAGAGGGGCACGGTCAGGGGCGGTGAGCGCGTACTGAATCGGGATCCTCATGTCGGGAAAGCCGAAATGGCCCTTCCAGGACCCATCCACGAACTCGACCGCGGAATGGAGCACCGATTGCGGGTGGACGACGACGTCGATGACATCGAAGGGCACATCGAACAGGAAATGGGCTTCGATCACCTCCAGGCCCTTGTTGAACAGCGTGGCGGAGTCGACCGTGATGCGCCGGCCCATGTCCCAGGTGGGGTGACGCAACGCTTCCTCCGGTGTCACATTCACCAGCGATTCCCGATCCCGACCCCGAAACGGCCCCCCGGAAGCGGTGAGGATCAGGCGTGCCACGTCTTCGGTTCTCTCGCCTGTAAGGCATTGGCTGATCGCAGAATGCTCACTGTCGACCGGGATCAGCTCTCCCCCGCCTCTGGCGAGAGCTCCCGTGACCACCGAGCCCCCTGCGACCAGGCTCTCCTTGTTGGCGAGAGCGACACGGTTGCCTGCCTCCAATGCGGCGACGGTCGCCCGGAGGCCGGCCGAGCCCACGATCCCGTTGACCACGATGGTGCCTGGTGACGCGGCGAGCTCGGCCACGGCCTCGGCATCGAACCCGACCTCGCGTCCCACCGCCGCACGAAAGGAGCCACGCTCCTCCCCGGATCCCCCGGCGACGGCCACCCTGGCCTTGGGATACCGGTTCGCGATCTTCACCAGGTCCGGAGATGGCTCCCTCGCCGCGATCCCGACCACCTGGTACCCGAGATGGTCGGCGACTTCGAGAGCCCGGGTTCCGATGGAGCCGGTCGCCCCGAGGACGACCACCGGCCGGGTCACAGCAGCCCGAAACCCCGGAACAGGAAGTAGACGGTGGGGACCGCAAAGAGGAATCCGTCGATCCGGTCCAGGATCCCACCGTGGCCGGGGAGAACCGATCCCATGTCCTTGACTCCCAGAGCCCGCTTCACCATCGACTCGGCGGCATCTCCGATCGGAGCCACCACACCAACCACCGCGGCGATGACGAGGCCGCGGGCGAGGCCGATCACCTCCCACGCGGGGAAGCTGACCAAGATCGAGGACACCACGAGAGCGGCGATCAAGCCCCCGAAGAATCCCTCGATGGTCTTCGAAGGGGAGAGCCGGGGCGCCAGTTTCCTCCGCCCGAACGAGCGTCCGACGAAGTAGGCGCCCATGTCATTGAACGCAACCAGCAGGACCACGAACAGGATGTCTTCGATGGGACGCGGCCCCTGGCCGATCAGCACGGCAAAGGCGAGGAGCCCCACCCATGCCATGGCGGCCACGGTGAGGGAGGCGTTCTCCATGGGATTGCGCCGGGGGGACAATGTGAAGAAGAGGACCGATCCCGTGGCGAAAAGGGCCGCCCACCCCCCGATCGCCATCACCCCAGTGGTGTGGGCCCCGACGCCCATGAACACCACGCCCAAGAGCCCGAACAGAGCAAGAGGGCGATAACCGGCGTGGCGGACCGTGGCATAGAACTCGCCGCAGGCAACCACCATCACCAGGATCACGAAGGCGCTGAACCACCAGCCGCCGAGCAACAGGCTTCCGAGAAACATCCCGAAGATCACGACGGCTGATCCGACGCGCATCGCGAAGTCGGAGCTCGCCGCCTGCTCGTGGGCCTCGTAGTCCTCTTCGCGCCCTACCGATGCCCGCGACACGTCATCGAACCCGACTAGCCCGCTGTCTACACCAGGAAGCGTGGCGGCGACTGCCTGCTGCTGCCACTCCTCCTCGGCGGCCCGGCTCACCTCTTCGGCGAGGCCCCGGTACTCCTCGGTGGTCGCGGCCGCGTAGTCCTCGGAGGTGTATTTGTCGATCGACGAGGACCCCTCTGAGGTCATCGCCTCCCAATCGCCGAGGTCGACATCGGCGCCGGCCTCCGCCTGCTCTGGCTCGGGCAATGTGAAGACATCTCCTTCCTCGGGCTCCTCCTCCCAGGGACGTCTGACCCTGCCGGCCTTGCTCTCATCGCCGCGATCGGTCATACCTCGAGTAGCTCTTCTTCCTTGTGAGACAGCAGTTGGTCGACCTTCACGACGTAACGGTCGGTGAGCTTCTGCAGCTCTTCTTCCCCGCGTCTTATGTCGTCGTCGGAGATGTCGCCATGCATGGCTTCCATATCGCTCTTGGAATGTCGCCGGATGTTGCGGATCGAGACTCTGCCTTCCTCGGCCATGTGTTTGACCACCTTGATCAGGTCACGGCGACGCTCCTCTGTGAGCGGCGGGAAGGCGATTCGGATCACCGAGCCGTCGTTGGACGGGTTAAGCCCGAGATCCGACTGTTGGATGGCACGCTCGATGTCTCCAACCGAGGACTTGTCGTAGGGCTGGATCACCAGCAGCCGGGCCTCGGGAACCGCGATGGATGCCAGCTGCTGGAGTGGGGTGGGCTGCCCGTAGTACTGGACGGCGATCCGCTGCAGAAGTTGGGGGTTGGCCCGACCGGTCCGCACCGTGGAGAACTCGGAGGCGACGTGATCGGTGGCCAACTCCATCTTGTGCTCGGCGTCGGCCAAGAGATCGCTGATCATCGTCTCACCTCCTCCTCAGTGGATGACCGTGCCGATGCTCTCCCCGTTGACCGCTTTCAAGATATTGCCAGGGGCGTTCATATCGAACACGACTATCGGCACACCGTGCTCCTTGCACATCGTAATGGCGGTGGTGTCCATGACCCTGAGTTCCCTGGCGATGAAATCCATGTACGACAACTCCTCCAGGCGGTTGGCATCGGGGTTGATCGCGGGGTCGGCGTCGTAGATCCCATCCACCTTGCTTGCCTTGAGAAGGACATCGGCCCCGATCTCGACTGCCCTGAGGGCGGCCGTGGTGTCGGTGGTGAAGAAGGGGTTGCCGGTTCCGGCGGCGAAGATCACCGACCGACCCTTCTCCAAATGACGAATCGCCCGAAGCCGGATGTAGGGCTCGGCCAGCTCCTGCATCGTGATCGCGCTCTGCACCCGGGTGGGGACCCCCTGCTTCTCGAGCGCGTCGCGGAGGGCGAGGGCATTTATCACCGTGGCCAGCATCCCCATGTAGTCGGCAGAGGCCGGATCCATGCCTTTTGCCGCCGATGACACACCCCGGAAGATGTTGCCACCTCCGACCACAACCGCGATCTGCACCCCGGTGGCGTGGGCCTCCGCCGTTTCGGACGCGACGCGCCTCACGGTCTCGGGGTCGATGCCGTAGCCGAGGTCGGGGTCGGCGAAGGCCTCACCGGACAGCTTGAGGATCACCCGCCGTGGCCGGTCCGTCATGAGAGGCCCCTAGTCACCTACTGCCACCCGAGCCACCTTCCGCACCGAGATGTTCTCCCCCATCTTGGCGGCGAGCTGGCCCACCAGGTCGCCGACAGTGCCGTCGAATTTCTCGGCGTTCACGAACTTCTGGTCGTAGAGCACGTGATCTTGGTACCAGGAGTTGATCTTGCCCTCGACTATCCGATCCACCACATTTTCCGGCTTGCCTTCGGCCACCGCCTGTCGGGCGAGGAGGTCGCGCTCCTTCTCCACCTCGGTCGGGTCGACCTCCTCACGGGTGATCCACCCCGGGTTACCCCAACTTATGTGCATCGCGATCTCGTCTGCGACCAGCCTGAACTCGTCGCTCTTGGCCACGAAATCGGTCTCACAGGCGAGCTCGACGAGGACTCCCATGACCGGGCGCCCGTTCTGGATGTGGATGTAGGACCCGATGGTGCCCTCGTTGGCTTCGCGCTCGGAGCGTTTCGCCATCTTGGCCTGGCCCCGCTCACGAAGCAGCTCGTATGCCTTCTCGAAGTCGCCGTCGGCGTCGGTCAGTGCCTGCTTGGCGTCCATCATCCCGACGCCGGCGTCCACACGCAGCTTCTGGATGTCCTTGGCCGTGAAGTCACCCATGTTCAGGACTCGACAACCTCGGCCTCTGCCTCTGCCTTCGACGCCTTGGCGCCGGCCAGCTGCTTGCCCTCGAGGGCGGCATCGGCGATCGCCCCCGCGATGAGGTCGGCGGCGCGGATCGCATCGTCGTTGCCCGGAATCACGTACTCCACGAGGTCGGGATCGCAGTTGCTGTCGACCAGGGCGATCACGGGAAGCCCGAGCCTCGAAGCCTCGGTCACGGCCGTGCTCTCGGCGTTGACATCGACGACGAACACCGCATCGGGCACCCGTTGCAAGTCGGCGACTCCGCCCAGGTTCTGCTCCAGCTTGGTCAGCTCACGGCGCAGCTTGAGGCGCTCTTTCTTGGGCAGAGAGTTGATCTCGCCACTCTCTTCGAGACGTCTCAGCTCTCGCATGTAGAAGATCCGCTTTTGGATGGTCGCGAAGTTGGTCAGCATCCCACCCAGCCATCTGAAGTTGACATATGGCATCCCGGAGCGGCCCGCGTTCTCGGCGACCGCGGCCTGGGCCTGCTTCTTGGTCCCTACGAAGAGGACTGTTCCGCCCCCGGCGACCAGGTCCTTGACGTAGTTGGTGGCCTCACCGATCTGCTCCAGGGTCTGACGGAGGTCGATGATGTGGATTCCGTTGCGCTCCCCATAGATGTAGGGACGCATCTTCGGGTTCCAGCGCCTGGTCTGATGACCGAAATGGACACCGGCCTCCAGGAGCTGCTTCATGGTGACCGATGCCACATGATTCCTTTCTGGTTGTTCCTCCGCTCACCGGTGGGTCGCCACCTGGCTCTCTCGAGTCACCCTCACACCGGGCTGCGCCCGACCAGGGAGGGTCAATGAGCGTGTGTGATGCCTGGATTGTACGGTGCGTGCCCTGGCTCTGGTAATCGACGAGACGGTCAGTCGGTGCGGACGGCTCCCAAGCCGAGAAAGAGCCGCTCCGATGCGGTGTTGCCCTCGGTGATGAAGGCGTAGACCTCGAGGTCGGTGGTTCGCGCGAGGCAGTCGAGGCTGGAGAGAAGGGCCGCCCGTGCCAGGCCCTGGCCCTTGCGAGATGACGATGTCATCACATATGCGATCAGGGGATAGTCCTCCCACCTCGCGACCAATGATGCCGCCACCAGGCTGCCCCCGGCCTCGATGACACGGGTGCAGGTCAGGATCGGGTCCCCGCTGAGGTATTCCTCGATCTCGGCCCGGGCATCGTCGATGTTCTCGCCCTCGTAGTCGATCGTGCCCACGTACGCGTCGAGCATCAGGCCGGCCAGTGCCTCGGTGTCGGCCTCGGTGAGGGGGCGGATCACGGCCTGTCTCACCCCGGTGCCGGAGATTGCCCACCCATCGAGGTCGATCCGATACTTGTGCCGGATCCGATCGGTCACATCGTCACCCCCAGGACGGTTCGCCGAGACGATTGCGGAGCGACATCATCGTCTTGGCGTGAATCTGGCACACCCGGGACTCGGTGACGCCAAGCACGTCCCCTATCTCGGCGAGCGTCATCCCCTCGTAGTAATAGAGCGTTATCACGAGGCGTTCCCGGTTGGGGAGGCGGTTGATCGCATCCACCAGGCCTCGCCGGGTCTCTTCCGACTGAAAGGCCATCTCCGGCGAGATCCCGGTCGGGTCGGCGAGCATCTCGCCCACGGAGGTCGAAGACTCGTTCCCCACGAACTCGTCGAGCGCTGCCATCCCGGAGCGCCCGATCTCGGCAAGCGCGCTTTGCAGGTCTTCCACGCCCATCTCCAGGAAGTCGGCCAGCTCCTGGTCGCTTGGTGCCCGTTGCAGGCTGTGCTCCAGCTCGGCGATACCAGTCTCGATCTGGCGGGCACGGGACCGGACTGAGCGCGGCACCCAGTCGAGGGCGCGCAACTCGTCGAGGATGGCGCCTTTGATCCGGTTGATGGCGTAGGTCTCGAACTTGAACCCGCGCTCGAGCTCGAACTTGTCGATGGCGTCGATCAGCCCGAACAGGCCGTAACTGGCAAGGTCGTTTTGGTCAACTGATCGGGGGAGCCCGGCACCGACCCGGCCCGCCACGTACTTGACCAGGGGCGAATAATGGAGGATCAGGCGTTCCCTGGCATCGGCATCGGCCGAAGCCTTGAAGCGCGCCCACAGGCCCTCGAGCTGACTTGTCTCAGGCCCTCGGGTGGCTTCGGTCATAGGTCCCTCTCAAATGCTGACGGGTGACGGCAGTGTAGATCTGGGTGGTTGCCAGGTCGGTGTGTCCGAGGAGATCCTGAACGGCCCTCAAGTCTGCGCCCCCTTCGAGGAGATGGGTGGCGAAACTGTGCCGGAGGGCGTGAGGGAAGGTAGCGAGATGATTGTTGACCACCCGTCTCAGCCCTCTGGTGTCGAGCTTGCCCCCACGCACCCCCACCCAGAGCCAGGGCCCGGCCTCGGTGGACGCCATCTGTGGTCGAGCGTCCGAGACATAGCGCAGCAAGGACTCCTGAGCGGGGCGGCCCACCGGAACGCGTCTCGTCTTCCGGCCCTTGCCGACCACGGTGATCATGTCCCCACCCACGTCACGGACGGTCAGAGACGCCAACTCCGATACCCGCAAGCCCGTGGAGTAGAGGGTGTCGAGCACTGCTCGGTCGCGCAATCCTTCGGGCGTTGAGGTGTCGATGGCCTCGATGGCGTGGATCACGGTGCGGGCCGGGAGGGCATGGGGCAGGGGACGGTCGAGCTTGGGACGGGCGACACCTTCGAACGGGTTCGTTCGGGCGACGCCGCGGCGACCGGCATCGTTGTAGAAGGAGCGAACCGCCGAGGCCTTGCGGGTCATCGAGCGGCGGGAGTAACCGAGGGTGTCGAGGAAAGCCAGGTAGCGCCGGGCATGGATGCGCAGTGCGTCCTGGACCCGGTTGACCCCATTTCGGCCGCAATAGTCGAAGAATTGGGCCAGGTCACGTCGGTACGCGTCGACGGTGTGCACGGACAAGTCGCGTTGCTCGGTCATGCGCTTCAGGAAGTTGTCGACGGGGGCCGCGGCCCATGTCGGCATTGCGGGGAGCTGCACCGAGTGGATGTTATTGCCGGTTTTCGCGATTCGGCAGTCAGATGGCGGGCACGATCAATTCGCCGCTGCGCCGGATCTGTCCACTGATCTCCATCCTTGCGACTCGTGCCATTGCCTCCGCCGGAGTGCAACCCCAGATCGCGGGAAGGTCTTCGATGACCCAGCCGGTCACCGGTACCGCCTGATCCGTCGATGTGCTCGCGGCGGGGACACCGAGCGCCAGTTCGATCTCCTCGATCAGATCCTCTGCTCCCAGCGCGGGATGGGCCCCATCCCGGATGAGGAGGTTGCAGCCGACCGATGCCGGCCGGTCGACGTCCCCGGGGACCGCGAACACAGGTCGCCCCATCTCCGCCGCCAACCGGGCTGTGATGAGGGCACCACCCTTCTCGCCGGCCTCCACCACGGCCACCGCCGATGAGATCGCCGCTATCAGGCGATTTCGGGCTGGAAACCTCCAGCGGTCAGGAGGGGTCCCCGGTGGATATTCGGACATGACCGCCCCCCGCCCGGTGAGGATCATGTCGTAGATCTCCCGGTTCTCCGCCGGGTAGACGACATCGACGCCCGAGCCGAGCACCGCGACCGCCTCGCCGCCGACGGCGAGGGTGCCACGGTGGGCGGCAGCGTCGATTCCCCGGGCCAGGCCGCTGACCGTGGTCCAACCCGCTCGTGCCAGCGCCGCCCCGATCCCCTCGGCCAGAGTCACGCCGTACCGGGTGCACCTCCTGGTGCCCACGACTGCGATCGCCGGGGCGGTGGTCGTCGCTCCGATCACGTACAGGGGCGGCGGATCCTCGAGGTCGAGCAGCCCAAGCGGGTAGCTGGGGTCATCGGGATGCACCAGGCGATGATCAGTCATCCCGCCAGTCACCCCGGAGGCCGATCGCCTCCGCGGTGTGGTCCTCGCCCACTTGATCCAACTCGGCAAGATCGGCGATGGTGCGTGCCACCCGCCGCACGCGGTCTCCGCCTCGAGCGCTCAGCACTCCGCTGCCGACGGCCGCCGCCACCAAGGCTTTGGCCGCAGGCGCCTCGATGCATCGATCTCGGGGAAGGTGGCGGTTGAGGCCGCCGCGGGCCAGCTGGGCGTCACGAGCCTTCGCCACCCGGGCGGCGACAGCAGTGCTCGCCTCACCGGGGGGACCGGCATACTCGTCGGCGCCCACCCGGCCGACACGGACAATCAGGTCGAACCGGTCCAGCAACGGCCCCGAGATCCGCGACCGGTATTTGGAACGCAGGACCGGTCGGCACTCACATGGGCGCCGATTGTCGCCGAGAAAACCGCAGGGGCAGGGGTTGGACGCCGCCAGGAACTGGAAAGAGGCGGGAAAGTCGACGGACATCCCGCGGCGGGCCACTGAGACAACCCCCTCCTCCAATGGCTGGCGCAGGGTGTCCAGGTGCCCTCGGGGGAACTCGGCGAGCTCGTCGAGAAAGAGGACTCCCCTATGGGCGAGCGAGGCCTCACCGGGGACCGGGGTTCCGGTGCCCCCACCCACCAGAGCTGCTTTAGACGCGGTGTGGTGCGGGGCGCGAAAAGGCGGGGTGCGATCGATGCCCCGCCTCCGGCCGGCTGCCGCCCACAACATGGCGGTCTCGATCGCCTCCTCGGCGTCGAGCTGGGGCAGGATGCCGACGATCCGGCGGGCGAGCATCGTCTTGCCCGAGCCGGGTGGGCCGTGCATCAAGAGGTGGTGACCGCCGGCGGCCGCTATCTCCAGCGCTCTCCTCGCCACGGTCTGGCCACGGAGATCCGCCAGATCCGGCGAAGGCAGGTTCGGGCTCGGCTCGTCGGGCGAGGAGGGCTCCCTTCCGTCGAGACCCACTCGAAGCAATTCGACTGCCTCGGCGAGTGTGGCCACCCCGTACGCGCGAGCACCGGGAATGGACGCTGCCTCCCCGGCAACACCGGCGGCAACGAGACAAGGCATGCCCTGCCTGGCCCCGAGCACCGCGGCGCCGAGAGCGTTGCTTCCCGGGCGTACCCCGCCGTCGAGGCTCAACTCCCCGACCACCACCGCTCTTCTCAGTACCGGGATGTCCTTGCTGGCGGCGAGGATGCCCAGGGCGATGGGTAGGTCGTAGTCGGTGCCTCCCTTGGGAAGGTCGGCCGGAGCCAGGTTGACTGTCACGGTGCGATTGGGAAAGCGCAGGCCCGCCGAGACCACTGCGGCACGAACCCGATCCTTGGCTTCGCGCACCGCGGTGTCGGGGAGGCCAGAGAGCTTGAAAACCTCGTTCTGTCTCCCGACGTGGGCCTGGACCTCTACCGGACGGACCTCTCCCCCAACGAGCGCCACCGAAGTCGTGGCCGCGTACATGGGGTCGAAGGTACGGGGGTGCTAGGACCAAGTGAAGGGACTCGGTTTCACCGCCGCCCTTGTTGTTCGAAGCCGGGGTTACGGTGCTCCCGATCGGTACCTCATGAGTCTCACCCAGCCCCCCGCCACGTCCCCACCGGTCCGGCGGCGTCGCCGCTACAGCAGCGGCCAGCGCTGGATTCTCGGCATCCTTTGGGTCCTGGTGATCGGAGCCGCGGCGTTGCTCGGGCTCACCTTCCTCGCCGACTCCCGGATGGGAGATGCCGGAACCTTGCCCTCATTGGCCGAAGGTGACGGTGTCTATCTGATCGTGGGCAGCGACAGCAGGGAGAACCTCCCCGACGACCTGGAAGGCAGCTTCGGGGACTTCACCGGTGCGCGTACGGACGTGATAATCCTGGCCCAGGTGGTGAATGGGCGCCGGCAACTGCTCTCCATCCCTCGTGATCTCAAAGTGGACATCCCGGGTGAAGGAACCAACAAGATCAATGCCGCCCACGCCCTAGGTGGGCCGGACCTCCTCGTCGAGACCGTGGCCGGAGCCACCGGGATTCGACCCAACCATTACGTCGAGGTCGAGTTCGCCGGCTTCGCCGGGATCGTCGACGCATTAGGCGGCATCGAGCTCGAATTCCCGTACCCGGCACGGGATAGCAAGTCGGGTCTCGAGGTCGATGCCGGGACGCAGATGGTCGACGGTGCCACCGCCCTCGCCTACGCGCGGTCACGCCAGTTCGAAGAGCTTCAGGACGGGGAGTGGGTTGCGCAGGGAGGAGGCGACATCGCCCGTGCCGCCCGCCAGCGCGAGGTGCTGACCAAGATCATGGCCAAGGCCTCCTCGGGCTCCGGTCTGGTGCGAAGCCCCTGGGTGATCGCGGCGATCGGGTCCAACCTCAGCGCCGACTCCGACCTCCGGATGTTCACCCTGGCGCGGACGGGGTGGGGGATGCGCTCCGCCTCGGAGATCGACTCGGTGACCTTGCCGGTCTTCGGGACCGAGGAGGACGGTGTTTCCTACCTGGTCAGAGACGATCCGGCGGCGCAGGAGTTGATCGACGCCTTCCTCGCCGGGCAGCCGCTGCCGGCGACGTAGGGACCTACCTTCAAGAGGGATGAGTCAGGTCCCACGCCCGGGGCATGGGACCCGCGGGCAACCCCCCGGTTGCTCTCAACCATGAATGCCCGGATGTGGAGAATGGTCACCGAAAACCCGGTGACCTCGCGAGCCAACCGGGCACTTGACCTGTGATGAGGGCCGTCACCCGAAACGGACAGTTCATGTCGGACTCAGTCGGTCACGGAGACGTACCATCGGCTCCGTGGCCGACCCCTTTCTCGACGCAGCCGTAGCCGAGGCCGAGCAGGGTTTGGCCGAGGGTGGGATCCCCATCGGATCGGTCCTGTCGGTCGACAGTGAGATCGTGGGCAGGGGGCACAACCAGAGGGTGCAGAAGGGGAGCCCGATCCTCCACGGCGAGATGGACGCCCTGGAGAACGCGGCCCGCCTCAAACCTGCCGCCTACCGACGCTCGACCATGTACACCACCCTCTCCCCCTGTCAGATGTGCACCGGGGCGATCCTCCTCTACGAGATTCCAAGAGTCGTGATCGGGGAGAATCGGACGTTTCTCGGCGCCGAGGACCTGCTTCGAGCCACTGGAGTCGACGTCGTGGTCCTGGATGATCCGCGCTGCGTTCGGATGATGGAGGAGTTCATCGCGTCAAATCCCGGGCTGTGGAACGAGGACATCGGCGAGCTATGAGACATATAGACGTCGCCGGGAGCCCTGTTTCGGTGATCGGGCTCGGGGCAGGGACTCCGGCCTTCACACCTGAGCGCTCCGACGATGCGGCCGCGTTGCTCGATGCCTTCCTCGGAGCCGGGGGCAATTGTGTCGACACCGCTCACATCTACGGCTTCGGGAAGAGCGAGATGACCCTGGGCCGCTGGTTCGAGGAGACAGGTCGCCGCGGCGAGGTCTTCCTGGTGACCAAGGGCTGTCATCCCGTGGTCGACCCCGACGACATGTTCGCCCGACCCTGGTTGCCCCGGGTCACACCCCAGGCGATACGGGCCGACCTCGATGAGAGCCTGCGCCGGCTCCGGACCGACCGCGTCGATCTCTACCTGCTGCACCGGGACGAGGAATCGGTCGAACCCGGGCCACTGCTCGAGGCGTTGAATGGGGAGCAGGAGCGAGGCCGGATTCTGGCGTTCGGCGCCTCGAATTGGAGCGTGTCCCGCGTCGAAGAGGCCAACCGCTACGCGGACGACCATGGACTCGAAGGTTTCGCTATTTCGTCGCCGAGTCTGAGCCTCGCCCGCCCCACTCGAATGTTCTTTCCGGGCACCTTGTACGCCGACGACTCCATCCGGGAATGGCACCGCGATCGGCAATTTCCGCTCCTCGCCTGGTCGGCCCTCGCGGTTGGTTTCGCCAGCGGCCGGCTCCGTGAGGGGGACCCGACCGTTGACGATCTGGCCCGGATCTACTTCTCCGACGACAACCGCGAGCGTCTGCGCCGGGCAGAGGAGTTGAGCGCGGTGAAGGGAGTCCCGTTGGTCGAGATCGCGCTCGCTTTCGTCCTCGAACAGCCCTTCCCGGTCACGGCCCTCGTCGGCCCGAGCTCCGTCGGCCATCTCGAGGAGAGCCTGAGGGCATCGGAAATGCGGCTGACACCCGAGGAGCTGGCCCACCTCGACCTCGGCACCTCTTGAGGTGCTATCTGCCTCGCCACACCGGCGGGCGCTTCTCCACGAAAGACCTGATCCCCTCGTCGGCGTCCTCGGTGCCCATGGCGATCGACTGGGCCTCGCCCTCCCAGCTCAAGGCGTCGGCAAAGCTCAGCTCGAAAGAAGCGTCGATCGCCTGCTTGGCGAACATCTGAGCGATCGGGGCACCGTCCAGCATGGATGTTGCCAGCTCGGTCACTCGCTCCTCGAGCCCGGCGACCGGCACGACTTCGAGCACCAGGCCAATCCGCAGTGCCTCCCGTGCCTCCACGATCCTCCCCGACAATGCGAGCTCTTTGGCCCGCTGCAATCCGACGATCCGGGGCAGCAGCCAAGTGCCGCCGAAGTCCACAGTCAGCCCTCTCCGGACGAAGATCTCAGAGAACCTGGCCCGCTCCGTGGCCACGACCATGTCGCAACCCAAGGCCAAATTGAGGCCGGCACCGACCGCCACTCCGTCGACGGCGGCGATCGAGGGCTTGGTCAGCCGATGCAGTGCAATGGCAACCGATGCGACGAGCTTCATGCGCTGGTGGCGTTCGACCACCGTGCCCAGGTCCCCCGTGCGAGTCGAGTCCAGGTCGGCTCCGGCGCAGAAGTCCCCGCCTGAGCCGGTGATCACCAGGACCCGCTTTTCGGATGCCTCAAACTCGTCGAGAGCCTGGAGGAGCGCATCCCAACCGTCGAAGGGGATGGCGTTCTTCCGATCCGGACGGTCGAGTGTGAGCCATCGCACCTGATCACGATCGTCGACCACCAGCCAGCTCACCTCGTTGACGGTAGACGGCACCTGAGGGCCGTTACCGTTCAAACGTGGGCTTCAACCCGTTCCGAGAGCACAACCGGACCGCCACCGACGTCGTGATCATGGTGATTGCGCTGCTGGCGATTCTCTCCGTGGTGGGATGGGCGATCTTCTCGGGGTGACGGTCACCCCCGTTCAGCCCTATGCCGCGCGCAAGGATTACCTCTGCCCCGGGTGCTCGAAAACGATTCCACAGGGGACCTTTCACTTGGTCGTGGTGCCCGACGACGAGGTCGACCTGCGAAGGCACTGGCACCACGGTTGTTGGCACAAGGAATTGCGGCGCAGGCTGGGAGGCGATCAGGCGTCGCGGCGCTGAAGTCCCCACCAGGTGAGGCCAAGACCCAGGAGCGTCCAGCCGGCAATGATCGCCAGAGCATGAGGCAGGGACAAGTCCCCGCCGGGAATGAAGGCGCCCAAATCTCCTCCAACGCTCACCTGAAACAACGCCGCGGCGGCGGCGCTCAACGAGACGTTCTGATAAGGGCCCCAAAGGGCGAGGATGCTTTCCCCAAAGGAGAGGGCAAGCACAGCGCCGATCGCCGGCCCCACCGAGCGGAGCATGGCCACGGCTCCCAGGCCAAGGGACACCCATGCCACCTGGATCACTCCGAGCTTCCAGGCGAGGCCCACCCACTCACTCAGAGACGGCCCGCCTTCGCCGGGAGAAGCGAAGAAAACGACTGCCGCCCATCCCAGGGCTCCGAGCAGCATCGCCACCCAGCAGGCCGCCGCGATCACCAGCAGGCGGGCGCCGATGTGGGCCGGCTTTCGAGAGTCCCGGGTGAGAGTCGTTGCCCAAACGGTGTTGCGCAACTCCGCTCCGGTCAGCACCACGGCCAGGATCAATGGAAACCAGGTCTGGCCCGCGACCTGCTGGGCGCCGATCAGGTAGGCCTCCGGCTTGGACAGAACCGGAGAATCTTCGGCCAGGCCGGGAGCCAGTTGCCCGAAGATGAGCAGGAAGAAAGCAGTCAGCCCGACGAGCACCGCCAGGATGAGGACCATCGCCGGGTAGAGCTTGCGGCGGCTGATCTTCAAGTACTCGGCGTGGACCAGGCTCACGGCGCCTCCTCCGAGGTCATGCCGAGGAACACCGTCTCCAACGAGCTCCTCGCCGGCGCGACCTCCTTCGGGTAGAGGCCAGATGAGGCCAGTACCTCGATGATCCGGCTCCCGTCGTCGTCTTCCACGATCAGATAACCGCCGTCGACGCTGGACTTGATGCCCGCCGCCGAGAGCAAGCTCTGGGCCCGGCCCGTGTCACCGACCACGACCCGGGTTCCGCCGCCCTTGCCCAGCAGGTCTTCGAGCGGGCCCTGGGTGACCAACTTGCCGTGATTCACCACGACGACGTAGTCGGCCAACGCTTCGATATCGGCGAGATCATGGCTGGAGACCACGATCGTGCGGCCTTCGTCGGCGAGCTGGCGGAGCCGTGCCCGGAACCCCCGCTGCCCCGCCGGGTCCAACCCGTCGAGGGGCTCGTCGAGTAGGAGCAATTCCGGTTCCCCGAGCAATGCCGCGGCGAGCGCGAGCCGCTGCCGCATCCCCTTCGAGTATTGCTCCACTCTCCTCCCGGCGTCCGCGGTCAGCTCCACGAAGTCCAGCAACTCGTCGATCCGCTCGTGGCCGAACCCAAGAGTGTCCGCAGCCACCTGGAGGTTGATCCGACCGCCCAGAGCCCGGATCAGGCCGGGTTCCTCGATTATGGCCCCCACCTTCTTTGTGACCGCTTGGAGTTGGGAGGGGACCGGAAGCCCGAGGATCTCGATGGTGCCCGCATTGGGCCTGGTGAGGCCGAGAAGGGACCGGAATGTGGTCGTCTTCCCGGCGCCATTGGGGCCCAGGAAACCGGTTATCGCCCCGCCAGGGACGTTGAAGTCCAAGCCGTCGAGGGCCTTGGTCTTCTTGTAATGCTTGACGAGCCCTTCAACCTTGATGGCATCTGCACCGGTGGTCATGGCCCCGGGGAAGCTAGGAAGCGAGCGGAAGAGGTGTCAAGACCGACCCGGGACCCAATGGAGGACCGCGGCATCGGGACTGATGCGAACTCCGATGTAATCGACCCGTGCAACCCCGACCCGGTGCGCCAGTTGGCTCACCCGGCGCCGCTTGCCGGGGGGGACGGCATCTATCGGATCTCCGGGACCGGTGGTGCTGCGCACCTCGACCACGACGCGGGTCTCATTGTCAATGGCGAGTATGTCGATCTCCCCTCGGTCGACATTCAGGTTCGTTGCGACCACCCGGATGCCATGGTCGGTGAGGAACCAGCGAGCCAGGGCCTCCCCGAACTCCCCCAGGTGTTTTTTGTCGGTCAGATCGAGAGCTCTTGCTGTTCCAGCTCTTCTACGTTGACGTCGCGGAAGGTGAGCACCTTGACAGTCTGCAGGAAACGGGCCGGGCGGAACATGTCCCAAACCCAGGCGTCCCGCATGACCACCTCGAAGAAGATGGATCCGTTGACGTCACGAACCTCGAGGTCGACCTCGTTGGCTAGGTAGAACCGCCGCTCGGTCTCGACGACGTAACGGAACATCGGGAGCACGTCGTGGTACTCCTTGTAGATCTTGAGCTCTACCTCGGATTCGTAGCGCTCCAGGTCTTCTTCCATCTTCTCCTCTTCACACGTTGTCGAAATCATATGACAGGCAGATTTCATAAACACCCACCAAACAGGGTGTTTCTCAGAAACCGCCGAAATGGGAGAGGGGCCAGATGGTGACGAAGGCCTCTCCGATGAGATCGTCATACGGGATCGGGCCAAACCGACGGCTGTCGAAAGACGAGTTGCGGTTGTCCCCCATGACGAACACCTCGTCCTCTCCGACCTGGAACGGGCCCTCGTCCGTCATCTCGCCCTCGTTGAGGTACGGCTCCTCGATGGGGACCCCATCGATCTCTATGTGGTTGTCGGCGATTTCGACGGTCTCTCCGGGGAGCCCGATGACCCGCTTGATCAGGTCGTCCCGGCCCCGGGTCCTCACCCCGACCGCCTCCAGCACCGATCGAATGACGGCTTCAGGTACCGACTCCTCGATCTGTTCCTCCCGAGGATCACGGAATACGACGATGTCGCCGCGCTGCGGCTCGCCCCAGTTGTAGGCCAGCTTGTTGACCATTACCCGGTCGTTCACCTCGATCGTGGGCAGCATCGACTCCGAGGGGATCCAGAACGGCTGGATGAGGAATGTCTTGATGACGACGGCGATCGCGAGGGCGGTCAGGAGGAGGCCAGGGAGCTCGGCAAGAAACGACTTCCGCTTCGGCCTTTCTGGCTCCTGCTCTGGGGAGACGATGTCCTGGTCTGAGGTGTGCAAGCTCAGTCGCGAAGCTCCTTGATTCGGGCCGACTTCCCGACCCGATCACGCAGGTAGTAGAGCTTGGAGCGACGCACGTCGCCGCGGCGGGTCACTTCGATGCGGGCAATGATCGGCGCGTGGAGTGGGAATACCCGCTCCACGCCGACTCCGAAGCTGATCTTGCGAACGGTGAATGAGGCGCGTGCCCCCGTGCCATTGCGAGCAATGACGACCCCTTCGTAGACCTGAACGCGCTCGCGGCCACCCTCGACCACCCGCACATGGACTTTGACCGTGTCACCTGACCGAAACTCGGGAAGGTCGTCGCGGACGTGCGCGCTCTCGACGACATGGAGATCATTCATTGGAGGGCTCCTAGAAGCGGTCGGAAGCGGGTCTGATGGTCCCGACCCGGCGGTAATTGTATCAGGTCTCCGTTTCATCGCCATCCGGCAACAGGTCCGGACGGCGCTCCGTCGTCCGCTGCCGGCGCTGGTCGGCGCGCCATTTCTCGATGCGATCATGATCGCCCGAGAGCAGCACTTCGGGCACCGTCCAGCCCTTGTAGTCGGCAGGCCTGGTGTACACCGGCTCCTCGAGAAGACCGTCGCGGAACGACTCCGTCTCGGTGGAGTCCGGATTGCCAACCACCCCATGCAGCAGGCGGGCCACCCCCTCGATCGCCGCAGCTGCCGCCACCTCGCCCCCGGCGAGGACGAAGTCGCCAAGCGAGATCTCCTCGTCGATCAGATGGTCCGCGACGCGCTGGTCGATGCCTTCATATCGGCCGCATACCAATGTCACCTCGTCTCGCCCAGCCCAGGCGTCCAACGTCGCCTGTGTCATCGGGCGTCCCACCGGAGCGAACAGCACGCGGTGGCTGTCGGCCAGCGGCTCCAGGGCGGAGGCAAGGGGCTCGACCATCATCACCATCCCCGCTCCACCGCCGAACGGCGCGTCGTCCACCTGGCGGTGCCTGCCCAGGCCATGCTCCCGGAGGTCGATCAGGTTGATCTCGAGAGCGCCACTATCGATGGCACGGGCGACGAGGCTCACCCGGAGCGGGCTGTCGAAGTACTCGGGGAAGATCGTGACGACGTTGATCCGCACCATCGGAAGGGTAGAGACCCTGTAATTTGGACCGTGAGGTCAACATATGACCCCTATCCGTCCCAATTACGGCGATCAGACGAGCCGCTCGATGATCATCGCCATCCCCTGGCCGCCACCCACACACATCGTCTCCAGGCCGATGCTCGCGTCACCGACTCGCAGCCCGTTGATCAGGGTGCCCATGATGCGAGCCCCCGTCATCCCGAAGGGATGGCCGAGTGCTATCGACCCGCCGTGGACGTTCAGCTTGTCCATGTCGATGCCCAGCTCGTCGACACAGGCCAAAACCTGGGCAGCGAAGGCCTCGTTGATCTCGATGAGCTCGACATCGCCAAGGGTCATCCCAGCCTGTTCCAGCACCTGACGGACGGCCATCACCGGGCCCATTCCCATGAACTCCGGCTCCAGCCCCACCACCGAGGAGGCGACCACCCGCGCCAGCGGGGTAATCCCGAGGTAATTGGCCCGTTGCTCGGACATGACCAGGACGGCTGCCGCCCCGTCGTTCAGGGGACAGGAGTTGCCCGCGGTGACGGTGCCTCCCGGCTTGAACACCGGTGCCAACTCGGCCAGCTTCTCGACGGTCGTGTTCGGCCTCGGACCGTCATCGGCATCGATCGTCCTGCCATCGGGTACCTCGATCGGGGTTATCTCCCAGTCGAAGAAACCGTTCTTCTGGGACTCGACAGCGCGATCCTGGGACCGTTTGGCGAACTCGTCCATCCTCTCCCTGGTGATCCCATGGCGCTCGGCGACGTTCTCCGCGGTGTTGCCCATCGGGATGTACACGTTGTTGATGAAGTCATCGCGTCCCTCATCGGTGAAACGAGGGTTGAGGTCATCACTTTCGAACGCCTTCCCGTAAGTTCGCGTTGTCGACTCGGAACCGGCGGCAACATACACCTCGCCCTCGCCCCGGCTGATCGCATGGAACGCCATCCGGATCGTCTGCAGCGACGACGCGCAGAAGCGGTTGATAGTGGTCGCCGGAACGCTGGCCGGCATTCCCCCGAGCAGCGAGGCGGGGCGGGCCAGGTTGTACCCCTGTTCGTGGTGAGTCAGGCCGCAACCGAGCATGACGTCGACGACGGATGCCCGATCGACCTCAGGGGCCTTCTCCATCAAGGCGTTGATTGCGAAGCCGGCCAGGTCGTCCGCCCTGACATCGACTAGCGACCCCTTGTAGGCCCGCCCAATCGGGGTGCGGGCAGTGGCGACGATCACGGCCTCGGTCATCAGTCGACTCCTGGATATTGATTGCTCGATCAAATGTACAGGTCGGTCATACCCTGTTGGATATGCGGTCCCCGGCGCTCATCGCCCTGGTGTTGGTGACGGCATGCACCGGTCTCACCGAGGCGTCGACGCCGTCTACGACCACCACCACAACGACGGGCACATTCGCCTCCTCGACCACCGGGGCCGCCCCCACGACTTTGATCGTCTCCGACGGTTGCCCGGATGAGGTCGATTTCGTGGATAGCGGTCAGGTGGTGCGGGTCGACCAGCCCACGTCCGACACCAACATCCTGGGTCTGATCAGCTGGCAGGAAGCCAGCGGCTGTGAGCGATTCATGTTCGAATTCGAGACCGAAGAGGGCGCACCGGCCACGACTCCCCCATCGGTAGCCGTCGAATTCCTGTCGTCGGGCCGCATCCTCAGGATCCACCTCGGCCTGGACCGCACGGTGGTCGCCGATCAACTGGTAGAGACAACTCTGGTCGACAGGCTGTATGTCGTGAGGGCGCTCGACGATGGAGTGTTCGTCGATCTTCACCTCAGCTCGCCATCCCTCGCTCGCGCCTTCGTCCGCAACTCCCCTGCGGCCTTGAACTTAGAGCTGCAAATGGGGATCCAGCCCTTCGCTGGTGCGGCGACGATCGCGGAGAATGTCGTGGTCCTGGAGCCCTCGCCTGGTGAAGAGACCGATCGCACCGTGGAGGTGAGCGGCTATGCGCGAACGTTCGAGGGCGCGGTCGTGGTGATCACAACCAGCGACGGGGAGAGCATCGGGCAAACCACTCAGGCCGCCGACTGGATCGAGACGTGGGGTGAGTTTCAGACATCGGTCCAGCTCCCTGTAGGCCCCTCGTCTTTGTTCGTCGGAGAAGAGGACCCCGCTGACGGGTCCTTGGAAGGGGTCACTGTGGTGGTCACTGCTCAATGAGGCCGGGCAGGTCCACGATTTCGATGTAGCCGGAGTCGGTGTCCACGATCGGAACCAGGTCGTCGACAAAAGGAACCTCGAAGGTGACGCCGTCGGACTCGATGACCAACCTGTCCTGGGCGACCCCGGCAATGACTCCGACCACCGTGCCCAACCGCTGGTCGTATTTCCCCCTGACCTCGAGCCCGATCAGCATCTCCGGCCAGTATTCGCCGTCCCCGAGCGAGCGTCGACGCTCTACGAACACGCTCGACCCCCTGATCCCCTCTGCGGCTGCGCGATCCACGCCTTCGAATGCGACCTGATACCCCCGGTCGACGCGACGGACTGCCGCTACGACATACGAATCCTCGTCGATGTAGACGGTGGCTCCGATCTCGAAATGGACGAGGTCCTCCGGCTCGACGTAGAGCCCGAGAAGGCCGTCGAGCCCGTGGGGGCGGCCCAGCCTGCCGACCCGGAATTGGCCGCCTTCAGTCGACGAACTCGACGTCAGCGGTGATCCCCTCTTCGTCGGCGGCGGCGCCCGCTGCGGCTCGGATCGCCTTCGCCACCCGACCCCTGCGACCGATCACCCGCCCCATATCGGACTTGGCGGTGCGCACCTCGGCGATGATCTCATCCGGTCCCTGCTCGACCATCGTCACCGAGACCTCATCGGGCTCTTCGACGATGCTCTTCACGACGTAGGTGACAACTCGCTCGACGATTTCTCCTTTGGCCACGTCATTCCTCCTCTGCCGAGACATCGGCGGCGATGGCCTCATCAGAGGGCTCCTCTGCGGCCGGCTCGTCTTCGGCGTCGACCACCGGCACCTCTTCAGCCGCGGGCTCGACGGGCTCCGCCTTGGCTGCGAGTGCCTCTTCGTGAGTTGGGGCTTGTGGCGCCTCCGGTCCTTCGGTTGTGGCTTGCGCCGCAGCGCTAACCGTGTGGATCTGTCCCCGCTGCACCTTCATGGTGGTGATGGCACCGGAGATGTTGAGCAGCTTCTCCACGGCCTCGGTGGGTTGTGCTCCCTTCCGCAGCCATTCGGTGGCTTTGTCGTTGTCGATCTCGACCAGTGACGGCTCCTGACGGGGGTCATAACGCCCGATCTGCTCGATGTAGCGCCCGTCCCGGGGAGAACGCCCATCCACGACAACAACCCGGTAGGTGGGCGACTTCTTCTTGCCCATCCGGATCAACCTCATCTTCACGGCCATCGACTCACCTCTTGGTTCGCTGCGCAGACAGGAGTCCCTGAAGGGAAGGGGCTCCCTTGCCTCCGGCCAGCGTCTTCATCATCTTCTGAGCGTCGGCGAACTGCTTGAGGAGGCGATTCACGTCCTGGGGCCTGCTGCCCGAGCCGGACGCGATCCGCCGCTTGCGGCTTCCGCCGATGATCTTTGGGTTCCGGCGCTCCTCGGGGGTCATGGACTGGATGATTGCCTCGACCCGTCGTAGATCGCGGTCGTCGACATCGACGTCACGAAGCAGCGACCCGGAGCCGGGAAGCATAGCAAGGATGTCTTTCAGAGGCCCCATCTGCCTCATCTGCTGGAACTGAGCGAGGAAGTCCTCCAGCGTGAATTGCCCCTTCTCCAGCTTCTTCGCGGTCTTCTCCGCCTCCGCCTGGTCGAACGTTGCCTCCGCCTTCTCGATCAGAGTGAGGACATCGCCCATTCCCAGGATCCGCGATGCCATGCGGTCGGGGTAAAAGGGCTCGAGGTCGGCCAGGCCCTCCCCGACGCCGGCGAACTTGACCGGAGCGCCGGTGATTTCCCGGACCGAGATCGCCGCCCCACCCCTGGCGTCGCCGTCGAGCTTGGA
>JBIOVB010000117.1:0-9628 GCA_044867525.1 Acidimicrobiia bacterium | reverse complement strand
CCGGGGGACAATACGGAGATGAACGTGGAGTTGATCGCTCCCATCGCCATGGACGAAGGTCTCCGTTTCGCGATCCGTGAAGGTGGCCGCACCGTCGGCGCCGGCCGAGTAATCAAGATCCTCAAGTAGGTGTTCGATGCCAAGTGACAAACGACCACCGGTGACGCTCGCCTGCACCGAGTGCAAGCGGCGCAACTACGTGACTACCAAGAACAAGTCCAACACCCAGGATCGTCTCGAGCTCAAGAAGTACTGCCGGTGGTGCCGGCAGCACACAGCTCACCGCGAAACCCGTTAGGGGCACGGTTACCGTTTCGGGGATGGATCCGTCCTCGCTGGTCGGCCACATCTTTGGGCCCCGCCGGTTTCGGGTGTGCCTGGAGAACGTCATCGACTTCGTGGAGGTCACCGGTGACGATCAGCAGCGATGGGTCGATGCCGCACCACCCGGGTTCGTCTCCGCCGCGCTGTTCGTGGTGGCGTCCGACCTGTTGGCCGAGCTCTCCGATCGCTCTGTCATCCATGGAGAGCAGACCTTCGAGTGGTACCACCAATTCGAGATGGAGAGCGACCTCCAGGTCGAAGGCACCGTTTCTCGTGTCCGGGAGCGTGGCGGGGTGAGCTTCGTCAACTTCGGCCTGGCGGTCGGCGGGGAGAACGGCCCTATTGCCGACGGCTCGGCAATGTTCCTCCTCTCCGGTGAGGCGACCGCCATGGCCGGCGGCGAAGGGAGCATCGAGCCCGGCGCCCTCGATGACGGCAATCCGGGCGCGGGCCAGGTCAGTGCCTCCCGGGCCGACCTGGTCCGCTATGCGGCTGCGACCCGTGACTGGAACCCGATCCACTGGGACCACGACTCGGCCGTGGGCGCCGGGGTCCCCGGTGTTGTCGTCCACGGCCTCCTCCAGGCTTCCTGGGCATTTGCGGCGGCGTCCCGCCTGCGTGAAGGGAATCGTCCGTTGCAGTCGGCCCGGGTGCGCTTTCGCAACCCATTGCCCCCGGCGACGCCCGGCGACGTGACGATCGACGAGTCCGAGGGCAATGCGTCGGTCATCATCTCCCGGGGCGACACCGAGTTCGTCAATGCTGCGATCAGGCTCGCCGATGAGTAACCAGCCTTACCTGACGAAGGTCGAAAAGGAGAGAGAAGCAAATCTCATCGCCAGGGCGCAGCAAGGGGATCGGTCGGCCTTTGCAGCCCTGGTGCGAGAACACGGGAATGAGGTGTACACCCTGGCACGCAGACTGGTGGGAGACCCGCACCTGGCCTCCGACGTGGCCCAGGAAACCATGATCCGCGCCTGGCGAGCGCTGCCCAGCTTTCGTGGTGATGCCGCGTTCTCCACATGGCTGCACCGGATCACCGTGAACACTGCCTGGACGCAGAAGAAGCGCGCCAGGCGCCACTCGGGCACCTCCCTCGACGACCTGGCGGAGGTCGCCGCCCCCTACACGGCCGAGCATCCCGAGGTCGCAGGTGAGATCCTCGAGCTGAGAGGCCGCCTTCGGCTCGCCCTCGATTCGCTGCCTGAGTCACAGCGACAGGTGGTGATCCTGAAAGATGTCTACGACTGGTCACATGCGGAGATCGCCGACGCGATGGGGATCTCGGTCACCGCGGCCAAGGTGCGTCTGCACCGGGCCCGTGCCCGGCTCGCCCGCTTCCTGGAGGGCTCATGAGCATCGTTTGTGAGCTCGCAGCGCCTTTCGTGGCGAACAGTGCTGTCGACGAGACCCCGGTGGCCTCGCCGTTTCGCGCCCACGCCGACTCCTGCCTCCGCTGTCAGGCGCGCCATGTCGCGATGAGCAGGACGGCCCGGGAGCTGACGCTGATGTCAGGGGAGACCTTCGCTGCCCCTGTCGACCTCGAATGGCGGGTCATGTCCTCGCTGCAGGGTGACCTTGCCATCGCCCGGTCGTGGCGGAAGCCGCTCGCTCTCACCGCGGCGGTGCTCTCCATGGCTGCCGCCATTCTCATCTGGCGACTGCGGCCCTCACGCGCCCAGAGCTGATCACTCCAGTTAATGGGACTTTGGTCCCTGGCCTCAGGACGCCGGGATCGTTTGAGTTGTGGGGATGAGAGCACTCATTTCCGCTGCCTCCAAGCACGGATCCACCGAAGAGATCGGCGCGGCGATAGCTCGGGTCCTGAGGGGGTCGGGGATCGAGGCCGAGAATCACCCTCCCGCCGAGGTCCGCTCGTTGGAGAGCTTCGACGCCGCAATCCTGGGCAGCGCCGTCTACGCCGGCCACTGGCTGAAGGAAGCAATGGACCTTGTGGATCGTCTGGGCCCGGACCTGCGCTCAATCCCCGTCTGGCTGTTCTCCAGCGGTCCGATAGGCGATCCTCCCAAGCCCGACGAGGACCCGGTGGATGTCGATGCCCTCATGGAGGCGACCGCCGCCGCCGGCCATGTCATCTTCTCGGGAAGGCTCGACAAGGGCCGCCTCGGATTTGGGGAGCGGGCCATCGTCGCCGCCTTCCATGCGCCCGAAGGCGACTTCCGGGATTGGGAGGTGATCGAGGCTTGGGCGGAGGCGATCGCGCGCTCGTTGCGCGATGTCGTCGTGAGCTGACGCTCGATCCAAAAAGCCGCCCTCTGCGGTAGGTGATAGTTTCACCGGCCGTGGAAGGAGGCTCATGTCGGTTCGACTGATCGAGACCCCGGTCCCCTCGATCCAGCAGTCGAAGTCGGTCACCATCGAGGTTTCGCCTCGCCCCGGAGACGGCGCAGTTCTCGGCTCGATGGTCGCGTCTGACGCCAGCCTTCCGGAAGGCCTCGGGCTGGGTTGGGAGGACTTGGCTGAGGTCGGTTTCGAAGGCAAGGAAGGTCAGGCTCTCGCCATGCCCCGGGCGGGCGCCCCCGCCATGGTGCTGGTGGGTCTTGGCCCCATCGCCGATGTGGACACAGGCCGACTCCGCGATGCCGCGGCGGGGTTCGCCAGAGCGACAGAGTCCCAGGGGGAACTGGCCCTCGCGTTGCCGGCCACCGCGTCGGTCAGCCCAGCACTGGCAGCCCAGATGGCGGTGGAAGGCGTGCTCCTCGCCCGCTATCGGTACGACCCGTTCAAGACAGCGCCCGGGGTGACCCCGATCTCGGGTCTGACTCTTGTTGTCGACGGGCGGCGTGCGGCGGCCACCCGCAGGGGGGTGGCGAAGGGTAGGGCCACGGCGGAGGCCACTCAGGTCGCACGCGATTTGGCCAACACACCTCCGGCGAACCTCACCGCTCCCCGGATGGCAGAGATAGCAACCGACCTGGCAAGGGAGCGCGGTCTCGGCGTCGAGGTTTTCGACAAGGAGCAACTCATCTCGATGGGTTGCGGCGGACTGCTCGGGGTCAACGCCGGGAGCGATCACCCACCACGGATGATCAAGCTCACTTACGCCCCCGCCAATCCTCGGGGCCACCTGACATTGGTGGGCAAGGGGATCATGTACGACGCAGGCGGGATCGCCATCAAGCCGGGCGATGCGGTCCACGCCACGATGAAGAACGACATGTCCGGGGCGGGGGCGATTCTCGCCGCCATGGCGCAATTGCAAGCGCTGGGCTGCAAAGCCGCGGTCACCGGGTATTTGATGTGCACCGACAACCTTCCCTCCTCGACCGCGATCGCGATGGGTGAGGTGATCACGATCTACGGCGGGAAGACGGTGGAGGTGGAGAACACCGACGCTGAGGGGCGCCTGGTGATGGCCGACGCCCTGGTGTTGGCGACTGAGGAGCCCACCGATGCCATCGTCGACATCGCCACCCTGACCGGGGCTGCGATGCGCGCACTTGGCACCCAGGTCGCAGGACTCATCGGGAATCACCCGGGCGTGGTGGCGCAGGTCGAGGCCGCGGCGGAAGCCAGCGACGAGTCGGTCTGGGAGCTCCCCCTGGAACATAGGTATCGGGGGCAGATCGATTCCGACATCGCCGACATCAAGAACCTGGGTGGCCCCAATGCCGGTGCCATAACTGCGGCCCTCTTCCTGGAGGAGTTCGTCGACGGCAAGCCGTGGGCCCACATCGACATCGCCGGCACCGCCCAGAACGATCGCGACACGTCGTGGCGTCCGCCCGGGTGCACCGGTTTCGGCGCACGGCTCCTGATCGAGCTGGCACTCAATTTCTCCCGGCCCCGCGCCTGAAAGGAGTGATTTCCGTCATGACCACGACGTCCGTCGCGGAGAAGAAGGGCTTCAGCCAGCGTCTGCTCGATGGGATCGAAAAGGCGGGGAACAAGGTCCCACATCCGGTGATGATGTTCCTCTACCTGATCATCTTCATCGCGGTGCTCTCCGCCATCCTCGATTGGGCCGGGGTCAGTGTCACCGAGGAAATCGCGGTGCCGATCCCCACCGAAGCCGACATCGATGCTCACGGCGGCCTGGGTGGGTCAGACGTCCCCTATGACCCCGGCCCTCTCCAGCCGGACTTCGACCCCGAGTACGAGATCGAGGAGCAGACGATCGAGGTGCAGAGCCTTCTCGACGTCGAGGGTCTCCGCTTCGTCTTCACCTCGTTTGTCAACAACTTCGCCGGATTCGCCGTCGTCGCCGTCACGTTCGTGGCAATGGCCGGGGTCGGCGTCGCAGAGCACGCTGGGATGATGGCGGCCTTGATCAGGAAGCTGGTGAAGGTCGCTCCCCGCAGCTTGATCGCCTTCATCCTGATCTTCGTCGGGGTCCTCTCCAGCGTGGCCTCCGATGCCGGCTATCTGATTCTGATCCCACTCGGTGCTGCCGCCTTCATGACCCTGGGCCGTCATCCACTGGCCGGGATGGCGGCTGCCTTCGCAGGGGTAGGCGCAATATTCGGGGTCAACCTCCTCATCACCCCGATCGACAGCATGCTCACCGAGATCACCAATGAGGCGATCCCCTCCGGGCTGGAGCCACTGACCGTCACCGCTAACTTCTTCTTCTCTGTGGCATCCAGTTTCGTGCTCGCCGTCGTGGCGATGTTCGTCACGGAGCGCATCGTCGAGAAGCGGTTGGGGCCTTACGACCCGGGAGAAGGAGCGGTCGACGCCACTGCCGACGAGTTGGATGAGGTGGGCCAGGCGGCCGAGGCGCGTGGTCTTCGTTTCTCCTTCTACGGATTGCTCATCTCGGTGGCCGTAATCGCACTTCTCACCCTTCCCTCTGGCGCCCCCCTGCGCCATCCCGAGACCGGTGCCATCGTGGGGACCACCCCGTTCATGGACAGCCTCTTGTTCCTGATCACCCTGATCTTCCTGGTCTGCGGGATCTTCTACGGGATGGGTGCGAGGTCGATGTCGGGGAGCGGAGATGTCATCGCCGGGGTGACCAAGACCTTCGCCGGCCTCGCCGGCCTGGTGTTCATGCTGTTGATGATCAGCCAGTTCATCGCCTACTTCAACTACACCAACCTGCCCCGGGTTGCGGCGGTGGAGATGGCACACTTCCTGGAACAGGCCAACATCGGTGGTCTGGCCCTGCTCGTCGGCTTCATCCTCGTGATCGTGATCCTCGACTTCATCTTGCCTGGAGTGGTGCCCAAGTGGGCGATCTTCGCCCCGGTCTTCATCCCCATCTTCAGCAGGCTCGGCGTCAGCCCACAGACTGTGCTCGCCGCCTACCGCGTCGGTGACTCGCCCGTGAACGTGATCACGCCGCTGATGGTCTACCTGCCCTTCATCGTCACCATCGCCCAGCGCTACAAGAGGGATGCCGGGATCGGGACCGTGGTCGCCTTGATGATCCCCTACGTGGTAGCACTGTTGATCGCCTGGATCCTGCTCTTCATGATCTGGTTCTGGCTGGGCATCCCGTTGGGCCCGGGGTACCCGGTGGGCACCTAGTCGGTCACCATGTCCGACGCCGCCATCGTCTATCTCGTTCTGGCGGTCGTGGTCGCCCTTTTCATCTGGAACAGGCTCCCGGTTGAGGTGGTGGCAGTCGGGTCGGCGTTGACCCTTGCCGCCACCGGGGTCCTCACTCTCGATCAGGCCCTGGCAGGATTCGGAGACACGACGGTGCTCTTCATCGCCTCGCTTTTCGTGGTCAGCGAGGGGATCGATGCCACGGGTGTCACCACCTGGGCAGGCCAGCAACTCATCGCCCGTGCCGGAAGCAGCCGGGCCCGACTCATCGTGTTGATGATGATCCTGGTGGCGGTTCTCACCGCGGTGATCAGCGTCAACGGCGCGGTGGCGGCCCTGCTCCCGATGGCGGTGGTCATCGCCCTCCGTGTCGGCAGGGCCCCTTCGCAGCTGTTGATGCCACTGGCGTTCGGCGCCCATGCCGGCTCGCTGCTCGCTCTTACCGGCACCCCGGTCCACATCCTGGTCTCGGATGCCGCGGTCGAGGCCGGCGAGGCCGGGTTCAGCTACTTCGAGTTCGGGTTGGTCGGCCTGCCCGTGGTGATCGGCGTCGTCGCGCTCGTGGTCATCTTCGGCACCCGGCTCCTACCCGAGAGGCGCGCCGAGTCGATTCCGCCCAACCTCAGCGACCACGCTCGGACGCTCATCGACCATTACTCGCTCGGTGAGTGGGTGGCGAGACTCGAGGTCGGCTCCGGTTCTCCGCTGATCGGATCCTCGACCGCCACCCTCGATCTGTCCCCCTTCCCGGGGCTCAGCCTGGTCGGGGTGCAGGGGGAGCGAGGTGTCGCCCTGGGCGACTCCTCACCGATCGGGGAAGGGTTCGTAGTCACCGTTCGCGGCGAGTCAGAGGTCATCCACCAGTTCGCCGCCGGCAATGCCCTGGAGCGCAAGGCGGGCAAGACCGGAGGCAAGTTGATCGATCGTCGCATTGGTGTGGTCGAGGTGGTGATCCCACCCCGGTCGGAGATGATCGGGGTCAAGGTGTTCCCGGGGATGGTCACGGAGAGTGGGGACTTCGTCATCCTCGCCGTCCAGCGCCGCGGCGAGGACCTCGATCTGGACCAAACCGAGCTCATGGTCGGCGACACGATGCTCCTTCAAGGGACATGGGACGATCTCGACCGTCACTTCGATGCCGCCAGCGACGTGTTGGTCGTCGACTCACCGGCTCTGCTGCGACGCCAGGCCGTGGCTCTCGGTCCCCGCGCCTGGTCGGCGATCATGATCGTGGTGGTCATGGTTCTGCTCCTGGCCACCAACGCCGTGCCCGCCGTGGAGGCTGCTCTGCTCGCAGCGGGAGCAATGATCCTGACCCGGGTGGTGACCATCCACCAGGCCTATCGGTCCATCTCGTGGACCACTGTGGTTCTGGTGGCGGGGATGATCCCACTCTCGACCGCCGTCACCCAGAGCGGCGCGGCCGACGACATCGCCGGCCTCCTCATCGACGTGGTCGGCGGGGCAAGTCCCTACGTGTTGCTTTTCGGGTTGTTCCTCGTGACTGCGGTCTTCGGACAATTGATCTCGAACATGGCCACTGCCTTGATCATGATCCCGATCGCAGTGACCGCGGCCACCGACATCGGGATCTCGGTTCGCCCGGTCCTCATGTCCCTGACAGTCGCCGCCGCAGCGTCGTTCCTCACCCCGGTGGCGACGCCGGTCAACCTCATGGTCATGGGGCCTGGCGGATACGAATTCGGCGACTACTGGAAGCTGGGCCTCCCCATGCTGATCCTGTTCCTGGCCGCCGCCGTCTTCCTGGTCCCTGTCTTCTGGCCGTTCTGAGGCTCTAGCCTCGGCTCGATGCGCACCGGCTTGGTCGGCATTGCCCTGCTCGCCGCCTGCTTCGCAGGCGAAGGTGAGGTTTCGGTCACGTCGGTCGTGGTGCCCGAAATTACCTCTGAGCTGAGGGCCACCCTGATGGCCAGGGCGTTCGTCATCGGCTGCGACGAAATCGCTTGCCGGGACCGACCGATTTTCGCCTCGGATCTCACCCCGGGCGCGGTGCGGGGCGAGGTAGATCTCGTCCTCGAAGTCGAATGGCTGAGCGACGAGGAAGCGCTGGCGATCACAGGTCCTAGTGGCGAGTACCCCGAGGGTGGGAGTTGGGTTGGCGTGGATGACGTCCGCCAGACCGAGCGCGAAGATGTCGTCTCGGTGATGACGTACGTGCACGGAGCGGGTCGGAACATGGGGACGGAGACTCTGTTCCAGTGGCAGGGGGATCAGTGGGCCCAGGTCACTTCCGAAGAGGTATCGGTGACGGTCATAACCGCGGTGCCGTGAGTCGCTCAGCGGCCGATAGCCTCGCAGCATGCCCCAACTGATCGATCTCTCCCACTCCATCGAAGACGGGATGATCACCTATCCCGGCTTGCCCGGGCCGATGATCACAGAGCACTTGTCCCGTGCCGACTCGGTGAGTCGCTACGAGGAGGGGACCACGTTCAGCATCGGGCGGATCGACATGGTGGCCAACACCGGCACCTACCTCGACGTCCCCTTCCATCGTTTCGAGGATGGCTTCGACCTGTCCGGGCTCTCGCTCGACCTGGTGGCCGACTTATCCGGCGTGGTGGTGGAGAGCACCGGGCCGGAGCTGGTGGCCGGCGACATCGAGGGCGTTGAGGTCGAGGGTCGGGCGGTCCTGTTTGCCACCGGATGGGATCGGCATTGGCGGAGCGACGATTACGGGAATCCGGACCACCCGTTCGTTTCCGCCGGCCTGGTCGAGGCCCTGGTCTCGGCCGGCGCCGCCCTGGTCGGGATCGACTCGGTGAATATCGACGACACCCGGGGCGGGGCTCGGCCGGCCCACACCGGTCTTCTCGCGGCGGGGATCCCGGTCGTGGAGCACCTCACCGGGCTCGATCGGTTGGTCGGAACCCGCTTCCGGTTCTTCGCTGTGCCGCCGAAGGTCGCTGGCCTCGGGACCTTCCCGGTGCGGGCATTCGCCATCATCGACTGAGGAGGAACTCCTCGATGATGTCTGCGTACTCCTCGGTGTGGGTGCGATAGGGAAAGTGCCCGGCGCCGGCAATCACGTGCCTCTCCGCCTCGGGGAGGATGGTCAGCAACTCCACGATCACTCCGTCGACCCAGTCGGCGGTGTCGTCGCCCTGGGTGAGGAGAACCGGTGCCGTCGAGCTCCTCAATGCCGCCACGTCGGCGCGATGCGAGTCGGGATCCTCGAGCTCACGGAGCACCGTATGGGTGTTGTGCAGCATCCGGTCCCGGGCGGCATCGTCGAACGACTCGAAGGTTCCAGGGCCGAATTCACCGTCGACGTACCACTGAGCGGTGGCCCAGTGGTCCCCGACCGCGAGCCTCGCTTCCAACTCCCGAAACGCCTGCCACTCCCTGGCCGCGATCTCGGCACCGGCGGGTGTGGATTCCAGGAGATCGAAGAGCCCGGGCTCGTGGCACACCAGCCTGGAAACGAGATCGGGATGGGCGGCGGCGAAGCAGAGGGCGATGTTCGAGCCGTAGGAGTTGGCGACGAGATGGGTGGGTGCGATCCCGAGATGGTCGACAAGTGCGGCGAGATCGGCGACGTCGTCGTTCACCGTCGCGCCATTGGAGTCGCCGGTGCTCTCGCCATGACCCCGGAGGTCGTAGCTGACCACCTGAAATGACGGCTCGAGGTTGGGGATCAGAGGTGACCAGGTCCTGCGATCGGTCCAAGATCCATGAATGAGGACCACCGGCTGTCCGGTTCCGTCGATCTGAAAGGCAAGAGGGATGCCGTTGAGGCGTGTGACGGGCATCGGCCCAGTCTGCCCCT
>JBIOVB010000116.1:0-26289 GCA_044867525.1 Acidimicrobiia bacterium | reverse complement strand
TGCAGTCGAGCGGCGCTTCCCATTCGCCGCAGCAGGCCGCGATCGCCCGCCAATGTGGCCAGCGCCGATGCCAGGCCGTCGGAATCCCGATCGACCACCAGCCCGGTGACCCCGTGGCGGACCGCTTCCCTCACACCACCCACGTCGACTGCGAGGGCGGGGCGGGACGCAGCTCCGGCCTCGAGCACCGTCCCGGGGAGGCCTTCGGTCTGTGAGGTCAACAGGAGCAGATTGGCCCATGCCAGATGTGGCCGCACATCCTCCACCGGCCCCACCGACTCGACCCGGTCGGCCACACCGAGAGCATCGGCCTCTCTCGACACCTGGTCGGCAAGGGAGCCACCGCCGACGAATCTGAGCATGGTGTCGGGGACGGCTGCCACGGTGCGCAGCGCGAGCAACGGGTCCTTCTCGGGGGTGAGACTGCCGATGAACACCACCCGAAGCGGGCCATCCGGGTTGGGGCCGCGCACCTCGAACATCTCGTCGGGGATCCCGGTGTAGGTGACGTGCGTCCGCTCGGCCAGGGAGGGCTCAAGCTCCACGAGCTGGGACCTGGTGGCCTCGCAAACCGCAAGGATGACCCGGGCCCGCCTCAACATCCAGCGGTTCGCCGAGCGGGACCAGGCGGACCGGATCCAGTATCGGGGCTCCCCGATCGCGATGTAAGCCAATGGAGCATCGGTTGACCGGGTGGCGAGCGCTCCGTAGCGCAGGGTCAGCCCTCCGTTGGCGACGAGCACATCTGGCTGCAGCTGGCGGATGCGAGCCACCAGCGCGCGGCTGATGCCGGAGTTGAGCCGCCCTGGCTTTGCCGAGTCGACCGTAGTCAGGGGCTCCAGTCCGTTGATCTGATCGACTCCGGCGCTGGTCAGGCTCACGGTATCGATTTCCCACCCGCGATCACGGAGCCCCTGCCCGAGGCGAAGCGTGGACACCTCGGCTCCCCTTCTTCGCCCGGTGGCAGCCATGATCAGGGCACGGGGCACTGCAGCTCAGTCGTGTTCGCCAACGGCCACCGCCATCACCAGTGCCGAGGTGTCGGTATGCGTGATGGTCACCAACACCTCGGTGATCCCGAGGCCGCGAGCTCTGTTGGCCGCGGCACCAAACATGTTGACGGTGGGCTTGCCACCTCCGGTGATCTCGATGTCCTGCCATCCGATCCGACGCCACCCCGTGCCCAACGACTTCATGACCGCCTCTTTGCCGGCGAACCGGGCGGCGAAACGGCGCGCCGGGGAGGCATAACGGAAGGCGTACTCGCGCTCGTGCTCGGTGAAGCAACGCTCGGCGAAGCGTGGATAGCGGTCGAGCACATGCTCGACCCGTGCTATGTCTGCCAGATCGACTCCGAGGCCGAGGATGCGCACACGATCAGGTTACCGGTCACTGCATCGACGCCCGCCCGGCCTCGTCGGGCCGGAAACGTCGTCACTCCACCGTCACCGTCTTCGCCAGGTTCCGGGGCTTGTCGACGTCCATGCCGCGGGCGGTGGCGATGTAGTAAGCGAGCAACTGGAGTGGAACCACGGCGGTGACGGTGCACAGCAAGTCGGGACCGGCCGGAACCCTGATCACGTGGTCCGCAACCTGCCCAACATCGTCCCCCTCCTCGGCGACGAGGACGATGGTCGCGCCCCGCGCCTTCATCTCTTCCATGTTGGACAGCGTCTTGGTCCTCACATGACTGTCGGTGGCGATGCCGAGAACCACGACGCCGGGCTCGATCAACGCAATCGGCCCATGTTTCATCTCGCCGGCGGCATAACCCTCGGCCCGAACGTAGGCAATCTCCTTGAGCTTCAAGGCGCCCTCCATGGCGACCGGAAAGTCCCCGGATCGGCCGAGGAAGAAGAAGTGCTCGGTGTCGGCCCAGGTCTGGCCGAGTGGTGCGATTGCCTCCGCCCGCTCCAAGACCCGTTCCACCTGCTCTGGAAGCCGGAGCATGTCGTTCACCAGGAGCTCGATGGCACCCGGGTCGAGGGCACCTCGCACCTGGGCCAGGTAGAGGCCGAGCAGTTGCATTGCCACCAACTGAGTAGTGAACGTCTTGGTCGCCGCCACCCCGATCTCCGGCCCGGCCCGGGTGTAGAGAACGGCATCAGACTCCCGAGCCAGAGCCGACTCCACCACGTTGGACACCCCGATGACCGTGGAGCCCTGTGCCTTCGCATAACGCACCGCGGCCAGTGTGTCGATGGTCTCCCCGGACTGGCTGATACCGATCACCAGGGAGTTGGCGTCGAGCACCGGGTCCCGGTACCTGAACTCGGAGGCGATGTCGATCTCTACCGGGAGCCGGGCCCAACGCTCTATGGCGTACTTGGCCATCATCGCTGCGTGGTATGAAGTCCCACAGGCCACAACGAACACCTTGTCGATCGCTCTCAGCTCGGCGTTGTCGATTTCGAGCTCGTCGAGTACCACCCGCCCGGGGACGCTGACCCGCCCGGCGAGAGTGTCCGCTATGGCATGGGGCTGTTCGAAGATCTCTTTCAGCATGAAGGTCTCGTACCCGCCCTTCTCTGCAGCCTCCAAGTCCCACTCCACGGTGCGTTGGTCGAGCTCGACCCGGTTTCCGGAGAGGTCGGTCATGTTGATCGAGGTCGGTCGAATCTCGACGATGCGATCGTCTTCGACCACGACCATCTCCCGGGTGTGCTCCAGGAAGGCCGGGATGTCGGAGGCAAGGAAGTTCTCACCCTCGCCCCGACCCACGACCAGGGGCGAGCCACGACGTGCCCCTACGAGCACTTCGGGCTCAGAGCGCCGCATCACGACCAGGGCCAGGGCCCCGTCGCATTGGCTCATTACCTGGCGAACTGCGTCGGCGATGCTGAGGCCGGCCATCTCCTCGATCATGTGCGCCACGACCTCGGTGTCGGTGTCGCTCTCGAAGATGTGCCCGTTCTCCACCAGCTTCTCCTTGAGCTCGACCCAGTTCTCGATGATCCCGTTGTGGACCACCACGACGTCACGGGTGCAGTCGAGATGGGGATGGGCATTGCCCGTGTTCGGGGCACCGTGTGTCGCCCACCGGGTGTGGCCTATCCCGGCGTGGGCGAGCGCAGGCGCCTCACGGTCTACCAGGTGCTGCAGGTCCGCAATCCGTCCGGCCTGCTTGAGGACGGTCAAAGAGTCGCCGTGGTTGAGGGCGACCCCGGCCGAGTCGTAGCCCCGGTATTCGAGCCGGGCCAAGCCCGGCATCAGGACATCCACAACGGAGCGGGGCCCGACGTATCCAACGATTCCGCACATATCTCCTCTTCCATTTCCCGAAATTTGGACGGCCGGGGTTCAAATGGTGACCTGTAGGTCCAAATTTCGAATGGGTATCGGTGGTGAATGCGTGCGCGGAGCCGGGGGGCCGGCGCTCACGGATGGGCTTCTGTTCCGAGATCACTCCCGGGTTTTGCTCCCATCCTCACGACCTGAGCTGGCCGGGAAGGCATCCGCCGAAATCTTCGATGACCTTCCTCCTCGTCACCTCGCTGTGCTGCGAGGCCTGGCGCTGGTTGCTATTGCGCACGCTCTGGCTTTGCTCCCTGTCTCACCCCTTTCCGAATGTGTGCTCGGTGACTGTCGTCAGCCTGTCAGCGTAGTGCCTGGCTCTCTCTTCGGAAGAGGCTTCCACCATGATCCGGATCAGAGGCTCGGTGCCCGACGCCCGGACCAGAACCCGGCCCTCGGCACCGAGCTCCTCCTCGATGAGCCTTACTTCCTCCCAGATGTCGGAGGCCCCTGACAGGTCGGCGCTGCGCTGGACCCGCACGTTGTGCAGGATCTGGGGATACTCGAAGATGGCCTCCGAACGCAGCTCACGCAGCTCTTTGCCCGTCCCCGCGACCACATCGAGGAGGCGGACTGCGGTGAGCAGGCCGTCCCCGGTCTGGCCCTTGTCGAGGAAGATGATGTGACCGGACTGCTCGCCGCCGAGCAGGCCCTTGCGCTCCGCCAGGGCCTCCATCACATAACGATCGCCGACCTGGGTCTCGACCACCTCGATCTCGGCCTCCGCCATCGACTTCCGAAAGCCGAGGTTCGACATCACCGTTGCGACCACGAGGTTCCTGGTGAGCTTTCCCTGCGCCTTCAGGTGCCTGGCGAGCACGGCCATTATCACGTCCCCGTTGGCGACCCGCCCGTCTTCGTCGATTGCGATGAGCCGGTCGGCATCACCGTCGAAGGTGAGGCCGATCCTTCCATTGGCGTGGAGTGCGAGGAACTCGGGATGGGTGGCACCCACGCCCTGGTTGATGTTGGTGCCATCGGGGGTATCGGCGAAGACCTCGAGGTCGGCGTGGAGCCGGTTGAAGACCCGGGGAGCGGCCTGATAGGCGGCGCCGTTGGCGCAATCGAGGGCGACTTGGAGGCCGCTCAAACGGTAACGGGAGATGCCGACCAGGTGGGAGACATAGGACTCGACCGCGTCCGGGTCCTGGAACCTGGTGCCGATCGCCGGGCCGAGCGCAGACCTGCTGCCTTTGGCCCGAATCCGATCTTCGATCTCCCGCTCCAGCTCGTCGGGGAGCTTGGTCCCCCGAGCGGCGAGAAGCTTGATGCCGTTGTCCTCGGCCGGGTTGTGCGAGGCGGAGACGATCGCTCCCATCGTGGCGCCGGAGGTCGCGGTCAAGAAGCTGATGCCACCACTGGGGAGCACTCCGACGTCGACCGTGTCGATCCCCACGGAGTGAAACCCCGATTGAAGAGCCAGGCTCAGCATCTCCCCGGAGCGGCGCGTGTCCCGGCCAACGACCACCGGCCCGTTCCTCAGGTGGGATCCCGCAGCCCGACCAATGGAGAGAGCGAGCTCAGGTGTCAGCTCCGAGCCGGCGACACCTCGTACCCCATCGGTACCGAAGATGGGTTTTCCCTCGTCGAGGAGACGACGGAGGTCGGCCAACTCAGCGCTTCGTGTACTGCGGGGCCCGACGCGCCTTGCGCAGCCCGTACTTCTTCCGCTCCACCGCCCTGGCATCGCGGGTGAGCATCCCGGCCTTCTTCAGCATGGGCCGGAGCTCCTCGTCGAGCTCGATGAGGGCACGGGAGATGCCGAGCCGGAGAGCGTCCACCTGGCCGGTGATTCCTCCACCCTCCAAAGTTGCCTCCACGTCATATCGCCCCTGGGTCTGGGTGATCTGAAGCGGCTCCATGACCCGCATCCGGGAGGCCATGGTTGGGAAGTAGCTCTCCAAGGGGCGACCGTTGAGCGTCACCTGGCCGGAGCCGTCACGGAGCCTGACTCTGGCGACGGAGGTCTTGCGCCTCCCGGTGGCCTGGACGAGTGGCTTCGGCATCAGATCTCCACCTTTCGGACGTCGAGCTCGAGCGGCTGCGGCTTCTGGGCCGCATGCGGATGCTCGGCACCGGCATACACCTTGAGCTTGCGGGCCATGTGACGGCCCAGTTTGTTCTTGGGGAGCATCCCCCGAACCGCCCGCTCGATGATGGCCTGGGGCCGGCGAAGGCGGAGGCTCTCGAAAGACTCGGCCTTGATGCCTCCCGGGTACCCGGAGTGGCGGTAGTAGATCTTGGATTGGCTCTTACCCGAGGTGACCGCCACCTTCTCGGCGTTGACTACGATCACGAAGTCGCCACCGTCGATGTGCGGGGCGTAGGTTGGCTTGTGCTTGCCACGGAGCAGCGTCGCCACCTCGGAGGCGAGGCGGCCAAGGGGGAGATCGGTGGCGTCGACCACGTGCCATGCCCGTTCCACGTCGGCGGCTTTGGGCGAAAATGTCTTGTTGGAGTTCATGTGTGTTGGCCTCGGCAGGCGAAAAGATACCGGGGGCGTCGGGAAACGGCTCCCGGGACGGGAGCACGCATATGCTACGCCCGGGCCGCCTCCTAGGCCAATCGCGATGATCACCCTGGACGACATCAGAGAAGCCCGTTCCAGGTTCGAAGGTCGGGTCACCCAGACACCGTTGCTCTGGTCGCAATCCTTCAGCCGGATCACCGGGAGAGACGTCTACCTCAAGGCGGAATGCATGCAACGCGCCGGGTCGTTCAAGATCCGCGGGGGATTGAATGTGCTCACACGTCTCGGCGGGCAGCCGGTGGTCGCTGCCTCGGCCGGCAACCACGCCCAGGGTGTCGCCCTCGCCGCTGCCTTCACCGGCTCTCCCTGCACCGTGTTCATGCCCGCCGGGGCGCCGATCCCCAAGGTGAAGGCCACTCAAGATTACGGGGCCCACGTCGAGCTCACCGGCACCTCATTGGCCGATGCGGTCGAGGTGGCTCAGGGCCACGCCACTGAAACCGGCGCCCGATTCGTGCATCCCTATGACGACCCGCTGATCATCGCCGGCCAGGGCACGCTGGGGCTGGAGGTGCTGGAGCAATTGCCAGACGTGGGAACCGTCGTCGTGCCCACAGGCGGCGGGGGCCTGCTCACCGGGACCGCCCTCGCCATGCGGTCGGTGAAGCCAAGCGTCAAGGTGATCGGCGTCGAGATCGAGGCGGCCGCGGTCTACGCGGAGAGTAGGAGCAGAGGCAGCGTGGTCCGAGACTTCCCGCGGGGAAGGCCAACCGTTGCAGACGGGATTGCGGTCTCGGTGCCGTCGGACCTGGTCTGGGAAATCGCCGAGGAGCATGTCGACGACTTTCTGGTGGTCAACGACGGGCAGGCGACCGCGGCCCTCACCTGGATCTTGGAGCGCTCCAAGCTGATGGTGGAGGCCGCAGGGGCGGTCGGCCTGGCCGCGGTGCTGGAGAAGCTGATCCCCGACGATGCCCCCGACCCAGTCTGTGTGGTCCTCTCCGGGGGGAACATCGACCTGATGTTCCTGGAGAAGGCCGTTCGCCACGGGCTCGAGGCCTCGGGCCGCTTCGCCCGCTTCAAGGTCCTGGTCCCCGACGAACCCGGCAACCTGGCGCGCATCCTGGCCGTGATCGCCGAGAACGGGGGCAACCTGGTCCATGTCGAGCATCATCGGGAGGGCTTCCGGCTGCCGTTCGGGAAAGTGGAGATCGAGCTCTCGGTCGAGACCCGAGACGCCGACCACGCCTCTCGGATCGGGACGGCGATCGAGTCGATCGTCGGCTGACCCCCTCCCATGGGGGATGTCCCCCAGGGGGAGCCTCCCCATAGTCGCCGGCATGCTTGGCGATGCACGATCGCCCGATGCTGCATGCGACGACACATCGGAGGACTGACATGTACCTATCACGACTCAACCCGTTCAAGGACCGCGGCAAACGGAGGACTGGAGCCGAGTTCGGGGTGGACCGACACCGGCTCCGCAACCCCCGTCTCGACGCCGAGCCATCGAAATCGCCGTTCGATTCCCTGGCGAGGGGCCTGGTTGCAATCGGCGACCGGCTCCGGACACCGCAGTCCCTACGGGTTCTCTGACTCGCCGGCTCGATAACCCACCTGCCAGAGGGTCAATCCGTGGGGCGGAGCGACCGTCGCCACCTGGCCCCGGTCCCTCGAATCGATGATCGACGGGACCGCGGCCGGGTCGGTGAACCCCCGGCCCACGTCGTAGGCCAGCCCGACGAGGGACCGCACCATTTGATGGCAGAAGGCATTGGCCTGAATCCACAAGGTCAGCAGGTTCCCGTCCTCCATCCACTCCGCCTCGTCCACCCGCCTGGTGTTGTCCCCTCCCTTCACGGAACGGCAGAAACTGGAGAAATCGTGCTCACCCACCACCGCAGCGGCCACGGTTGTCATGCCTCCGATATCGAGGGAACGGCCGACATGCCATACGTGGTGTCTCGTGAGAGGGTCGGGTGCGAGGGCCGTCGAGAGTTGATACCGGTAGCGGCGGTAGATGGCCGAGAATCGGGCGTGGAACCCTGGCACGGCCTTGGAGACGTCGGTCACCGCGATCTCCGGGCCCAGGATCCCATTCAACGAGCGAGCAAGGCCCCCGATATCGACCTCATCATCGGTGGCGAAGGAGACCACCTGGCCGAGAGCGTGGACCCCCGCATCGGTGCGCCCGGCGACCGCGGTCTCAACCGGTGCTCCCAGCACCGTGGCCAGCGCTGCCTCGAGCTCCCCCTGGATGGTGGGCTGCCCCTCCTGACGTGCATAACCGTGATACCGGGAGCCGTCATAGGCCAGGCCCATCCGGTAGGTGGGCATCAGAACAATGCGTTGAAGGCGGCGAAGGGGACGTTGAGGAGTGCCCTGAAGATCATCACCAGCGCGAATCCGATCAACACCGACACCGCCGCATCCCTGGTCTTGACCTCGGCTGCCTCCTTGGTCGCCACCACAAGGATGACCAGATACCACACGAGACCGATGGCCCCGAGGACCGCCCCGAAGATATCGAGCAGCAGCGGGAGCACCGCCAGCCCCTGAAGCGCAATCATCGTCTGCGGGCGGGACGACGACTGGAAGAGCCGAGTGGCGACGAACCAGGTGGCGAAGCCCAGGATGAGCCAGGAGGCGACCCCGGTGATGACGATCTCCAGCAGGCCGGTCAGTGAGAACGCGCCAAGGGCACCGAGAACAGCAAGGGTTCCCACGTAGGTCGCCGTTGCCACCAGCGCCACCAGGATCGCGGAATCGGCCGCGGCGTCACCGTCGAAGAACGCCTCGGTGAACGCCCTCCTGTCGAGGATCCCGGCTCGCCCTGCCCTCACGAACATCTTGGTCACGGGCGGGGAGGGTAACCGAGGGGGGCGTCCTCCATCCGCCGCTCACCTGCGGAGGCGGACTCGCTTCACGGAATGGTCGTGATCCTTGTCCAGGATCAGGGTCGCCCGTTCCCGAGTGGGCAATATGTTTTCGACCAGGTTCACCTCGTTGATCCGCTCCCAGATGTCCAGGGCCACATTGGCGGCCTCCTCGTCGGACAGCCCGGCGAACCGGCGAAAATAGGCATCGGTCTGGGCAAATGCGGTGTCACGCAAGGTTATGAACCGCTCGACGTACCAGGCGCGGATGTGGCCCGGGTCGGCGTCTACGAAAATCGAGAAGTCGAAGTAGTCCGACACGAAGGCGCCGCCGTGGCCGGCCTGGAGGACGTTCAATCCCTCCACTATGAGGATGTCGGGCCGGGTCACCACTCGGACCTCACCGGGGACGATGTCGTAGGCGATGTGGGAGTACACCGGTATCTCCAGCTGGTCTTCGCCGGCCTTGGCACGCGCCACGAAGTCGATCAATCGTTGGCGGTCGTAGCTCTCCGGGAATCCCTTGCGCTCCATCAGGTCCCGCTCCTCGAGCACCTCGTTGGCGTAGAGGAAGCCATCGGTCGTCACCAGTTCCACTCTGGGATGGTGTGGCCAGCGGGCCAGCAGCTCCTGAAGCAGTCGGGAGGTCGTCGACTTGCCGACGGCCACAGACCCGGCAATGCCGATGACGAAGGGGACGGGCGTGGGCGGTGCGCCGAGGAACGTGTCGGTGACCGACGCCAGCTGGCGGCTGCCCTGAACGCGCAGGTTGAGGAGGCGGGAGAGCGGGAGGTAGGTGTGCTCGACCATGTCGACGTCGAGCAGCACGTTGATGCCCCGGATCTTCTCGATGTCTGCCTCGGTGAGGGTGAGTGGCGTGTTGGCCCGCAGCGTCGCCCACTCCTCACGCGTGAAATCGAGGTAGAGCGGGTCTGCCATCAGATCAGGCTACCGGCGGTTTCGGTGGCAGCCTCCCGGCCAATCGTGTGATAATCGAGCATATGACCACCGATCGTCCCTACCCCGAGCCCAGCCAGGCCACGACGGCACTGGTCCTGGGAATCCTCGGCATCGTCATCTGCCAGGTTCTGGCTCCCTTCGCCTGGTCAATGGGCCAGAAGGAAATGCAGGCAATCGACGCCGGAAGACGACCGCCGGAGAACCGGGGCACGGCCAACGCGGCCAAGATCCTGGGCATCGTGGGCACGGTGCTGCTCGGCATCGCCATCATCGGCTTGATCCTCTTCTTCGTGTTCTTCAGCGTTGCGGCGGTCACCACGAGCTAGTCACAACGCGCGCTGAAATCCGCGCAAGTCGGTATCAAACATGCCGATATAGGGCGCATGGGCCAATTCAGTGCGACATTGCGAGTTCCCGGGGACAACAACGCGCTGCCGGCAACCGTTGATATCGGCGACGGCAGGCTCCGAGTTGAATCAGGAAGTCATGTAATCGGCAACTGGGCGTTGGTTGACATAGACATCACCCAAAGCCCCGAAGGTGTTCACGTTTCTGCCGAAGGCGAGGTCCTGATCCTGGAGATCAGCGAGAACGCTGCATTCCAGGAGGCGGCCGGGATCAATGGGGGCAAGTCCGCTGGCAAGGCCAACCTCCCCTTCAAGCTGCCCAACCTCACCCGCAACTCGAAGCACTCCGCTACCGCCAGGCCCGATGGGGGGCGGCCCGCTTCACAGCCCAAGGTCGAGCCCCAAACCCGCCATCAGCCGGTGGCCACGCCCACCGGCCCCAAGCCGGCGGTGAAGGAGCCGATCTTCATCGACCGCTGGCTGGAGACCGCGGAGAAGGCCGTCGGCCAGCACCTGCCCAGCTGGGTGTTCTCCAGGGGCGGGGCACTGGTCGTGCTCGCCGCCCTGGTGATCACGATCCTGTTCCCGGCGGTGGTCTCCACGCTGCTGATGATCGCCGGCACCATCCTCCTGGTCCTGGGCGGGGTGACGATGCTGGATCACGTCTTGTCCGCCCGCATGCTCAAGGCAAAGGTGACACCGACCCAATGCCTGATCGTGGGCGGTCTCTTGGTGTTCGTCGGCGTCGTCTTCGGGATGCTGGCCTGAAATATTGCCGGCCGACTTTGCCCGAGTCGGCTCCGAAACCTCCATCAGGTCCGTCGTGGGGGAGACACCTGACGCCGTGCACAGATCGGCTTGATGCTCCGGGCAAACAGACGCCGGTCGGCCGGAGGGCTACGCCCCGGTCAGAGTTCTAGCTCTATCGGCCCGCAATCACACCAGTTCGATTACCGCCTCTTCGGCGCCGTCGCCGCGACGGGGGCCGAGCTTGGTGATCCGGGTGTACCCGCCGGGCCGATCGGCATAACGGGGGGCAACCTCGTCGAAGAGCCTGCTCACTGCTTCCCGGTTGGTGATGGTCTTCAGCACCGTCCGCTTGGCGTGGAGATCTCCCTTGCGCGCCTTGGTTATCAGCTTCTCGGCCAGGGGGCGGACGGCGCGGGCGCGGGGCAATGTCGTGGTGACCTTCTCCTTGATGAACAGGTCACTCGCCAGGTTGGCGAGGAGCTTGCGCTCGTGGGAGGGGGAGCCACCGAGCCGGGGCCCCTTGCGGGGGCGCGGCATCAGGCACCGCCACCGGCGTCGGCCAGGCTCAGACCGAGCTCGTCGAGCTTGGCCGTCACCTCTTCGAGGCTCTTCTGACCGAAGTTGGTGATGTTGAGGAGATCGTCGGACGTGCGCTCGATGAGCTCGCCCACGGTCTTGATCTGGGCCCGCCGTAGGCAGTTCCGGGGTCGCTCCGAGAGGTCGAGCGCCTCGATGGGGAGCTCCTTCTCCGGGAAGCCGGCGTGCTCGGTTTGCACATCGCCGAGTTCCAAGCCCTGTCCCTCGCCCATGTCGGCGAAGAGGCCCATCAGCTCGCGGAGAGTCTTGCCGGCCGATGAGACCGCCTCACCAGGCTCGATGGCGCCGTTGGTCTCGACGTCGAGCACCAGACGGTCGAAGTTGGTCATCTGCCCGACCTGAGTGTTCTCGACCCGGTAGGACACCTTGCGCACCGGGGAGAAGATCGAGTCGACCGGGATCACACCGATGGTCGATACCGAGCCCTTGTTGGCGTCTGCGGTGCGATATCCGACGCCGGGAGCCACCGTCATCTCCATCTCCAGGCGGCCGCTGGCGCTGAGGGTGGCGATGTGCATGTCGGGATTGACGATCTCGACACCCGCGGGAAGCTTTATGTCGCCGGCCTTCACCTCACCGGCGCCCTTGGCAGTGAGGTAGACGGTCTCGGTGTCGGTTCCTTCCATACGGACCACAACCCGCTTGATGTTGAGGATGATGTCGACGACATCCTCGACCACCCCAGGAATGGTGGAGAACTCGTGCTCGACTCCCTCGATGCGGATCGAGGTCACTGCGGCACCGGGAATGCGGGAGAGCAGGGTACGGCGCAGGGTGTTTCCGAGGGTGTAGCCGAAGCCAGGCTCCAGAGGCTCGACCACGATCTTGGACCTGACGTCGGAGACCGACTCCTCTTCGATCTGGGGGCGCTGGACGATCAACAACAGTGGTACCTCACTTCGAGTAGAGCTCGACGATCAATTGCTCGTTGATGGCGGTGTCGATCTGGTCCCTGCGGGGGTGATCTTTGACCGCGATCTTGCGCTCGCCGAGGTCGACCTCGAGCCAGGCCGGAGCCTCTCGGCCCTGGGTGTCCACGGCGTGCTGGATGACGATGGCTTCCCGGCTCGCGTCCTTGACAGACACGAGGTCCCCGGGCCGCACTTGATAGCTGGCGATGTCGACCTTCTTCCCATTGACCCGGAAGTGCCCATGGTTCACGAGCTGGCGGGCCTGGGGACGGGTGGCGGCCAGACCGGAGCGCCAGACGACGTTGTCCAGGCGCTGCTCCAACAGCTGGAGGAGATTCTCACCGGTGATCCCGGGGCGGCGGGCGGCCTCCCGGTAGTAGAGGCGGAACTGGCGCTCGAGGACGCCGTACATCGTGCGAAGCTTTTGCTTCTCCCGCAGCTGGATCAGGTAGTCGCTCTCCCGGATCCGGCCCCGGCCGTGCTCACCGGGTGGATAGGGGCGACGGTCGACCGGACAGCGCTTCGACTGGCACAGCGGGGTCCGGGCGCGGCGGCATGCCTTGTGACGGGGGCCGGTGTAGCGCGCCATTAATGCCTGACCTCGTGACCCTGGCGAGACTCAGAGCGAGTCAGCGGCGACCTCCCGCCAGGACGCAGGACGAAGGCGCACTGAAGTGCGTCGAGGACGAGGACGCCGCGGGCGGCGTCGCTGGCCGATCTGAGGCCGGCAGGGGTTGCGTGGTTAGGCATTAACCGCGCCTCCGCTTCTTGGGGCGGCATCCGTTGTGGGGGATCGGGGTGACGTCACGGATCCAGGTGACCTCCATGCCCATGTTCTGCAGGGTGCGAACCGCAGTGTCCCGGCCCGAGCCGGTGCCGCTCACGATCACGTCGAGCTTGCGAATCCCGTGCTCCCCCGCCCGACGGGCAGCCTCCTCGGCGGCTACTTGCGCGGCGTAGGGGGTCGACTTCCTCGAGCCCTTGAATCCGACCGAACCACCAGAGGTCCAGGCGACGGAAGCACCGGTCTGGTCGGTGATGTTGATGATCGTGTTGTTGAAGCTGGCCTTGATATGGGCCTGCCCGTGGGAGATGTTCTTTCGCTCCTTGCGACGGACTCGCTTCGCTCCTTGCTGCTTCGCCACCTACAAACTCCTACTTCGTGACCTTTTTCTTGCCGGCGATGGCCACCCGCCGGCCCTTGCGTGTGCGGGCGTTGGTATGAGTGCGCTGGCCCCTCACCGGCAATCCGCGACGGTGACGGATGCCCTGATAGCTGCCGATCTCGATCTTCCGCTTGATGTTCTGCTGGACCTCTCGGCGCAGATCGCCCTCGACCTGAAAGTTGGCCTCGATGTAACGGCGGATCCGGGTCACCTCGTCGTCGGTGAGCTGGCGGACACGGGTGTCGGGGTCTACTCCGGTGTCGGAGCACACCTTCTGGGCCCGGGTGAGGCCGATCCCGTAGATGTAGGTGAGGCCGATCTCCAGCCTCTTGTCCCGGGGGAGGTCAACACCTGAAATACGTGCCACTCAAATCATCCTTGACGTTGCTTGTGACGCGGGTTGGTGCAGATCACCCAGACGCGACCTCGACGCCGGATGATCCGACATTTCTCGCACATCTTCTTGGTGGAAGGGCGCACCTTCATCATCTACTCCAAAGCTTCGAATGCGTCTCGCCGGACGAGCCAAACGGCCCGGTTCTCGCCAACCGGGCGGAAACGCGTGTCTCCCAGGTCACGACCCAGCCCCACCCTGGTGAGGGAAATCGGGGGTTGGAGTGCCCTGGGCACCTCCGGACCTATCGCCGACAGGTCGGGAAGATGCCGCAATTCTACCCACGGCTTGCAATCTGCTCAAATCCCACCGTCACTGGCTCTTCGCCGGCGGTGAATATCTGCGGGCCGTCGGGTGTGAGGCAGACGGTGTGCTCGAAATGCGCAGACAAGGAGCCGTCTTCGGTCCGCACTGTCCAGCCGTCGGAGTCGACCTTGGTCAGTCGCGACCCGATGTTGAACATGGGCTCGATACACAACGCCATTCCGGCGCGCAGCTTCAGCCCGCGCCCGGGAACGCCATGATTGGGGACCTGCGGCTCCTCGTGCATCTGGCGCCCGATCCCGTGGCCGACATACTCCTCGACTATCCCGTAGCCGTGGGCGTCACCGATGTCCGATACAGCAGCCCCGATGTCGCCGATGTGCCCGCCCTTGTGAACGGCCTGGATCCCTGCCCACAAGGCGCGTTCCGTGGCCTCGATCAGCTCGAGCGCGACGGGATCGACGTTGCCGATGGGGACCGTGAACGCGGCGTCACCGTGAAAGCCCTCGAAAATGGCCCCGGCGTCGACAGAAAGGATGTCACCTTCCTCGAGACGGTGCTTCGAGGGGATGCCGTGAACGACCACATCGTTTGGGGAGAGGCAGAGGGTGGCCGGGTAGGTGCCGTGATAACCGAGGAAGGACGAGGTGCAGCCGCGCTCGTCGAGGATCCGCACCGAGATCGCCTCCAGGTCGAGCAGAGAGGCGCCGGGGATCGCCGCCTCGCGCACCGCTTCGTGGATTGCGGCGACGGCCGCGCCCGCCTTCTGCATCTTGGCGAACTCGCGACGGCTCTTGATGGTGATCATCGGGCCTCGACCCTTTCCAGCGCGCCGAGGATGCGATCGGTCACCTCGTCCATCTCCCCCATACCGTCGACGGACACCAGCAGCCTGCGCTCCCCGTAGATCTCGAGCAACGGGGCGGTCTGCTCGGTGAACACCCGGAACCGGTTGCGGATCGTCTCTTCGGTGTCGTCGGCCCGGCCTCGGATCAGGAGTCGCTTGGTCAGCTCGTCGAGATCGACTTCGAACACCACAACGGCGTCCAGTCCATCCTTTCCGATCAGGCCGTCCAAAGCGGACACCTGGACTCCGGTCCGGGGAAACCCGTCGAGGATGAAGCCGCGGGCGGCGTCGGGCTCGGCAAGGCGATCGGCGAGCATCCGGACGGTGATCTCGTCGGGAACGTATTCGCCGGCCTTCATGATCGCGTCGACCTGCAGCCCGAGGTCGGTGCCGGTCGTCACGTGATGGCGGAACATGTCCCCGGTGGAGATGTGAGGCACGCCGAGGTGCTGGGCCACGCGGGTCGCCTGGGTCCCCTTGCCGGCTCCCGGTGGGCCGATGAAGAGGAGACGCATCAGGTCAGAATCCCCTCGTAATTCCTCATTGTCAGTTGGGACTCGATCTGCTTCATCGTCTCCAGGGCGACCCCGACCACGATCAGGATCGAGACCCCGGAGAAGGCGATCGAGATGTTCCAAACCGCCCCGGCGATGGCGGGGAGGATGGCGATGATCGCGAGGAAGATCGAACCGGGCAGGGTGATCCGGTTGAGGATGAAGGCCAGGTGCTTGGAGGTCTGGCGACCGGGTCGCACCCCGGGAACGAACCCACCCTGGCGCTGGATCATCTCCGCCTGCTTCTCTGGATCGAACTGGATCGCCGTGTAGAAGTAGGTGAAGAAGATGATCAGCGAGAACAGGATCAGGATGTACCACCAACTGACGCTCCCGTTCCCGCCCAGGTTGTCGTCGATCCAGCGGTAGATCGATTGCACCCAGGCTGCGTCGGAGGGGATGGCGGTGATGATCAGAGACGGGATGAGCAAGACCGACGTGGCGAAGATCACCGGGATCACGCCGGCGGTGTTGACCTTGAGCGGGATGTACGTGGACTGGCCGCCCATCACACGCCGACCCCGGACCCGCTTGGCGAATTGGATGGGAATCCGCCGCTGCGCCTGGTCGACGTAGATGATCGCGCCGATCATGAGAAGGAACACAACCACGACCACCACGAAGCGGATCGGGAGGTTGGCGGCGACCGTCTGGCCCCAGATCTGCCCGAATATGAACGGGAACTGGCTGAGGATGGAGACGAAGATGATCAGTGACATGCCGTTTCCGACACCGCGTTGCGTGATCAGCTCACCCAGCCACATGACGACCGCGGTGCCCGCGGTCATGGTGAGGACGATGAGGACCACCCGGCCGGTGGTGTAGTTCGGGATGAGGTCGATGCCACCCGTGAAGCGGCCGACGTGGAACAGATAGGTGAAGCTGGTGGACTGGATCAGGGCCAGGATCACCGTCAGGTAGCGGGTCCATTGGGTGATCACCTTGCGCCCCGACTCTCCCTCCTCCTGGAGGGCCTGGAGCTTGGGGATTACTACGGTCAGAAGCTGGAGGATGATCGAGGCGGTGATATAGGGAATGATCCCGAGGGCGAAAACGGAGAACGACTCGAGGGCACCGCCGGAAAACAGGTTGAGGAGCCCGTAGATCCCACCAGCCTGCTGTTGCGACTGGAAGAGCTCCACGGCGTCGAGGTCGATGCCGGGCACCGGGATGGTCGCCCCGAGGCGGTAGACACCGAACATCGCCAGCGTGAAGAAGATCTTGGCCCGGAGGTCCGGGACCTTGAACATGTTGCGGTATATCGAGAGCATTAGTCCTGGATTCTGTCCTGAATTTGTTCCTAGGCGGCCAGTTCCCTCGGCTTAGAGGACTTCGACCGAGCCGCCGGCAGCCTCGATCTTCTCCCTGGCCTTGCCACTGAAGGCATGCGCCCTCACGGTCAGGGCCTTGCCCAGGTCGCCCTGGGCCAGCACCTTGACCCTGCCCTTGTGCCGGATAAGGCCACGCTCGCGCAGCGTCTCGGGTGTGACCTCGCTTCCGGGGTCGAAGGCGTCCAGTGCCGCCAAATTGACGATTGCGAACTCTTCCTTGTTCGGGTTCTTGAACCCGGGAAGCTTGGGAAGCCGCATCGCCAACGGGGTCTGCCCGCCCTCGAAGCCGGGACGAAGCGTGTTGCGGGCCTTGAGGCCCTTGGTCCCGCGACCTGCGGTCTTTCCCCTTCGACCACCCTCGCCACGGCCGACGCGAATCCGCTCCTTCTTGGAGCCGGGGGCCGGCTTCAGGTGATGGAGCTTCAGTTGTTGTTTCTCCCCCGGTTGGGGGGAGTCCCCGGCGGAGGGGGAAGGGTTCTTCTCATCAGCCATGTTCAGCTTTCCTCCACTTCCACGAGATGGCGCACCTTGTGCAGCATCCCGCGCAACGTTGGGGTGTCGGTGTGTTCCCTGGTCTGGTGGAGCTTGCGGAGGCCAAGCGACTCGACGGTCGCCCTGGTCTTCGGCTTCTCGCCGATCACCGATCTCTTGAGTGTCACCTTCAACTTCTTGTCCGCCATGACTCAGCCTTTGTTGTGGGCGCGCAGCGCCTCGGTGGACCGATAGGCAGCGAGTAGCCCCGGGGGAACGATGTCCTCGGCCTGCTTGCCGCGGAGGCGGGCCACTTCGTCGGGGCGCCGCTGCCCGGTGAGGGCATTCATCGCGGCCTTCGCCACGTTGAGGTGGGTGGGAGAGCCCAGGGACTTGGCCAGGGCGTCGCGGATACCGGCCGCTTCCAAGATCTGACGCACGGCTCCTCCGGCGATGACTCCGGTGCCGGGGGCGGCGGGCTTGATGAGGACCCTGGAGGCGCCGTGCTCGCCGGTGTTCTGATGGACCACCGTCTGACCGGCCATCGGGATGGTCACCATGGCGCGCCTTGCGCCTTCCATGCCCTTCTGGATCGCGGCCGGAACCTCTTTAGCCTTCCCGTACCCGATCCCGACCTTGCCATTGCCGTCGCCGACCACGACCAGCGCGGTGAAGCTGAAGCGGCGGCCACCCTTGACCACCTTGGCGACCCGGTTGATCTGGATGACCCGCTCGTCGTACTGGTTTTGCTCTTGTGCCATTTCAGAAATCCAATCCGGCTTCGCGAGCAGCGTCAGCGAGAGCCTTGACCTTGCCGTGGAACTTGTAACCGCCTCGATCGAAGACGACGGTGCTGACGCCGGCGTCCTTGGCCCGATCGGCGAGCAGCTCGCCCACCTTGGCTGCGGTCGAGATGTTCAGCGTAGAGGAGCGGAGATCCGCCTCCTGGGACGACGCCGAGGCCAGGGTGCGGCCCTGGGTGTCGTCGATGACCTGCGCATAGATGTATCGATTGCTGCGGAACACCGCGAGACGGGGGCGATCTCCCGTGCCGTGGATACGCTTCCGAACCCTGGTGTGACGCCGGACCCGAGCGTCCTGTCGGGAACCGCTCATCACTTCCCTGCCTTCCCGGCCTTGCGGCGCACGTACTCACCGGCATATCGGATTCCCTTGCCCTTGTAGGGCTCGGGAGGCCGGATCTTCCGGATGTTGGCGGCCACCTGGCCCACCTGCTCCTTGTCGATCCCGGAAACGACGATCCGAGTCGGCTCGGGCACGTCGAAGGTGATCCCGGCCGGGGCGGGGACATCTACGGGGTGGCTGAAGCCGACCAGCAGCTCGACATCCTGGCCCTTCAGGGAGGCACGGTATCCGACACCCTGGATCTCGAGGACCTTGCTGAATCCCTCGGAGACTCCATGCACCATGTTGGCGAGAAGGGCGCGGCTCAGCCCGTGCAGAGCCTTCGACTCCCGGGTGTCGTCCTCGCGGACGACGCTCACCACTCCGTCGTCGATGGTGAAGCTCACCCGCTCGGGGAACTCACGCGACAACTCGCCCTTGCTTCCCTTCACGATCACATGTGATCCGGCGACTTGGATGTCAACGCCGGAGGGCACGGTCACCGGCATCTTTCCTACGCGGCTCATCTCACCAAACCTCACACACGATCTCGCCGCCGAGGCGCCGGCGCCGCGCTTCCCGATCGGGGAGCAGGCCCTGGCTGGTGGAGACGACAGCCACGCCGAGGCCCCCCTGAACCCGGGGGAGCTCGCCCGCACCGCGGTAGATTCGGTGACCGGGCTTGGAGATGCGCTTGATCCCGCCGATGGCCGGCTGGCGGCGGTTCCCGTAGCGGAGCACCAATTCCAGCTCGTTCATGCTCCCGTTCTCCTTGACGTCGAAGCGGTCGATGAATCCCTCGTCCACGAGGATCCGGGCGATGCCGACTTTCATCTTCGAGGCGGGCATGGAGACGCGCTCGTGCCCGACCGCAACTGCATTGCGGATACGAGTCAGCATGTCTGCGATTGGATCGTTCACCATTACCAGGAAGCCTTTCTCACACCGGGCAGCTCGCCGGACGAGGCCAGCTCACGAACACAGATGCGGCACATGCCGAAATCGCGCAGGTATGCCCGAGATCTTCCACAGCGCTGGCACCGGTTGTAGCCCCGCACCTTGAACTTGGGCTCTCGGGCTGCCTTGGCGACCAGTGATTTCTTAGCCATTCAATCTCTCCTTCAAGCCTCGGCCGCGATCCTGCGGAACGGGAATCCGTAGGCCTCGAGCAACGCCCTGGCGTGCTCGTCGTTCTCTGCTGTGGTGCAAATGGTGATGTCCATGCCCCGGGTCGCCGACACCTGGTCGAAGTCGATCTCGGGGAATATGAGCTGCTCGGTGACGCCGAAGCTGTAGTTGCCCCGGCCGTCGAAGGACTTGGGGTTCAACCCTCGGAAGTCACGGATCCGGGGAATGGCCACCGCGAGCAGGCGGTCGAAGAACTCCCACATCCGGGCCCCGCGCAGTGTCACCGAGGCGCCGACGGGCATCCCCTCGCGCACCTTGAACCCGGCGATCGACTTCCGGGACCGGTTGAGCTTGGCCTTCTGCCCGGTGATCAGACTCAACTCGTCCATGGCGGAGTCGACGGCCTTCTTGTCCTGGACCGCCTCCCCAACACCCATGTTGACCACGATCTTGTCGAGGCGGGGGATCTCCATCACGTTCTCCAGGCCGAGTTGTTCCTGGAGCCGGGCGGCGATCTCCTCCGAGTAGCGGACCTTGAGCCGGGGGGCGGTCACAGGTCACCCCCGCATTTCACGCATGTGCGGTGTTTCTGGCCCTTGTCGTCGAAACGGTGGCCGATGCGGGTAGGGCCGCACTTCTCGCAGACGATCATCACGTTAGACACGGCGATGGGCATGTCCTTGTCGATGATCCCCCCCTGCAGGGTCTGGCCGCGGGGCTTGGTGTGCCGCTTTGCCGTGTTCACCCCTTCCACCAGGACCTTGTCCTGCTTGGGAAGCACCCGGCTGATGCGCGACTCCTTGCCGGCATCCTTGCCGGAGATCACCATCACCTTGTCGCCTTGCTTGAGTTTCATCACAAAACCTCTGGTGCCAATGAGACGATCCGCATGAACTTGCGGTCGCGAAGCTCCCGAGCCACCGGGCCGAAGATGCGGGTCCCACGGGGCTGGGAGTTGTTGTCGATGATCACACAGGCGTTGTCGTCGAAGCGGATGTAGGTCCCATCCGGCCGCCTCGACTCCTTCCTTGTGCGCACTACTACCGCTTTCACCACTTCGCCCTTCTTCACCGATCCGCCAGGGTTGGCGTCCTTGACCGTGCCCACGATCACGTCGCCGATCCCGGCGTAGCGGCGCGACGAGCCACCAAGCACCCTTATGCAGAGCAGCTCGCGGGCACCGGTGTTGTCCGCCACCTTGAGACGAGATTCCTGCTGGATCATCGGGCTCGCTCCACGATCTCGACGACCCTCCACCTCTTCTGCTTCGACAACGGGCGGGTCTCCATGATCCGGACCGTGTCCCCGAGCTTGGCGTCGTTGGCCTCGTCATGGGCATGGAATTTGGCGCTGTGACGCACGACCTTGTCGTAACGCGGGTGGCTCCGCTGGGTGGGCACCTCGACAGTCACCGTCTTGTCCCTCGCATCCGAGATCACGACACCGACACGCACCTTGCGGCGCCCTCTGTTCTTGTCTTCGGCCATCAGCCACGCTCCTCGGCCGCGGTCGTTGCCGACACCTGGGCCTCTCGCTCCCGCATCACGGTGAGGATGCGGGCAATGTCCTTCTTCACGTCACGGAGCCGGGCGTTGTTGTCCAACTGGTTGGTGGCGAGTTGGAAGCGCAGGTTGAACCGCTCCGACTTGGCCTCCCCCAGGGCCCCCATGAGCTCAGCATCAGTCATCTCACGAATTTCCGCAGGGCTCACAGTTCCTCCCGGGAGACGAAGCGGGTCCTGATCGGCAACTTGTTGCCGGCTTTTCTCATGGCTTCGCGGGCCAGGTCCTCGGGGACACCGGCGAGCTCGAACATCACACGGCCCGGCTTGACCACTGAGACCCAGAACTCGGGGTTGCCCTTGCCCGAGCCCATGCGAGTCTCGGCTGGCTTCTGTGTCACCGGCTTGTCGGGGAAGATGGTGATCCACACCTTCCCACCACGGCGGACCGCTCTGGTGATGGCGACACGGGCAGACTCGATCTGGCGGGCAGTTATCCACCCCGCTTCGAGGGCCTGCAGTCCGTACTCGCCGAAGTTCACCTTGGTTCCGCCCTTGGCGACGCCGGAGCGACGGCCTCGGTGGACCTTGCGGTGCTTCGTTCTCTTGGGCATCAACATCGTGGGCCTCGCATCGCTCGGCCCTCGTAGCGCAGAGTGTTCATTCCTCCTCCGAGCTCTCAGGCGCCTCGGACTCGTCCGTCGCCTCGACGGCGGTCTCCTCGGCTGCTTCAGGCGCATCCCCGGCCGGCGTCTCGGCGTCCGGCGGGGGCGTCGCCGTCTCTTCGACGTCCGTGACCTCCGTCACGGTTTCATCGACGGGGACTTCACTCTCTTCTCGTGCCGACTGGTACTCCACTTGGGCCTCGGCCGCTGTGGGGCGTCGCCCGCCGCCGGCCTCGATGACCGGCCGGCCGCCCTCCTTCTTGCCGCCACCGGCCTCGATCAGGCGCTTACCGCCACCTGCCTCGATCAGCCTCGGCTTGACGTCGGATCCGGCGGCCTCCTCGGCGCGCGACTTGATGCTCTTCCGGGTGCGCCGGGCAGGCCCACCGGTGGCCAGGTCGGCCTCGGCTGCGATCCGGTCTCCGGAGATCTGGCCACTGGAGATGACCTCCCCGCGATAGACCCAGACCTTGACCCCGATGGTCCCCACCGTGGTGTGGGCGGTGGCAGTCCCGTAGTCGATGTCGGCCCGCAGCGTGTGCAGAGGGACCCGGCCCTCGCGGTACCACTCGCGGCGACCCATCTCGGCGCCGCCGAGACGGCCCTTGCACTCGACGCGGACCCCTTCGGCCCCCGCCTTGAGCGCGGACGCGATCGCCCGCTTCATGGCGCGTCGGAAAGCGATCCTGTTCTCGATCTGGTCGGCGATGCCGCGCGCCAGCAGGGCGGCGTCGAGATCGGGGTCCTTGACCTCGTTGATGTTCAACTTGACCGGGCGGTCGGCCATCTCCTCGAGGGCGCCACGGAGGCGCTCCGCCTCACCGCCCTTGCGCCCGATGACAACGCCGGGTCGGGCTGTGTGGATGTCGACGATCAACCGGTCTCGGGTGCGCTCGATGTCGATCCGGGACAGGGCGCCCCTGGTCAACTCTCCCTTGAGGTAATCGCGGATCCGCCAGTCTTCATTGACGAACTTGACGTACTCCTTGTCGGAGAACCATTTCGACTTCCAGTCAGCGGCAATACCCAAACGGAACGAATAGGGGTGGACCTTCTGACCCATCAGTTCACCTCCTCGTTCATGTCCGACACCACGATCGTGATGTGGCTAGTGCGCTTGCGGATGCGGGTTGCGCGGCCGCGGGCGCGGGGGCGGTAACGCTTCAGAGTCGGGCCCTCGTCGGCAAAGGCTTCGGCGATGACCAAGTCATCGGAGTCGAGGGCGAAATTGTGCTCGGCATTGGCCACGGCCGAGCGAAGGACCTTGGCCACCGGCTCGGTCGCGCCGCGCGAGGTCAGCCGGAGCATGTCTTCGGCCTCGGTCACGGGCAACCCTCGCACCAGGTCGAGAACACGTCGCACCTTGTACGGCGACTGCCGGATGTATTTGGCTTGGGCCTTGACTTTCATCGCTTCCTCGCCGACTTGTCCGCATGACCCCGGAAGGTCCGGGTTGGGGCGAACTCGCCCAGCTTGTGGCCGACCATCGACTCGGTGATGTAGACCGGCACGTGCTTGCGGCCATCGTGGACCGCGATCGTGTGACCGATCATCTCCGGGATGATGGTCGAGCGCCGTGACCAGGTCCTGATCACGCGCTTCCCACCTGACCTGTTGAGCTCGTCCACTTTCGCCGCCAGGTGGTCGTCGACGAATGGCCCTTTCTTGAGACTGCGAGCCATGACTATCTCCGACCCTTCTTCGCGCGCCGTCGCACGATGTACTTGCTCGATGCCTTCTTCTTGCTCCGGGTGCGGCCCTCGGGCTGCCCCCACGGGCTCACCGGGTGGCGTCCACCGGACGACTTGCCCTCACCACCGCCGAGCGGATGATCGATGGGGTTCATGGCAACACCACGAGTCTGGGGCCGTACCCCCTTCCACCGGTTGCGGCCGGCCTTGCCCAACTTGACCAGCTCGGCCTCGGTGTTCCCAACTTGGCCCACGGTTGCCCGGCTATCCAATGGGACCTGGCGCATCTCGCCTGACGGGAGCCGGAGCAGGGCCAGGTTGCCCTCCTTGGACATGAGCTGAACTGCGGTGCCGGCGGAACGGCCGAGCTTGGCCCCCCCTCCGGGACGCATCTCGATGGCGTGAACGATGGTCCCCGCCGGGATGTTGCGCAACGGCAACGCATTGCCCGGCCTGATCTCGGCCTTGGGCCCCGACTCCAGCCGGTCGTCGACCTTGACTCCGAGCGGGGCCAGGATGTACCGCTTCTCCCCGTCGACGTAGTTGAGGAGGGCAATCCGTGCGTTGCGGTTCGGGTCGTACTCGATGGTCGCGACTCGCGCCGGGATGCCGTCCTTGTCACGACGGAAGTCGATGACCCGGTAACGCTGCTTGTGCCCACCGCCGCGATGGCGCGAAGTGACCCGTCCGTAGGTGTTGCGGCCGCCGGTCTTGCCCTTCTTGGCGATGAGGGACTTCTCCGGGGTGTCTGTTGTGATCTCGGCGAAGTCCGAGACCGTCTGGAACCGGCGGCCCGGTGATGTCGGTTTGCGCTTCTTGACAGCCATTCTCAGACTCCGAACAGGTCGATCGAGTTGCCGGCAGCGAGTGTGACCACGGCCCGCTTGGTGTCTTTGCGCTTGCCCAGCTTCCACCCCTGCCGCTTGGTCTTGCCCTTGCGGTTCATGGTGTTGACGCGGAGCACCTTGACTTCGAAGATCGACTCCACGGCAGCCCGGATCTCCGCTTTGTTGGAGCGGGTGTCGACCAGGAACGTGTAGGTGTTCAGGTTCTCGATCAGGTCGTAGGACTTCTCGGAGACGATCGGGGCGAGGATCACGTCGTGGGCGTCACGCATCGGGCACACCCCCGTCCCCTTCCTTGACGAAGTCACTGTCCGTGACCTCATAAGAGCTGGCCCGGCCCACGGAATCGACGGTATGGGTGGTGAAAACGACCTGATCCGCCCACAGGACCTCGTACGGCGTGATGTGCCCCGGCTCGGCCAGGATCACATCGGGCAGGTTTCGGAACGAGCGCCCGGCGACACCGTCGAGGGCACTCAACACGACCAGTGCCTTGCCCGGGGCCCCGATCGCCTGAAGCAACGCAACCGCCTGCTTGGTCTTGGGGGCCGACCAATCGAAGTCCTCCACGACCTTTACCGCTTCCTCGGCGGCGCGAGCGGAGAGGGCGCTGCGCAAGGCGAGGCGCTTCATCTTCTTGGGAGTGCGCTGCGAGTAGTCACGGGGCTTGGGGCCATGGGCGACGCCGCCACCGACCCAGTGCGGAGCGCGGATCGATCCCTGGCGAGCCCGTCCCAGGCCCTTTTGCCGCCATGGCTTGCGACCACCACCGCGGACCTCGCCGCGGGTCTTGGTGGAGGCAGTGCCGGAGCGGGCGCCTGCGAGCTGGGCGGTCACCACCTGATGGAGCACGGCGAGATTGGGCTCGATGCCGAATATCTCGGCGTCGAGCTTGATGTCGCCCTTTGCGGTCCCATCGGATGCGAACAGCGGGGCCATCACGTCAGCCACGGGCCTTCACCGCCTCTCTGACCAGAAGCAGCGAGCCCTTGGGCCCGGGGACCGAGCCCCCGAGGAGAAGCAGGTCGCGCTCGGCATCGACACCGACGACTTCGAGGTTGAGGGTTGTGACCTTCTCCCCACCGAGACGGCCGGCCATCCGCATCCCCTTGAAGACACGGGCCGGGGTGGCGCAGGCACCGATCGAGCCCGGGGCCCGGTGCTTCTTGTGGTTGCCGTGGGCTGCGCCCTGGCCGGAGAAGTTGTGCCGCTCCATCACGCCCGCGAAGCCCTTGCCCTTGGAGATCCCGGCGACATCGGCCTTCGACCCCGGCTGGAGGACATCGGCGATCTTGATCTCCTGACCCAGGGTGTAGCTGCTTGGGTCGTCGACCTTCACCTCGGCGAGATGGCGCGCCGGGGCCACCCCGGCCTTGGCGAAGTGGCCGGCTTCTGGCTTGTTGGCCCGGCCCGGCTTGAGCTCGCCATAGGCGATCTGGACCGCGTCGTAACCATCGATTGCGACCGTCTTGATCTGAACCACGTGACAGGGGCCGGCCTTGATGACCGTGACCGGAATGGCGCGGGCCTGGTCGTCGAAGACCTGGGTCATCCCCACCTTCTGCCCGAGGATGGCGTTCATTTCTCGTCGCCTCCCGAATGCTCGTCATTGGCGACCGAGAGCAGGCCGTATGCGATCTGGATGAAAGGGTTCACAGCTTGATCTCCACCTCGACCCCTGCGGGCAGCTCGAGGCGCATCAGGGAGTCGACCGTCTTCGGGGTCGGCTCGAGGATGTCGATGAGGCGCTTATGGATCCGCATCTCGAAATGCTCACGCGAGTCCTTGTCGACGTGCGGGCCCCGGATCACGCAATAGCGATGAATCTCCGTTGGCAGCGGGATCGGGCCTTTGATCTTGGCCTGAGTCCGCAGCACGGTCTCGGTGATCTTCTTCGAGGACTCGTCGACCACGTTGTGGTCGTAAGCCTTGAGACGGATCCGAATCTTCTGTGTGTTATCAGCCATCGATATTCACTTGAGGATCTTGATTACTCGGCCGGCGCCGACGGTGCGGCCACCTTCACGGATCGCGAAACGGAGACCTTCGTCCATGGCGATGGGAGCGATCAACTCCACGTTCATCTCCGTATTGTCCCCCGG
>JBIOVB010000115.1:0-41705 GCA_044867525.1 Acidimicrobiia bacterium | reverse complement strand
TCGGGCAACGGATACACGGTCACCTCGTCGCTTGCAGGGTCGACCGACACGATCGCGTTCAGCCCCCCGTCGGTGATCCACGGTGTGCCCCGGTCATCGACGATCACCCCGTGGGGCTGCGATCCGGCGCCGAGGGGGATGTGACGGGTCTCCCCGCTCGAAGGGTCGAGCCATCCCAGCTCGCCGGTGTTCTGCGCCGTGTACCAGACCCCGCCGTCAACCGCAGGAGCGACGTCGTGAGGATGCGAGCCGCCCGGAACCGGGAACGACTCGATGGTGAGATTGGCCGGGTCCACGCTGGTGGTGGTCGTCGGCGCCGGCGTGGTAGCCGGTGGCGCGGTTGTGGGCGTGGTGGCTGTCGCGGTCGAGGTCGTCGGGGACGGTGCCAGGCTCGTGGTCGTGTCCGCCGGTGTCGTCGTGCACGCGGTGACGATCAGCGCGAGCAGGATCGGGCGGCTCCGCATGAGCGAAACCTAAACCGGATCCCCGACAATGACGGTTCGTGGGTGAGTCGCGGCTCCGAGCTCAGGCGAGGGCGGCCAGCGCCCCGGCCAGCGGAGCGATCATCGAGACGTCGTTGGGGCTGCCCATGGTGAAGATCACCACGTCGACCCCGACCTCGAAGCGTTTCGCCGCCTCGTCGGCAACCTTGGAAACGTCGTCCCCCTTGGAGTAGCGCACGTGCGTCGAGAAGTCGATCTCTCCCGGATCTCTCCCCAGATCCTGACAGTGAGCCTCGAGTACCTCGCGCAGCTCGAGCCATTGCGCCGGCTCCACGATGAGCGCATCCCACATCTGCGCCCATCGGGCGACCGCACGCAGAGTCCTGGTTCGCCCGGTCCCACCGATGACGATGGGCGGGTGAGGCTGTTGCGTGGCTTTCGGCTCGCTCAGGGCCCCCTTCAGCTCGTAGAACTCACCGGAGAAGTTGGTCTCCTCGTTGCTGAGCAGGCTGACGATCACCTCGAGGCCTTCGTCGAAACGGTCGAAGCGCTCCTTCATGGAGCCGAGCCCGATGCCATGGGCCTCCGCTTCCTCCTCGTACCAACCCGCCCCCAGGCCGAGATAGGAGCGGCCGCCGGAGATGTGGTCGAGAGTGGCCGCCATCTTCGCCGTGATCGAAGGGTGGCGGAAATGCATCCCATTCACCATGGAGCCGATCCTGATCCGGCTGGTCTCCCTGGCCAGAGCCGAGAGGGTCACCCAGCCATCGAGCGAAGACCCGTGGGGGTCGCTGCGGAGGGGATAGAGATGGTCCCAATTCCACGCCGACTCGAAGATGTCGGTCTGGTCGGCTTCCTTCCAGATCTCGAGCATGTTCGCCCAGGTGGTCTGGTGGTTGGGTGTCTTGATGCCGAATCGGGACATTGAGTCCTCCTAGTGGCCCGCCGCAACGTCGGCGAAGACCTTGCCCCGGTCGATGCCCAGGTCGTCGAGCATGATCCAGGCGGCGTTGCGCCCCGGCCCCGCCGAGACCGAGGGGCCGGGATGGGTTGTCGCTCCGGTCTGGTAGAGCCCGGCAATGGGCATCCGATGCTGCGCCCAACCGTAGACCGGCCGGAACCCGCCCATCTGCGCCTGATCCTGATCCCCACCGTGACACGACCCGTGCCAGTTGTGGGCGTTCATCCTCTCCAGGTCGAGTGGGCTCTTCACCGTGGTCGCCAGCAGTGTGTCATCGGTGAGGTTGGGGGCATATCGGCGGAGATGCTCGAGATGAGCCGAGGCCACCTCGTCCCTGACCGCGTCCCATCTCTCGGCGCCCCCGGCTAGCTCATAGGGATGGAACCCGATCACCTTCAAGGTGTGATGCCCTTCCGGGGCCCGACCCGGGTCGGCAACCGTGGGGCAGAGGACCAGCAGAGGGGGGTCGTCCAGCGCCAGGGAGCCGGTGAGGAAGTCGTATTCGATGCGGAGCATCCGCTCCACCGAGTGCGGGACCCCGGCGGCGATGGGGCGGATCGGCCCGTCGGGAGTGTCGAACTCGGGCGGCTCGGTAGTCGCGTAGTGGGCGGGGCTCAACGAGATCCCCGCCCTCCACTCCTCCACACCCGTGGTGAAATCCGGGCCCCACATCTCCGCCGGCGCCATCTCCACCAGATGCTTGATGTGGATGGTGGACAGCACCGCCTTCGAGGCCCGATGCTCCTCCCCGGTCTCGTCGACGACACCGACGCAGCGGTTCTTGTCCAGGATCAGGCTCACCACCCTCCGTCCGGCGAGGACCGAGCCGCCGTTGGCCTCGATGACACGGGTCAGCGCGATCGGCAAGGCCGCCGAACCGCCCTTGGGGATGATCCACGACTGGCTCTGGCGCCCGAAGGCCAGGGAGTAGGCCAACGACCCGGTGCCCGGGCGCTGTGGCGGCTGCACGGTCATGAAGGCCAGCCACAACATGAAGGCCCTGATGTGAGGGTGCTCGAACTCATGCGAGATGTTGTCCCAGGCGCTCGCCGCGATCCGTTTCGCCCAGACGGAGCCTTCGGGATGCACGGCCATCCTCTCCGCCAGCGTGGGGCCGAGGCCGAACGGTGTGTACCGCGACGCAGCGAACACACCTTTCACCCGGTCGTAGTCCTCCATCATCCGCCGGTAGGAGGCTCCGTCCCGCCTGGAGAGGCGATCGAGCCCGGCGACGGTCCGATCGATGTCGTGCCACATGGTCAGCGAAGTCCCATCGGGGAATGGGAGATGGACCACGGGATCGGGCTGGATGTACTCCAGGCCGTATTCCCCGAGGTTCAGCTCGTCGTAGCGGAGAGTCGGGCTCGCCTGGATGATGTTGTGGGCGGTGGAGCAGGTGTCGTGATGAAAACCGGGGAGGGTGAGCTCCTCGGTCGCAGTGTTGCCGCCGATCACCGGGCGGGCCTCGAGAACGAGGCAGCGGAGACCCGCCTTCGAAAGGTACGCCGCCGCCACCAGGCTGTTGTGCCCGGCCCCGGCCACGACTATTTCGAACTGCTCTCCTCTCCCCACGCCGCTAATCCCAGTCGAGGAACGCCGGAAGCCGGCCCGACTTGCGCAGGCTTCCCACTATTCCCAGGGGGAAGAAGATGAGGGCCACCACGAGGATCGCTCCTGTGAAGACGATGTTGAGCTCGGTCTGACCGAACTGGCGCACCGCAAACTCGTTGACACCGATGATGAGGATGGCGCCGACGACCGGACCGGCCACGGTGCCCCTCCCTCCGATGATCGACATCAGGACCATTCGGGCGGCGACCGCGATCGCGAAGAACGTCAGCGGGCGGAGGTGCGTGAGCGAGTAGCCATAGATCGCGCCTGAAGTCCCGATGAAGAAGGCGCTTAGGGCGAAGGCCCAAACCTTGTACCACCTGGTGTTGATCCCGGCGACCTCGGCCTTGGTCTCGTCCTGGCTGATGGCGCGGAGGCCCAGTCCGAACTTGGAATGGGCCACCCGGTATGCGAGATAGACCGCTCCGATGGCCGAGAGCGCCATGGCGTAATAGAAGGGCACCTTCAGCCACGCCACCGGGATCTGGATCAATGGCAGGTCGAGACCGCTCGACCCACCGATGAACTCCCAGTTGTCGAACCAGAGCAGGAAGAGGAAGAGCATGGCGATCGTGGCCACGATGAACGCCGGTCCCCTGGTCCTCAGCGTGATGAGCCCGGCAAGGAAGCCCACCGCCACCGCGGCGAGACCGGCGATGGGGAGGAAGAGGAACGGTGAGATATCCCAATGGGCCAGGGCCAGCCCGGCGGAGTAACCACCGATCGCGAAGAAGACACCGTGGCCCAACGAGATGTACCCGGCAAAACCGCCGATGATGTTCCAACTCGACGACATCGCGATCCACATCAACATCAGCATCCCGACCTGCAGCACGTAGGCGTACGAGTCGAAGATCGGGAGGGCGATCAGGGGGAAAAGGAGGATGAATCCGAGGGCGAGGATCAGGGTCACCCGTCGGGATCTCGCTCCGGGCTTGCGGTCCGGCGCCCCCTCGACGACCCCTTCATGCTGTTCGACGATTGCCATGGCCTACAACCTCAACTTCGCGCCAAAGAGACCCTGCGGACGGACCAACAGGATGAGGAACAGGGTCAGGTAGAACGTGATCGGCGACCACGTGGGTCCGAAGGTGTCGGTCACGATTGCGCTGCCCACCGCGAGGAGCAGGGCGCCGACCACCGCGCCCTTGATGCTCCCCATGCCCCCGAGGACGATGAGAGCAAGCAAGAGGGCGATCCATTGCCAATGCTTCGCGGGGAAGAACGGGAACATGAAGCTGAGCAATGACCCGGCGCCGCCGGCGAGGGCCATTCCGATCCCGAATGCCAGGGCCGACACCCGACGCACATTGACACCGACGATCTGGGCTGCGGCCCGGTTCTGCATCGTCGCCCGGATGGCAGTGCCGGTCTTGGTGAAACGGAGGACGAGCCACAGGCCGATCAGCAGGGTGAAACTGACCAATGAGGCGTAGAGCTGGCTCGTCGGTATGAAGATGTCGCCGACCAGGATCGACGTCGAGGCGTAGTCCGGCCTGACGGTGCGAAAGGTTCCGGTGAATATGAAGGTGAGCAGCCCCTCCACGATGAGAGCGAGACCGAAGGTGAGCAAGACCGTCATCTCGACGTATCGAGGACTGTCTTCGAGCCGGGGGAAAAGGAGCAGGTAAATCCCCACCCCAAGGCCGAACATCAGCGGCATGGTGATGACCAGGGACAGAATCGGGTCCATGGTCATGGTCTCGAAGAGCACGTAGGTGACATAGGCGGCGATCAGGATGAAGGCGGCGTGCGCCAGGTTGACCACGCGCATCACCCCGAACAGCAGGGTGAGGCCCGATGCCATGGTGGCGTAGACACCGCCCAGCAACAGGCCCAACACCAGTATCTGCAACCAGTCCATCAGATCACAGCTCCCGCGGCGCCAGTTGCTTGCCCAGGTAAAGCTCCCGGATCCTGGGGTCGGCCAGGATGCCGTCGGCGGGGCCTTCGAACTCCAGCAATCCCAGGTCGAGGACGAAACCCCAGTCGACGGTCTCCAATCCCTTCACCGCGTTCTGCTCGACCAGCACCACCGTGATCCCGAGATCGCCGAATCCGCGGATCTTCTCGAATATCTGGTCGGCGATCATCGGCGCCAACCCGAGACTGGGCTCATCGATCATCACGACCTTGGGCTCGACCATCAGCGCTCGCCCCAACGTGACCATTTGCTGCTCGCCACCGGAAAGTGTCCCGGCGTTCTGGCTCTTGCGCTCGGCGAGCAAGGGGAAGGTCTCGTAGACCATCTCCATCCGGTCGCGGAGCAACGAGCGGTCGCTGATGAGATAGCCACCCATCGCCAGGTTTTCCTTGACCGTCATCGTCGGGAAGAGACTGGCGTCCTGTGGCACGTAACAGACCCCGGAAGCCAGCATCTGGTCGGGCCGAGACCCGTTCATCTTCTGCCCGTCGAGCCTGACCTCACCGCCCCTGGGCTCGAGGAACCCGGCGATGGTCTTGAGCAGTGTCGACTTTCCCGCGCCGTTGGGGCCGACGATGCAGTACGAGGTCCCTGGTTCGATGCCGACGGTGATCCCGTTCAGGATGTCGGGGCCTGCCCCGTATCCGGCGACCACGTCTTCGATCTCGAGCAGGGCCATCGCCTACACCCTTCCCAGGTAGGCATCGAGGACGATGTCGTCACCGCGGATCTCATCGGGAGTCCCCTCGGTGAGGACCTCACCATGGGCCATGACGACGATCGTGCCGCACAGCGACATCACCACATCCATGTTGTGCTCGACTATCAGGAAGGTCATGCCGGTGGCATTGAGCTCCCGGATGTGGTCCATGATCCGCCCCATGAGTGTCGGGTTCACACCCCCTGCCGGCTCATCGAGCATGATCAACTTGGGCTCGGGCATGAGGACTGAGGCAAACTCGAGCAGTTTCTTCTGCCCGTAGGAAAGGGATAGCGCCGGCACCGAGGCGAGCTGGTCGATCCCGACGAAACGCAGGAGATCCATGGCCCGGTCCTCCTCGCGTTTCAGGATGCGGGACCCGAGCAGGCTGCGCCAGCCACCGGTCGGTGAGCCCACCACCATGTTCTCGAGCACAGTGAGATCGCCCAGGGTCCGGGTGATCTGAAAGGTGCGGCTGACTCCGCGCCGGGTGATCCGATGTGGCATCCAGGCGGTGACGTCCACACCGTCGAGCTCGACGATCCCCTCATCCGGGGTGACGATGCCGCTGATGATGTCGAACGCCGTTGTCTTGCCCGCGCCGTTGGGGCCGATGAGACCGGTGATCGATCCCGCGGATACCGAGAATGAGCACTGCTTTACGGCCTGAACGCCTCCGTAGGCCTTGCTGATATCGCGGACTTCCAACAGGTCAGCTACGAGTCTCTCCTAACAAGTGCAGGGTAAAGGGGCCGGCGAGTCTCGCCGGCCCCTTCGTCATCTCTTCGACTACCAATCGGACTTGGGGAACTGGAGGTCGACTGTGTCGAGCCCCTCACCGACCGGGTAGACGAACTCGAGGGTTCCGTCCTGCCATTGGTTCAGGATGTAGTCGCGACCAATGGGTAGTCCGCGCTCGTCCCAATAGAAGTCACCGAGGACGGTCCGCACCGGGTCGGCTTCGGTCCGGTCACGGAGCCACTGGGCGATAGCCGCGTTGTCGGTCGAGCCCACTCCGAGCATCGCCTGCTCCATGCCCTGACAGACGGCGAACGGGATCGCCTCGTCCTCGTCCGGGGCCCTGTCGTAGGCAGCCTCGAAGTCGGCCTGGAAGTCCTGGTTGGTGTACTCCTCGCCGGCCAACAGCCCGACGAACTCGGCTGACGAGTGCCAGACCGTGTGCATTGTGATGTTGTTGGCAGCATCTCCGAGCTCGTCGAGGAACTCGACCTGTGCGCCCTGGGACATCCAGACGAACGAAGGCTGATGGCCCACCTGCTGCAGACCCTGGATCAGTGAGATCGCTTCGTCTACCGAGGCTGTCGCCGCCCAGACCGACTCGGCACCGCTCGACGCAATCGAGTTGGCGAACGTGGTCCAGTCCGTGAAGCCGACGGGCCACTGCTCGTCGAACACGATCTCGATGCCTGCATCGGCCAGGTAACCGGGAGCCAGGTCGGCCAAGACCTCACCTGTGGCCGGATCGTTCACCGTGCCACCGGCGAGGCCGTTGCGGCCTGCGGCTGCGAACGGGTCATCGGCATAGACCACCGCGGCGGTCGCAGGGAAGTCCTCTTCGGTGATGAGCCCTTGGTCCCGGTAGTAGAGCAACGCGTTGACCGGGGCCGAGCCAACACCTTCAGCCGGCTGCGCCTGGAAGTAGAAGAGGTTCTGGAAGCCGCGCTCCCAGATCCGCTGTGCGCCGCCCGATGGAACCGGGTACACCATGCCGTTCTGCTCGGCGATCGCCGATGTCGGGCCGGTGAGGAGGCTGGAGAAGGTCCCGAACAAAATGTCGGCCTCGGCCACCATCCGCTCATATTGGGTGACTGCGATCTCCTGATCGGACTGGTTGTCCTCGAAGTCCAACTCCAGCGGCCGGCCGAGCACTCCCCCACGCTCATTGATCAGATCAACACAGACTTGGTACCCGTCGAGGTGCTTGGTCGCCGGGATGGAGAAATCGCCTGTCAGAGGCAGGGAGGTCGCGGCGACGATCGGCTCCCCGCTCGGGGCCGCGGTCGTATCCGTGGGTCCCCCTTGGGTGGTGTCAGTCCCCGAAACCGTGGTGTCGGTGCCGCCGGACGTGGTTGTGGCGTCTCCCCCATCGTCGCTGCACGCTGCCACCAGCAGCGCCAGGACGGTGAGGACCGTGGCCAAGCTCTTCCACGACTTCATCCTGCTCCTCCTCGTGTTGCCGGGATCCCCGCAGCTGGCGGGGAGCAAACGATTGTAGTTTTTTCCACTTCCGGTCGTCAGCCGTTCCATTGACGACCTTCTCCGGCCAACGTTATCTTCCTCGTCAATCGTTTGTAGCCCAGAATGGAGGTGTTCGCGTTGTCGAATGTCGGCCGGTTTGGCGTGTTCCTCCCCTCCTTCATCTGGGACGACGACGGCCCTGATCGCGCACGGGGGATCATCGATTTCGCGAGAGAGTGCGAGAGCCTCGGATTCGGCTCCTTGTTCATCACCGATCATCTCTTGACGGCACGACGCCTCTATTCGGTGTCATTCCTGGAGCCGCTCACCACCCTCTCCCTGGTTGCCGGGGTCACCGATCGCATCAAGTTGGGGACGTCGGTGATCGTGCTCCCGATCCGCGAGCCGGTCTCTCTGGCCAAACAGGTCGCCACGCTCCACTACCTCTCCGAGGGGCGTTTCATCTTGGGAGCGGGTATCGGGTGGTACCCGCCGGAGTACGCGGCGACCGGGGTCGACAAATCCGAACGCGGTCCCCGGACCGACGAGATCCTCGACATCGTCGTCCCGCTCCTCGAAGGGCGTCGGCTCTCCTACCGGGGGAAGTTCTACTCGATCGAAGATGTCGAGATCGAGCCGAGGACCATGGGACGCCCCGAGGTTTGGATCGGGGGCGGCTCACAGCTCGCCGACCCCGCCTCGCCCGAGGCTCCTCGATTCGCCGAGGCCGTGAAGCGTCGAATCCTCCGCTCGGAGGGATGGATTCCCCGCCCCACCTGCCCGCCCGAGGACATTCGCAGAGACTGGGAGGAGTTGCAGTCATTCCTGATGGAGAACGGGCGTGATCCGGGAACACTCACCGTCGCCCATGAGAACTTCATGCATTTCGTGGCCACAGAGGACCCGCAGCAGGCGCGTCGCGAACAGCACGATGCCTTTCTCAGGGTCATGAGCGCCGAGCGAGGGCCCGGATACCTGGAGCAGGTCTATCTCTTTGGGACGCCCGACGAGATCGTCGAATCACTACAAGCCCGCGCCGACGCCGGCGTCCAGCAGTTCATGATCCACACCCTGACCCCGGATCAGGCCCAACTCCAGAGCTGGGTAGAGCATGTCATCCCCCATGTCCGCTTCCCCGACGAGGATTGAGCTCGCTTTGCCGTCGAACCGATGCTGAGGCTTCCCACCGCCGGAGGGGGCGACGTCGCCTGGAGCCCGTCCCGACGGATCCCTGTGGAGCCGGCTCCCGGGCGGTTCGCTTCTCGCACCGCATACGCCGCAGCCCATGTCGTCGCCGACCCGACTCGGGATCAGGCTCCCGGGGGATTGCCATCGATCGACTGGGAGACCACTCTCGCATTTCGTCGTCATTTGTGGAGCCTCGGATTCGGGGTCGCCGAGGCGATGGACACCGCACAGCGAGGCTCCGGGGTCGGATGGGTGACCGCATGCGAGCTGATTCGTCGCACAGCCGCCGAGGCGAGGCTGCTCGATGGGGCCGCTGTCTATGGCGCGATGACCGACCAAATCCCACCGGAGAGCAAGCCCGGGCTGGCCGATATCACCGATGCGTATCGGGAGCAGGTCTCATTCATCGAGGAGCAAGGCGGGACCGCCATCCTGATGTGCTCCCGTCACCTCGCTGGGGTCGCCTCGTCACCGCAGGAGTTCATCACCGTTTATGACGAGGTCATCTCCGCCTCCTCGACACCGGTGATGATCCACTGGCTCGGTGAGGCATTCGACCCGGCTCTCGCCGGGTATTGGGGATCACCCGACCCCCGCCAGGCGGCGGACACGGTCGTAGAGCTGATCCAGAGTCATCCGGGAAAGGTGTCAGGGCTGAAGTTCTCCCTGCTCGATGCCGACCAGGAGGTCGATATCCGTCGCCGGATGCCGGAGGGGACCATGATGCTCACCGGCGACGACCTCAACTTCGTCGAGCTCATCCTGGGAGACAGCGACGGCCATTCCGACGCCTTGCTCGGCATCTTCGACCCGATCGCCCCGGTGGCCGCTGCGGCATTCCAGGCCCTCGACGCTGGTGATGTTGATACGTACCGCTCGCTACTCGAGCCGACGCTCCCGATGTCGCGACACCTGTTCTCCACCCCCACCTTCCACTACAAGACCGGGGTCACCTTCCTCGCCTACCTCAACGGCTTCCAGGATCACTTTCGGATGGTGGGAGGCGCCGAGAGCGCCCGATCTCTGCCCCATCTGGCCCGGCTCCTGATCCTCGCCGACGAGGCCGGGCTCCTCTCCCGCCCCGAGTTGGCGGAGCACAGAATGAGGTTGCTTCTCGAAACCCAGGGTTCATGGCCCCGCTGAGCGAAGTCGGGAACCCAGGGTTCGTGGCTCCGCTGAGCGAAGTTGGGAACCCAGGGTTCGCAGGTGGTATCACGGATTTTTCCCGGTTGACGCACCCGATGGCGACCGGTTGAATACAAACGATTGCAGAAGGGGAAGGCCCACAGAAGATGAATGGCGAACCAGTCGGTTGGATCGGGACGGGGAGGATGGGCTCGGCCCTGGTGAGACGGCTCCTCGACACCGGCACCGAGGTGTGGGTATTCAACCGGACCAGGGCCAAGGCAGAAGCTCTCGCCGAGCGCGGGGCAAAGGTGGTGGACAGACCCGCAGATCTCGCCGACCTGGACGTCATCTTCACCATGGTCGGGGGCCCCGAAGACGTCCTCGAGGTCACCATCGGTGATGAGGGTGTCCTCTCTCGCCCCGACGCAAGGCCGACCGTCATCGTCGATTCGACCACCATCGATCTCGGGGCATCCAAGACACTTCGGGCTCGGGCTGCCGAGGTCGGCACGGAAGTGCTCGCCGCCCCGGTCAGCGGGAACCCGAAGGTGGTCAAGGCGGGGAAGCTCACGGTGGTCGCATCCGGCCCGGAGACCGCCTTCACCAAGGCTCGTCCCTACCTCGATGTGTTCGGTCGCAAGGTGACCTACGTGGGAGGCGAAGACGAGGCGCGTCTGGTGAAGATCTGTCACAACCTGATGCTCGGAATCGTTGCCCAGACGATGGCAGAGATCTCCGTGCTGGCCGAGGCGTCGGGTGTGTCACGGGGCGACCTCTTCGAATTCCTCAACGACTCGGTGGTCGGCTCGACATTCACCAAGTACAAGACTCCCGCCTACGTCAACCTCGACTACTCACCGACGTTCACGTGGCACCTTCTCCGCAAGGACTTCGAACTGGGCCTGACGACCGCCACCGCCCTGGATGTGCCGGTGCCAACCGCTGCCCTGGTCCACTCGATAATCGTGGAAGGGATCGGACTCGGCTACGGCGACCAGGACTTCGCCGCGTTACTCACCAAGGCAGCCCGCGCCTCAGGTCGCGAGTTGGAGTCGGAGAATCGAGAGGTCTCGGACGGGCTGTCCTGACACGCCAACCATCGAGGGCCTCCTCGATGACGCCAACTAACGGCGCGGTGGTGCCGTCGACTCTCTGACCGACAACACCGGGGTGAGGCGGATCGAGATCGGCCGGGCAGCAGGCGCTCCGGAAGCCATCATCGGCAACAGCGTGTTCGCCGCCTCCACCCCCATCTGGCGGTAGGGCACTCGCACCGAGGTCATCGGAGGCTGCATCAGGTCGAGAAGTGGGATGTCGTTGTACCCGGTGATCGACACGTCGGCACCCACCTCCAATCCCAGGGCACGGACCGCCTGATAGCACCCGAGGGCGATCAGATCGTTGGCTGCCACGATCGCGGTGAGGTCGGGACGACGCTCCAGGAGGGTCCGCGCCGCCTTGTACCCGGGGTCCACCTGATACCACGTGGACTCCTCGACCGCAGACGAGTCCACCTCGAGATTCAGGGACTGCATACGGGTGAGGAAGGCCTGATGCCGGCCGAGACCGGTCGAAAGATGTTGCGGCCCGGCCACGTGACCGATACGACGGTGCCCGAGCTGGGCGAGGTGGTCAACTGCGAGACCGATCCCCGTGAGGTCATCTCCGAGGATGGCGGGCACGAGCATCCCTTCGGTCGAACGGTTGACCAGGACCACGTGGACACCTCGCTCGACGAGGTCCCTGATGACGTCGTCAGAGCGTGACGCAGTAGCCAGGATCATTCCGTCAACACGGCGCTCGACCAGAGCTTCCACTGCGACACTGGTCTGGCTCTCGCTGATATCGGTGTTGGTGATGAGGAGCGAATAGCCCTCGCTCCCGAGGACTTGCCCGACTCCGGCAACTATCGGGCCGAAGAGGGGGTTCTCGATGTCCGGTATGACCATGCCGACCGACATTGTCCGGTTGGTGCGCAGGCCCTGGGCGAGGGGGTGTGGCCGGTACCCGAGTCTGGCGGCAGTCTCCAATACCCGCTCGACAGTGTCCCGGTTCACGATCGAACGTGTCTCCGGATTGAGGGCGCGCGAAGCGGTCGAAATGTGAACGTCCGCCGCCTGGGCGACGTCTCGCAATGTCACCCTTTTCGTCATGTCCGCCTTGGGGCCCTGGTCGCTGATCGCAGCTTACCGGTGAACGACGGGGTGGGTGCCCTCCATCCTCGAGATCTGCTACAAACGATTGCAAGCACAGACAAAACAAGTCGGTAGGTATTTCACCTCGTCGATCTGAGCGAAGGGAGCACGTATGACAGACCTCGGTTTCGCCCCATCCGAGGATCCGTTCGTCGTCGAGCACGGCGGGTTCTACCGACGCTGGTTGAGCATGATCGACGACCTCGACGAGTTACGAGCGACCGTTGCCCGGCTCGAGGGCACCACGCAGGATGTCTGGGTACCGATCTGGCAGAGCGTCGGGGAAAAGCATGAAGAAGTGGGCGATCGTCATGAGGCCCAGGGTGATCACGACTCCGCTCGCCGCTCATTCCTCCAAGCAAAGACCTACTACGCCATCGGTCGGTTCCCGGGTGAGATCAGCGACGTCAAAGCTGCGATCAGCGAGGCGTGCGCACGCGCCTACCGCAAGGCGAGCGCCCATCTCGATCCTCCGCTCGAAGTGGTCGACGTCCCTCATCACGGTCGTGAGGTGCGCGTGCATTTTCGTTCACCCAAGGACGCCCAAGGGCCGGTGCCGGCTGTGCTGATCATGTGCGGCGCCGACGTATTCAAGGAGGACCGCGGCTGGGCAGCCGAGCTCGCCCTCGAAAACGGCCTGGCCTCGGTGGTGATGGACGGGCCGGCCACCGGCGAGAACCCGTTCCCCTGGTCTCCGGACTCGGTGTCGGCGTGGGAGGCGGCGGTCGACTACCTGGCATCACGGCCCGAGGTAGATAGCGGTCGCATCGGCGCCTTCGGGATAAGCCGTGGTGGGTACTCGGTGTTGCAGCTGGCGGGCACCGCGCCCGAAAAGGTCGGTGCCGTGGTGGCCAATGCCGGGCATCCCTTCGGGTACCGGATGAGCGATGACGAGATGGACGACTTCGTGGCACACGCCAATCGGCGGGCGCAGTGGCGCTTCGGGGAGCCCGACGGTCCGCCGTCGTTCAGTCCTACGACCCGGGAGCAGGAAGAGCAGCGATTCGAGACCTGGGCGTTGTCCGAGCTCGGCCTGGTCGACCGGATCACCCAGCCGGTGTTCATGATCAACGGCAGGCACGACCACCTCGCTCCGATCGGCAACATCTACTTCATGTTGGAGAGTGGCCCCCCCGCCCAGCGATCCGCCCGCATCTACAGCGATGCCGGGCACTGCGCGTTCAGATATCAGTCCGATTGGGGCCCGGCCAGCTTCCGCTGGCTGGATGAGAAGCTCACCGCCGGCCGGAGAGACGAGTGAGAACTTGATCGGGGTCGTACTCGGCCTGGCCACAGGCGCGCTCTTCGCGACCGGATCGGTGCTCGCCCGCATCGGTCAGCGGCACCGCCCCCAAGACGACGGGCTGCTGATGTCGATCCTGGTCAATGTGCTCGTTCTGGGGCTGATCTCGCTCACCGTCACTGCCCCGCCGTGGAGCACCGCCGGTGTGATCGGTCTTGCAGTGGGCGGGCTCCTGGGCTCCCTCATGGGTCGCTTCGCCAATCTGCGAGCAGTCCGACTGGTGGGAGCCACTCGGAGCAGCGCCTTCATGACGGGGAGCCCGCTAGTAGCCGCGGTCGCCGGTTGGCTCGTGCTCGGTGAAAGCGTCGAGGTTCTCGACGCGGTGGGTGGGCTAGTCGTCATCGCCGGTCTCCTCGCTCTGGTCCGGGCCAGGGCGACACCCACCTCGTTACTCGACGGCATAGCCGCTCCGGCAGACCCGAGAACCCGACGGCTTGGCTTCATCTTCGCCGCCGCGGCGCCCGTGTTCTTCGGCCTCGGGTTCGTCGTCAAGAAATGGGGGCTACTTCGCTACGACGATGCGGTGCTCGGCGCCCTGATCGGCTCGATCACCGCCTTCACCGTGGTGGTCACCATCGACACCCTCGCCGGCCGCATCGGGCGGCGAGCGAGGGAGAACTTCAGACGGATCCCTTGGTGGTTCGTGGCCGCCGGCGTCGCGATGAGCGGGGCTCTCCTCACCCAGTTCGCTGCCTTCTCCTATCTCGACGCCTGGCTGGTCGGCGTGCTCCAGGGGACACAGGGCATCTTCGCCCTGGTGCTGGGCTGGGTGTTCATCCGGGACGAGGAGCGAATCGACGGATGGGTGGCAGCCAGTGTGGTCCTGGTCGCGATCGGAGTGACCCTGATCGGGATCCAGCGCTAGCCGAGCCGACCGGGACCGTGCCCACAATCGTTTGCTGGATCGGACTCGCCTAAACTCGAACCGTCATCGCGAAAGGACACCCCATGGCCGCCAAGCAGCGAATCAGCTATGTGCCACTCGACGACATGACATCGGACATGCGCGCCGAGATGGAGCGTTGTGCCCGAGAGGGGACCCCCCGCCCCGAGAGCTCGGCGATCCGCGCCCATGTGCCAAACGCCTTCTGGTTCTTCGCCAATAGCTGGAAGGACCTGTTTCGCGACGGGATCGTGGACCATGACATCAAAGAGCTCTGCCGGGTGTACGTATCCCGTTCCGTGAAGTGCGAATACTGCGGGAACCAGCGATCCGAACAGGGCAGGAAGCTCGGGCTCTCGGAGGGCAAGTACGACGACCTCCTCAACTTCGAGTCCTCCCAACAATACGACGACAGGCAGAAGGCGGCTCTTGCCTATGCCGAGGCCATCACCTGGCACCTGGACACCGACGACGGGTTCTGGGATCGGATGTATGCCAGCTTCAGTGAGGCCGAGCTCGTCGAGCTCGGTTGCTTCGTCGGCCTCACCATGGGTCAGCAAAGCTGGCTGCGCTTGCTCGACATCGACCATCACCAGGTGATGGCAGGCACCTCGGCTTCGATGGCACCCGGATTCGAGGATGCAGACACTCTCGCCGCCACCAAGGCCTCCGAGGACTACTGGGCCAACGCCTGACCGACGTCGCGGAGCGCTGTCCTGCAATAGGCGAGAGAGGTCCCTCTCCAGACTCCGCGCTATACCCGCACCGAGATCGGGAGCAGGGGAGACAAGTCGAAGGTGACCGTGTCGCCCGGTTGAATCGGAATCGGCGGGACAACGGAGCCCATGATGACCACCTCGCCGGCCCGAAGGGTCTCCCCGGCCGCCAATAGCAACTCGGCAGCATGTGCGAGGGTGGCAACGATCGGCCCGGTCAGGCTCTCCAGATCGGTGGTGTCGGCAACTTGTGACGGGCCCCGTATGACCCGGGCTCGCATACCGCCGGCGTCCCCATCCCTGCGCGAGGGATCCGGCGCTCCGAGGATCACCGCACGGTGAAAAATGTTGCCACCGAGCACGTCCGCTATGTCCTCCGGTGGCGGGAAAACGTCGGCGAGCTCGATGGCTGGACCCATTCCCGAGATCGCGGCTGTCACCATCGCCGGGTCGACGACGTCGTCGGAGAGATAGACCGCGATCTCGGGCTCGGCGACCGCGTTCGCCCAGCCCTCACAGGAAACCATCGCTCCCGGCTCATGCCGTCTCGACGCAGGGAGGAAGCCGACGAGAGGGCCATCCAGGGCGAACTTCTCCAACCAGAACGGCGCTCCGAATCCAAGCTTCCAACCAATGGCCCGGTCTCCTCTGGCGAGGTGCTCGGATCGAAGGCCCAGCATTCGACGCATCCCCTCGCGCACGGCCGGGCTCTCCCAGGCGGTATTGGTCAGGAGCCCTCCTCTGCCTGGTACCCGGTGTCTTCGAGCGAGCCTGCCCCGCTCCATCCCCAAACCAGGATCACGTCCTCGTCGCCGGTGTTGTCGAACCCGTGCCAGTGGCCACGAGGGGTGAACACGACGTCTCCCTTTCCCGCCGTCTCGCGCCCCTCGTCGGTGTAGATCATGCCCGTGCCCTGGAGGACGATGAAGAACTCGTCGGCATCGTGATGACGATGGCGATCATGTCGCGCCCCTGGTGGGAGCACCGTCCAGCCCAGAAGGAAGTCCTCGGAGCCCGCGCTGTGCTTGTCCACGAGGAACTGGACCTGCATATCGATCCAGCCCTCATTCTTGCGAAGACCCGTGACCAGGGGGACTGCGTCGAGCCTGGTTCGGTAGGGCTCCATCAGGACATCCCGCTGAGAAAGTGGTAGATGTCGAAGACGGTAACGAAGTCGCGATGCTCGAGTCCCCGGCCCCGGCATGCGTTGAGCAACTCGTTGGCCACAGCGCCGAGTGGTGCCGGCGAGCCCTGACGACGAGCAACCTCGAGGGCGAGCAGCATGTCCTTCTGCTGCAAGCCGACGTCGGCCAGGGGCTTGTTGGGCATACCCCCTTCGAGGATGAACGGCCCCCGATAGCCCATCACCGGGGAGGCGACCACACTTTTCAGCATGGCGTCGACAGCGACCTCACGGGCCACGCCGCCCTTCTCGGCGAGGGCCACGGATTCGCAGAAGGCGACCATCTCCACGATGAGCGTGAGGTTCACGGCGACCTTCATCTGGACCGCTGAACCGCGTTCCCCGATGTAGCTGACCTTTGACCCGATGTCGTAGAGCACCGGCTCTACCTGGTCGAAGCCGGCCCGGTCGCCTCCGACCATTATGGAAGCGCTTCCCTGCTCCAGGGTGATCGGACTCCCCGAGATCGGTGTATCGAGCATGGTGAGGCCCATCGCGGCGAACTCGGAGCCGATGTCACGGGTCACGTCCGGGTCGATGGTGCTCATGTCGGCGTACACGGAGCCGGCTCGCAGTCCACCGATGACCCCATCATCGCCCAGAGCCACGGAACGGACGGCTGCCCCGTCGGTGACGATCGAGAACACCAGCTCGCTCTTTCCGGCGACCTCGCGGGGGGTATCGGCCCAGGCCATGCCGAGCTCGTGGAGCGGCTTCGCCTTGGCGGCGGTTCGATTCCAACCGGTGACTCCATGACCGGCCGCCAGTAAGCGGGGAACGATTCCCTGACCCATGTCGCCGAGACCAATGAAACCGATCTCCAACTCACCCTCCTGGCGGTCCATCGACAATACCTGGGTGTCATCATGCAGCCGGGGACGGCGCCCAACTTGGTCCCCTCCAACAAGGTCTGACCACCACCGCCACCGGTAACGTGCTCACCTTGTGAGCGAGGCGGAGACAACGACAATCCAGGGCACCTTCACGATCCTGTTCACGGATCTGGAGGGTTCCACCGACCTCCGGGTCCGGGTCGGAGACACCGTTGCCAACGAGGTCATTCGCCTCCACGACGACCTGGTCCGCTCCCGGCTGGAGATCGCCGGAGCCGTGGAGACCAAGTCCCTGGGCGACGGGTTCATGGCCCTGTTCACATCCGCCAACCAAGCGATCGGGACCGCGGTCGCCATCCAACGGGCCATCGCCGAGCACAACCGGGCCAACCCCGACCAAGCACTGTCGGTGCGGATGGGCCTCAACGCAGGCGACGTGACCCAGTCCGCCGGCGACGCCCACGGGACCGCAGTCCACGCCGCCTCCCGGGTCGCGGACAAGGCCCAGGGTGGTCAGATCCTGGTCTCCCAGGTGGTCCAGGACCTTGTGGGAACACTGGCCGACACCCGGATCGTCGACCGTGGCCTGTTCTGGCTCAAAGGGTTTCCCGACCGCTGGCGACTGTTCGAAGTCCTGTGGCGGGACAAGGGCGACATCGAGCGGGTAACCAGAGAGACCCGAGCCGCCTCCGCCGCCGCTTTCGACACCAGCACCGCTCGGGCCCAAGGGCCGGTGGTGGGCCGGGCCAAGGAGCTGGAGGTGGTCACCCAGCAACTGCTGGCCACCCCGAGCACCGGGCTACGGGCCGTGGTCCTCGAGGGTGAGGCCGGGATCGGCAAGACCCGGATGTTGGAGGCCACCGCCGAACTCGCCACCACACAGGAGCAGCCTTTCTGGGTGCTCGATGTGAGCGCCGACGAAGAGCTGCGGGGCCCGTTCCTCCTCTTCCGCTCCCTCCTCACCTCGCCGCAGATGGCCACCGTCGCCCGTGAAGCCAGGGCCGGGGAGCAGCTCGACGCGGCGCATGAAGCGATCTCCGGTCGCAGCCAGCGCACGGAGGGCCTCTCCCCCCAGGAACAGATGCTGCACACCTTCGATGAGGTGGCCACCACCATCCTCGCCCTCACCCGGGAGCGCCCGGTGCTCCTGATGCTCGACGACCTGCAATGGGCCGACGACGACAGCATCCAGCTGATCCGCTACCTGGTACGGACCATGGGATCGGCCCCCCTCTTCCTTCTGATCAGCCTCCGCCCCTACTCAGACTCGTCCACCGGTGGCGCCTCCAAGCTGATCGCCGACCTGGATCGGATGCGGGTGACCCAGGTGCTCCGCCTGCAACGGCTGACGGAGCGTGAGAGCGGCGAGCTGCTGGAGAACCTGCTCGGTGCCCCGGCTGACGAGTCGACCGTCACAGTCTCCACTCCCGCTCCGAGGGGGTCCCCTTCTTCCTCGAGGAACTGACCCGGGCCTATCGGGAGGCCGAGGCCTTGCAGCTGATCGACGGCACATGGACCCTCACCAAGCTCAGCGGGCCGGCAGTCCCCTCCTCGATCCAAACCCTGGTCGAGCGACGGCTGGCTCAACTCCGCCCGGAATGCCGCGACCGCCTGGCCGACGCCGGAGTCCTCGGACGACGATTCCGTCTGGCCGACCTGGCCCGGGTCCTGACCCGGATCGAGGGAGGAGCCCCCGAATCAGAACTGCAGGTCGGCGAAGACCTCCGCAACGCGGTCGACCTCGGTCTGATCGTGGCCGAACGACCCGGCACCGGATACGACTACTCCTTCTCCCACGACCAGATCCGGGCCTCGCTCCTCGCCTCACTCCCTCGGCAGCGCAAGCGTGACATCCATCAGGCGATCGCGGAGCACCTGGCGGCCGAGGGTGGCGAGGAGAGCCTGTCGATGCTCGCCCATCACGCCCTGGAGGCCGGCGACCAGACGCTGGCGATCGACAGCGGGATCCGGGCGGCGCAGACCGCGATTGCGATGTCGGCGCCTGAAGAGGCGATCCGTCTCATCGACGCCACCCTCCCCACCGCTTCCGAGCCCGAGAAGCGGATCGAGATGCTCCGGACCAAAGACGATGCCCTCGCCGTCCTCGACCGGGGGGTGGAGCGGATGGCCAATCTTGCAGAGATGACCGCCCTCAGCGGGGCGGTCGCCACACCTTCCCTCGATGCCGAGGTGAAGCTGCGACGGGCTTCGGCGGCGCGGGCCAGCGAGGACTACGACCTGGCAACCGAGCTGGCACAGTCGGTGTGCCTCGCCGCTGAGGCGAACGGTGACCGAGGCCTGGAGCTGGCGGCATGTCTCGAGCTGGGACAGGCCATCACCAGGTCTCCGATCGGCGAGGGATACATGACCGCGGTCGAGGTGGATGTCGCGGGAGCCGCGGACGCATACCAGCGAGCGCTCGGCATCGCCCGAGAGATCGGCGCCCGCTCCGAGGAAGCCGACGCCCTGCGCGAGCTGGCAATGATCGAGGCGGGGAGGGTGAAGCACCTGGCGATCGGGCTCGAAGAGGGAGGGAACTCCAAGCTCGAGATCCTGATGCAGGCACCGGACCTATTTGTCACCGCCAAGAACCTGGCGGAGCAGGCGCTGCGCATCTATGAGGAGATCGGCGACCAACAGGGCTCGATGTCGGCGTTGATCACGCTGGCCTATGCCCACGTCGCCGATCCAACGGCGCAGGGGATGGCCGGTCGCATCGAGCACGTGCGGGCCCTTCATCTCAGCCGAAAAGGAGAAATCACCGAGAGTCAGTCGGCCATCGACGAAGCCCAGGGTCTGTTCGCCATCGCCACCTACGCCCGACTCAACATCCAGCCCGGGCTCGCCCTGCTCCGTGGACGTGAGGCGTTCGAGGCGGCTCGCGCCATCGGCGACCGCTGGCTGGAGGCTCTGGCCGCCGGCGGGATGGCAATGACTTGTCTCCAGATAGGCGCCGACGACGAGGGCGGGGCATGGCTCGACCAGGCCGCCACCGCAGCGATGGCGGTGGCCTCGACTGCGATGGCCCGCCGACTCGAAATGTGGCGCGGGGCGCACGCCGCGGCGATCAACGACGTGGATGCCATGACCCGTCACTACCGGCGCGGCGCCGAGCTCGCCGGCCAGAGGAGCCCCGGGGCGAGATGTGAGGCAATCGCAGCTCTCGCCTTCGAGTACGCCCGGATCGCCGCACTCCAGGGTGACACCTCCCTATTCGAACCGGCCAAGGAGACAGCCATTGAGGCGTTGGAGCTCTCACGTCAGCTGAAGGGGCAGCTCCCCTGGGGGGCATTGGCCCATGCCACCCTGGCCCTGGTCGCCGAGTCGGAGGGAGATGCGACAACCGCAGCCGACGAGGCCCGAAACGCCCTCGACTTCGACGGGGAGACGTACCTGATGTACTTCGTGCCCATCCTCTGGGTGGCAGCCCGGATCCTGATCGCCGGAGACCAGCCGGAGGCGGCGAGCCTCAGCGCCCAGACCATTGCCGGGCTCTCATACCTGGGTATGTCCCTCGGAGACACCGAGCTGCGGGACAAGTGGTTCGCCACCCCGGTGATCGCCGAGGTTTCCAGGATCGTGGGATTCGATCCGACGGAATCGCCGACCGTCGAGGAGGCCGGAGGGCCGGAGTTGACCGAAGCCGACCTGGCCCTCCTCCGTGACCTGGCCTCGGGGTCATCCGACCGCAGTCCGAAAGTCGACGATCTCCTGGCCAGGCTCGGGGTGGAGACCGAGAACGAGGCGATCCAGTATGCGATCAAGGCCGGTGTCACATGGCAGTGAGAGTGGTCATCGACCGGCGGCGCTGCATCGGCGCCGGAACCTGCATCGTGCTCGCTCCTACCGCGTTTCAATGGAGGAAGGGTGACTTCCTCAAGCCCGAGCTCGTTGACGCCGACACGGTCGACGAGGACACGCTGCGGGAGGTCGCCGCCGCCTGTCCCACCCAGGCCATCGTCCTCGAAGAGGTGATCGAGGCGCTCTAGGCCGAGTCATCCGGCCTGACTGATCTCCCAGAGATGACCGTCGGGGTCGGGGAAGAAACACCTGATCTCCCCTCCCCAGTCCTTGGGCGGGGTGAGGAACACCGCTCCCCGTCCCACCAGCGTCTCGTATGCCACCTGACAATCCTCGACCCGAATCGTGAACGAATGACTCACCACATTGCCCGACGGAGGTTCGAAGATCAGCTCCGGCTTGTCCTCGGTTGGCCCGCCGCCGGTGACCAGGAGCAGCCACGAGTCGTTGAAGCGGAGCACTGTGGAGGACCCATAGCTGCGGTAGAGCGAGGCTCCCAGAATGTCCCGATACCAGGCCGTAGACCTCTCCACGTCGGAGACCACCAGGATGTGGGTCAGCGCCATCTCCGGGGTGGGGAACTCCGAGGCCATCGACAGAGGCTAGGTCCGGGATCGGGCGGGGGCCTTTGTTACTTTCGCCTCTAGTCACGAGCGGTGGTTCCGACCCACCATTGAGAGATTCGAGTCGAAGACTGGAGGCTCAGATGACCGACTCTGTGACTACTGAGGTGCGACTCCCTGAGGACACACCCCCGAAATGGGCCAACTCACTGATGAAATGGGCTCTGACCACGCCCGGCCTGCAGGCGATGGTGGGACAGGGCGTAGCCCTCCTCATGTTCACAGGGAGGAGGACCGGCAAGACCTACACCATCCCGGTCAGCTACCACCGCGAGGGCGAAATCGTGACCGTGGTCACCAAGCGGGTTCGGAAATGGTGGCGCAACTTCGAGACCCCGACCGACGTCGAGTTGCGACTCGCCGGCCTCGTCTACTCGGGAACTGCCAAGGCCGAGCCCGACGAGGGAAATACCCTCGATTTCATGCTCGCCTATCTCGACAAGCGGCCGATCGACGCCAAGGCCTACGGGTTGGCGCGCGACGAGATCACCCGGGAGAAGGTGGCCAGGATCCTGCCCCACATCGTCCTCATCCGCATCGTGATCCAGCCGACCGGGTAAACACGCTTCGCTGAAGTGGGCGCCATGGGGGTTCAGCCGTCGTGGCGCCCGCCTGAGCCCGATGGGTGTAGGTTCCGAAGAGAAAGGAGGCAACGTGTTCGAAAACACACCTCTCGCCGCAGCCCTACCCGCTTCCGACCTGGAGCGGGCCAAGCGCTGGTACAAGGAGACTCTCGGACTCGAGCCAGTCACCGAGGACGAATACGGGGGTGCCGTCTACGAAACCGGAGGCACCAGCTTCATCGTGTTCGAGACGCCGTTCGCCGGGACCAATCAGGCGACCGCCGCCGGATTCAACGTCGACAACTTCGATGAAGTGATCGTCGACCTCAGGGACAAGGGAGTGACCTTCGAAGAGGTCGACTTCGGGGAGATGGGAAAGACCGTGGACGGGGTCATCGAATCGCCCGACGGGGCGATGAAGGCCGCCTGGTTCAAGGACAGCGAAGGGAACATCCTGGCGTTGAACTCCGCGCCGGCGGGTTGAGTCCGACGGCACCTAGGAAGTAGCGGCGCCTTTTCCCTACAACTTCCGGTCGTCCAACAACAGCCGGATGGCCCCCGCGACCTCCGACGCTCCAACGAACAGGGCTAGGCCTTTTCCAAACCGTCTCGTATCTACTCCGTGGTGAAGAAGCCGACCGAGATCGTCTGGTTGCCGCTCACCTCGATAGCGAGTACCTCCAACTCATAGACGGTCTCCGGATCCAGGAACTCCGCGGGGACACTCAGCGACGTGGCGTCCGGACCGAGGTGCACGTCATAGACGGGCCGGGAGAAGCCATTCGGGTCGTCATGGTCGACCTTGGTGATGATCACCTCGTAGCCGGTGACGGTCAGTGAGTCCCCGGCGGCGAGCTCCGTCACCGGGTCCCAGGCCACCACCAGCTCCACTGGGCTCACCACGGACGTAGAGGCGCTCGCTTCGTCTTCGGCCAGCGCCGGTGCGGTGATGTTGGGCTCGCCGGGCACATCATGGGTGAACAGCGCGGTCCCCACCCGTGGTGTCCCTTCGAAGTCGGTCCCTCCAACCCGATACTCACCATCGGGGAAGGCGGCCTGTAGTTCGGCCATCGAGAACTCATCGCTGGGCGGCTCCCGCGACTCGAAGAACAGATCCGACACGGTGAGGTCGCCGAGTGGGCCCTGGGGATCGACCAGCATGATCAGGTCGCCATCGGGGGCCCAGATGCAGAGCTCGGACCACGCCTCGCCACCGAACTCGCCATGCACCCCGGTGTCGGCGTCGGTGGCGTTGTACTCGATGTAGAGCTTCGCCGTCTCCAGTACCTCGCCCTCTGTGGGGCACTCCGCTGTCGACCCTGTGCAGGCTGCCATCAAGAAAGCCGCTAATCCCAACAAGCACTTCTTCAACATCTGGACTCCATCTCCTGGAATGGGGTCATGCTGCTCTCCGCAACCTGAACCCAACCTGAACTCGATCAGAGGGCGAGGGGAATCCGTAGTTCGAATCGGGCTCCGCCACCGTCGGCGGGGAGCAGGGTCAACGCGCCGTGGTGGCGCTCGACGATCTCACGACTGATCGCCAGGCCGAGCCCGGTGCCTCCGGCTCCTGCCGATCGGGCCTCGTCGAGGCGAGTGAAGCGCTCGAAGATCCGTCCCGCCTCCAGGTCGGGGATCCCGGGGCCGTCGTCGGCCACCACCAGCACAGCCTCCTCGCCCGACTCCTGGAGACTGAGCTCGATGCGGCTCGCGGCGTGCCGCTCCGCGTTGTCCACCAGGTTGCGGATCGCCCGGGTCAGCTGACCGGGATGGCCACTGACCTGGGCACCGGAGATCGCCGACAGATCGACCTCCACCCGCTGGTGGGACTGGATTCGCCTCGCCTCCGCGAGCACCAGGTCATCGAGGTCGACGCTCTGGAAGCCGCCGGTCAGCTGGCCGGCATCATTTCGCGCCAGAAATAGCAGGTCCTCTACGAGGGCCTGCATACCGAGAACCTCCTCCAGCAGGCCACGGAGGACGGCGCGCTGTCCGGAGTGGGCGCGCTCGGCGATGTCGACTTCCAACTCGGAGCGGAGCCGGGTCAGCGGGGTCCGAAGCTCGTGGGCGGCGTCGGCGACGAATCTCTGCTGCCGCTTCACCGATGTCTCGATGCGTCTCAGCATCTGGTTCATGGTCTCCGCCAATCGGTCGATCTCGTCGTTGGTGCCGGGCTCGGGGACTCGTCGTCCGAGATCGGTGGCGCCGATCTCCGCCACTTCGATCCTGATGTCCTCCACGGGACGCAGGGTGCCTCCCACCAGCCACCAGACCAGAGTGCCAAGGGCGAGAACCAGGACCGGGATGATCCAGACCAGAGCGTTGATCAGGGTCGCCGCGCTCTCCCCCACTACGTCGTAGGTCGTGCCCACGTGAAGGATCCCGACATCGGGGACGGACCGGGTCAGCACCCGAAACAGGTCGTCGTCGACCTGAGGTACCTCGATGGTCGAAAAGGCATCCCCCGAGTCGGGAGGAGGTCGAGACGGGAGCGCCGGGTCCCCCTCCAGGCTCGGAGTCGAGACCAGGACCTCACCGTCGTGGCCGACCAGTTGGGCGAAGTTCTCATCGCCTCCTTCGGCCAGGCCACCGGGGGGCTCACCGTCTTGGATCAGGGCGGCGATGTCGTCGGCGCGCCGGGTCAGGTTCTCGTCCAGGCCGTCGATCAAGGCATTGCGCTGCAGGAGCACCAACGCAGCCCCACCTGCAATGAGAACGAGAGCCACCGCAACCGAGGCCAAGGCGGTGATCCGAAACCGGATGGAGCGGGTCTGCATGCCCTAGCCGCCGTCGACCGCCAGCCGGTATCCGGCGCCTCGCAGAGTCTCGATCGCGTGACGGCCGAATGGCTCATCGATCCGGGTCCGGAGCCGGCGGATGTAGACCTCGACAATGTTGGGATCTCCCTCGAACTCGTACTCCCAGACTCCGTCCAGGATCTCGGTCTTGGACAGGACTTGGCCCGCCCGGCGCATCAGGAACTCGAGGACGTCGAACTGCCGTGAGGTCACCTCGATCTCAACCTCCCCCCGCCACACCCGACGCTGACCGGGATCGATGCGAAGGTCGCCGGCCTCGACCGGCGCCGGGTTGCGCCCGGTGGCCCGCCGGAGAAGAGCCCGGATTCGGGCCACCAGCACTGCGAAGGAGAAAGGCTTGGTCAGGTAGTCGTCAGCACCGGTATCCAAGGCCTCGGCCTCATCGAGGTCATCATCCTTGGCAGTGAGCATCAGGATCGGGGTCCAATCCCCCGCCTCGCGGAGGTCGGCGCAGATCTGATACCCGTTCCGCCCCGGGAGCATGATGTCGAGGACGATGAGATCGAAGCTGCCCTCTGTAGCCAGCCAGAGGCCGTCGGTTCCGTCGAAGGCGACCTCGACGCTGAACCCCTCCGCCTCGAGACCCCGTTTGACAATGGTCGCGATCTTCTTGTCGTCCTCGATCAGAAGGATCTTCACCCGGGCATTTTTCCACCCTCAGCTGACTCCCCGCTGACAAGAAGGGATGCGAGTCAGGGTGGTGTCAGCGGGACTTCGTAGGTTGGGGACATGAGGAATCGCAGCAAATACATCATCATCGCCGCAGTGGTTGCGGCGGCCCCCGCGATCCCGGCGATCGCCTTCGCCGGCGGCAGTGACGACGGCAAGCCCGGTGAGGACGCACGTGAGGTCGAGGTTCCGATCACCGGCACCGATCTCGAGAAGGCATCAGCCGCGGCGTTGGCACACACCGGTGGAGGACGGGTGAGCGACACCGAGGTCGGCGACGAAGAGAGCTACTACGAGATCGAGGTCACCCTCGACGACGGACGTCAGGTCGATGTGCAGCTCGACGAGTCGTTCGCCGTCGTCGGCACCGAAGACGAGGGATCCGGCTACGACGACTGAGCCATTCGGAGACCGTCATGCAGTGCCGGACGTGGCGGGACGCAGCCGGGGACGGGTGGCTAGCCACCGCCTCAGGATGAGCAGCGATCCCGCTGCGGTCACCAGGCCATACCCGAGCAGGGCCAAGTCAGCCACCAGCCACCCGTACCAGCCCCAGAGCAAGGCCTCCGCGCCCGAGAGAGCCCAGGTGGCGGGTGAGATCCCGGTCGGGCATCGTGTCCGATGGGCGGCCCAGAGCGCCGGGGTCATCTGGACCACCGGGGCGAGAACCAGGACCAGGCCAAGCGCTTCCACACCTCCAACAATCCACGCCGCCGAAAGCACCGCCGAGTAGCCGGCGGTCGCCCACATCCACCTCGCCCCCGGCGTCCGTGTGACGAGTCCGATCAAGATGATCCCATAGGTCACCACCGCCAGGGCAGGCGCCGTCATCGCCGCCCAGAGCCCCAGGGTCCCCAGGTAGAGAATCCACGCCAGATTGGTGATCAGCCCGTATCCCGCCCAGGTGGTGGAGAGACCCGAGGTGTCACCGGAACGGGAGATGCGAACTATTTGAGGGAACAAGAAGACAGCGGTCAGCCCGGTCGCCGATGCAAGGACGAGCGATCTCATGCCCGATCGGCGCCGACATGAGGTTTCCTGACCATCCCCGGGACGATGCCCCAGTCCGGACCGGCCGGCTATGGGGAACTCTCCCCGCCGCGACCCCGAGTCCCGCCGACCAATCGCCGTAGCATTTCCTGAGATGTCCACCCTCAGCACAAGGAGGCGCCCGTGATCAGATGGCTCTTGTCCGCCCTGCTCTACCTGGCTGCGAATGCGCTAGCCCTCTGGATCGCAGATCTTGTGCTCGACGACATGAGTCTCAACGCATCGGCGTTCATCATGGCGGTGTTGATCTTCACCGGGGTGGAGGTCCTGATCTCCCCTCTGCTCACATCGATGGTCATCAGGGGCGCCTCCGCCCTGCGAGGGAGTGTCGCCCTGTTCGCTACCTTCATCGGTCTGCTCGTCACCTACGTCGTAACCGACGCGCTGAACATCAGCGGAGTCGACACCTGGATCGCTGCCACGGTCATCGTCTGGCTGGGCGGGCTGATCGCCGGTCTGATCCTCCCGTTGATCTTCGTCAAGAGGGCGGTCTCCGGCGGCGCCACCGCTTGAAGGGCGGTTCCCCCAGCTAGCGACACTCCCCCCGCTGATAGGGGGTCCAGGCTCCCCAACCCTGCAGGTCCCTGATCTGGCCGGCGATCCAGAGATTGATCGCCGGGTTGAACAAGAGGTCGTACTCGTACCCGTATCGCTCCGCCCAGAACGGCATCACCTGCATGAGCCCCGCCGCATTTGAGGTCGGGTTGCGGGCCGCCGGGTTGCCCCCACTCTCGTGGCCCATGAGGCAGATCATCCTGTCGACGTCTTCGGGGGCGAAATAGAAGGCCGCCAAGCTCCTCCACCGCTCGGGATCGTCGCCCATCCCGGTTCCCCACTCCGGCTGGTCGACTTCCTCGCAGTCGATGAGGCCCGGCCCCAGTTCGCGGAGACGGGCGAGGACTCCAGGGGTCACCCCGCTGATTCCCTCCCGTGCCAGCCACTGGGTTGTCTGCTCGATGACCGCCGCGCAACCGGGAACCTCTGCGGCTCGGGCCGGCGGTGCGAATGTGAGCGAGACCGCCCCGAGGGCGAACACCAACAAAGAGACACGAAACGACAAGCTGGCTCCCTTTCCCCAGATGAAGATGACGCCCCCAGCGGCGCACTCCCTACCCGCCGATCTCTCGCTTCAAACCGGCGGACGGTCCCCTCCCTGAGGAGGTGCTCGGGTTCACCCCGGTCGACGATGACCCCGATGAGCCTGTCTGCCAGGCCCCAACCACTTACTGCACCCGACACGCGCCCACCGCGGTTGCTAACTTTGGCGGCGGGAGGTCGTTTCCGTGCCCGAGTGGATTGGGACATTGATGTTCGTGAGCGCGGTTGGCTTGTCGGGGTCGAAGATCGCCGAGGATTTCGGCAACCGAGGGATCCGGGGTTACGGCATGTTGCTGGTGACCCTCACCATCTACGCCGCAGCCATCGCCATCGCGTTCGTATAGTCAATAACACTTTCGCTATAGCAGAAATAGCTGAACTGCTATTGTATCGGGATGACAGCAGCGCAGCTGATCATCGAAGCTCGAAAGCGCGCGGGTCTGACCCAGGCGGCCTTGGCAGCGCGTGCCGGCACGCACCAGTCGGTCGTCGCTCGTTGGGAGAGCGGTCGGACCAACCCCGACTTGGCGACAGTGCAACGTCTGGTCAGAGCCGCCGGATTTGAGCTCGCCTTCTCCATCAACCCAACCGATGACCACGACCTGACTCTGATCCGCCGCCAACTGAATCTCATGCCACACGAGCGTTTGGCCGACATGGTGGAAGTAGTGACCCAGATCGAGCGAATGGTGGCGGCAGGTGCCTGAGTTCGATCCGGTGGCAACACTCAGGATTCTCGAGGAACACGATGTGGAGTTCGTGGTGGTGGGTGGCATCGCTGCCCGCTTGCGTGGAGCACCTCTCCTCACCCAGGACCTCGATGTCACCCCTTCTCGGGACCGCGCCAATCTGGAGCGACTGGCCCGGGCGCTCGGAGACCTCGAGGCACGACTTCGAACCGCGACAGAACCCGACGGTGTCGAGCTTCCTTTCGATCCTGCGCTTCTGGAATCAGCAGCGGTCTGGACCCTCGCCACCCTCTACGGCGATCTGGATCTCGTAATGTCACCCGCAGGCACCGCCGGCTACCTCGATCTCATCAGGGATGCCGGGCTGCTGCGGGTGGCCGTGGACCCCGATTTCGAGGTGACCGTCGCGTCGCTCGCAGACGTGATCCGGAGCAAGGAGGCCGCAGGCCGGGAAAAAGACCGCGCCGCACTTCCCTTGCTACGGAGGACGCTGGAGGAAGCAGGGAACTGACCAGACTCCTCCACCTCATCTTCACATCGTCTCCACATCCGTCATCGACGATGACCCTTGTCTCGTCGAGCAAGGAGTCTGAGACATGAGAAGGAATGTGCTCGCCACGGTGCTCTTCACCGTGCTGGTGCTGGGGGCCCTCGGTGCCATCGGCTTTGGGATCTACCAAATCGGATACACCAGCGGCCTGGCAGAGACCGGAACCGAGGTGGTGGTGAACAACCCGGTGCCGGGATTCGTCCACGGATGGGGTTGGGGCCCGGGCATCGGCTTCGGGTTCTTCGGGATCTTCTTCAAGATCCTGTTCTTCATCCTGATCTTCGGGCTCATCGCCCGCCTGATCTTCGGGCCGCGCCGCTGGGGCTGGGGACCGGGCCCGTATTGGGGAGGACCCTGGCACGATGATCAACGCTCCGCCATGGACCAGCGCCTCACCGACTGGCACGAACGGGCCCACGGTGAGGGCGAAGCGGACAAGCCCGACACCAGCCAAGGCAACTAGGCCCGAGGACGGCGACAATGGCCCCGATGTCCAAGGTCCTGGTCGTCGACGACGAGTTGAAGATCGCCCGCCTGGTCAGGGACTACCTGACCGAGGCGGGCTTCGTCGTGGCCCTGGCAGCGTCGGGCCCGGCAGCTGTGGCCGCGGCGAGATCGGAGCGGCCCGACCTGGTGGTCCTCGACCTGGGGCTCCCCGGGATGGACGGGCACGACGTGACCCGCGCCATCCGTGCCCATTCGGCGATCCCGATCATCATGCTGACCGCCCGCAGTGAGGAGACCGACCGCATCGTCGGACTCGAGCTCGGGGCCGACGACTATGTGGTCAAGCCGTTCAGCCCACGCGAGCTGGTGGCCCGGGTCAAGGCGGTGCTCCGACGAACCGGAGGCGAGGTCGCCACCGAGACCATCAGGGTCCGGGATCTGGAGATCAGCATCCCCCACCGTTCGGTCACCAGGGCCGGTGATCGTGTCGAGCTCACCGCCTCGGAATTCGAGATGTTGCGGATCCTCGCCTCGAGCCCGGGTCGGGTTTTCACCAGGGGCCAGTTGCTCGACGCTCTACGGGGTGTGTCATTCGAGTCCTACGAGCGGGCGATCGATGCCCACGTCAAGAACCTGCGAAAGAAGCTGGAGCCCGACCCCCGGCACCCGATTTATGTCCTCACCGTGCACGGGGTCGGCTACAAGTTCACCGATGCCTGATCCAGAGCATTGGGGGCCCCCGTGGAGTCGCGAGGGCGGCGGCCCACCGGGCTGGGGCCCGGGACGTCACATCTTTGCCCGACTCGTCGTCTTCGCAGTGTTCCTGTTGCTGGCAGTCACCTTCTTCGGATTCTTCGTCTCCCGGTTCGCACGATTCGGCCAAGGTCATCCCTGGATGATCGGGGGTTTCGTGGTTCTGGGCTTGATCGGCCTCGCGGTCGGGGCGCGGGTGATCTTCGGGAGGTCTTGGGCCCCGGTCGGCGAGCTGATCGACGCCACCAGCAGGCTGGGCAACGGGGAGACCGGGGTCCGGATCAATCAGGTTCGTCCCGGCCCGTTCGGTGCGGTCGGCGCCTCCTTCAACCGGATGGCGGCCCGTCTGGAGGAGGAGGACGAGCGGCGGCGGCGCCTGCTCGCCGATCTCGGCCACGAGCTGCGTACCCCGCTCACGGTGATCCGGGGTGAGATCGAAGCAGTGCTGGACGGTGTCCACCCACCGCAGAGTCTGAGCAACGTGATCGACGAGGTCGACCTCATGGAGCGGCTTCTCGAGGACCTCAGGGTGCTGACGCTGACAGAGGCCGGCCGGCTGCAGCTGCACAAGGAAGCAACCGATGTCGGAACCCTGATCATTGACGTGGTCGACTCATTCGGGATGGCGATCGAGAGCAGACAGGTGCATGCCACAGTGACGGTTGCCGACCGCGCCGGCGAGATCGAGGTCGACCCCTATCGGTTGCGCCAGGTGCTCGCCAACCTGGTTTCCAACGCCCTCAACCAGATGCCGGAAGGTGGCGAGCTGCGCATCACAGCCAACCGCGCCGATGGGTGGGTGACGATCGATGTCGCCGACACCGGGCCCGGAATCGCCCCCGATCGTCTGGAGCAGGTCTTCCAACGCTTCGTCAAGGCAGGCGATTCGACGGGGAGCGGGCTCGGGCTCTCCATCGCCCGGGACCTGGTCGAGGCACACGGGGGCACCATCGAAGCTTCCAATCGGGAGGGGGGAGGGGCGGTTTTCACCATCCGAGTCCCCAAGGATGATGGTTAGCTTCCCCCGATGACCACGCAAGACGGCGGCCCGCAACCGGGCGACCTCAGCGAGTTCTGGTTCGACGTCCTCAGCGGTGAGCATCCCAGTCTCAGGAAGGGCGTGCGTCGTTTCGCCAGGATGCCCTCCCCACCCCGATGCAAGCTGTGCAACGTGCCGTTCGCAGGACCTTTCCGACCGATCCTCCACCTGTTCGGTTTCAACCGATGGGCACTCAACGAGCAATTGTGCCGGGTCTGTATGGCCAGCATGGAGGAGCATGGCGGCGGAGCCGAGATCCACGTCTCGGTCCTGTATGCCGACATACGGGGCTCTACCGCCATGGCCGAGACGATCACGCCCCGGGAGTTCACCAGAACGCTGGACCATTTCTATTCCATCGTGACCCGCGACGTGGATCGGGAGCAAGGAGCGATCGACCACATGGCCGGCGATGGGGTGATGGCGTTCTGGATCCCCGGGTTTGTGGGTGCCGATCATCCGCAACGGGCGCTCTCGGCCGGGATGCATTTGGTAGCTGACCTGGTGACGGAGAAGTCAGGCGTGCCCACCGGAGTGGCAGTTCACACCGGCACCGCCTATGTCGGGGTGGTGGGAGGAGTCGGGTCCAAGGACTTCACCGTGCTCGGCGACGTTCCCAACACCGTCTCGAGGCTGGCCTCGGCGGCGTCCCCAGGTGAGTTGCTGATAAGCGAGAGCATCGCGGAAGCAGCAAACATCGATACCTCTCGGCTGGAGAGTCGTTTGCTCACTTTGAAGGGCAAGGCAGAACCGTTCCCGGTCTGGGTTGCCTGAGCCGCCATGGTCGCGGCCGCTCAGAATCCGAGCCAGGTCTCCTCTTGCAGGGTGCCGAGATCGCTCTTCATGATCCCCTTCGCCGACACCGTGTACACATCCTCACCAACCACGATCGAGCGCATGATCTGGGCCCGATAGTCCTCCAGGTCACCGCCGGGATGGGCGAGACGTCGAGTCTCCTCGAGATTGCCTTCCCCATCGACGGTGAGGCCGACGGCGCCCATGAAGCCCTGGTCGGTCTTGCCGTCCCAGGACCATTGCTGGACGGGCACCATGGCCAATCCGGTGGGCTCCCAATACAGGAAGGCGTGGTGGTCGTATTCCACCTGGGATGACGACCCCTCGCTCAGGGTGAACTGGTCGACCCGGCTCGGAGCCGAGGGGTCACTGACGTCGAACACCGAGACCTGGGTTCCCTTCAGCTGACCTTCCTCGGTGGCGTCCTGGCCAACTCCCAGCAAGAAACCGTCGCCGATCGGGTGCAGGTAGGCCGAGTAGCCGAGGATCTTCAGCTCGCCGGCGACGCGAGGACGACTCGGGTCGGAGAGGTCGATGGTGTAAAGCGGGTCGGTCTGACGGAAGGTCACCACGTAGGCGACGTCGTCGATGAACCGCACCGAGTAGATCTGCTCGGTCCGCCCCAGCTCACCCACTTTCCCGATTTCCACCAGCTCACCGCTCTCCTCCTCGAGCACCGTCACCTGGGATTCGGAATCCGGGGCGGCGCCCCACCAGGTCGGGCTCGTGGTCGAGGCCACACGGAGTAGGCCATCGTGCTCGTCCATGCTGAACTGATTCAGCAGGTAGCCCTGGACTCCGCCCGAGGCCACGTAGTTGGTGACGAGATTGCTGCTGATGTCGAACTTGTGGATGTCAGTCTGGATTTCCTCCGGACGGTCCTCGGGGATAGCCGACATCCCCCACTGCCAGGTTTGCCAGTCCTGGGTGGCCACGTAGAGACTGTCCGCAGAGGCGTAGACCGTCTGCCCGGTGGCCAGGGTCCCGGTGGCATCGACCACCTCCAAGCCGGCGCTCACATCGATGGTGACGATGGACAACATGTCGAGACCCGAGAACTCCTCGGGATGGGTGGCCCGATTGCAGGGGAACAGGGTTCCCTCGCCGGTCACGTCACCGTCGGCGTCGCTCACTAGGTAGTAGGGGATCCAGTTCTCGGGCCGGGAACGTTCGATGATCTCCCGGTTTGCCTCGGTCGCCTCCCGCTCTGCCTGAAGTCCGGATCCCGTTGGGTACTCCCACTGGAACCCGACCGGGGTCGAGGTGGTCACCAGGCGAACGGTGTCGTCGACCATTCGGGCCGAAATGAAATTCCCGTCGATGGTCATGGTGCGGACGATGTTCGGCTCCCCATCCAGATCGACCTCGATCAATTGCACGGTGGGCGTGTAGACGAAGGGACCGGGGTAGGGAGCGATTCGTGCATCGGCGGCGTCGTCGACCTCGGCGAGCGGAATCGCCGGCATCGAGCCCGCACCAAAGAGCAGGGCCTTGTCGCCGGAAAGGAACATGCTCTGTACCCCGAAATCACCGATCTGCAGGCGTCCGGTGACCAGTGGCTTGGGGCCGGAGACGTCGGCGACGATGAGCATCCCCTCGGAGAGGACCACGATCCGCCTGCCGTCGGTCTTGACCATGTCGGGCTCGTCGATGCCGAGAACCTGAACGTTGGTGTCGGAGAAATCCTGGGCTGAACCAGCCGCAGTGGTCGCTGGCGCCTGCGCCCGGGCGGCGCCGTCCATGGCCTCCTCTGCGAGATGGTAGGGATAGAAAGGACTGCCCAGACCGTAGGGGCCGACCAGGTCGACGGCATGGGAGACGACGTAGTCGAGGAAGCCGTCGCATGCATCGAAGGGAACCAGGGCGTGGGCGGTTCCGCTCCGGGAGCGCCCGAAACCTCCCGGGCCATCGTGCGGCCTCGTTGCCAAAGCCGACGGATCGCCGCTGCATGAGGCGGCGAAGACCAGCGCTGTCACAAGGCTGACGATTCGGGGAATCCGGCTGCGCATGTTGTCTCCTCGTTCGGCTGTTCTCCGTTGAGATGCACGCGGAGGCCCATTGGGTTCCCGCGAACCAATCCACACCGCTCGGCGTAATACCCTTCTCCCGTGGAGACCGATCCGCTCCTGATCACGCTGGCCTTGATCGCCCTGGTCGTAGTCGGGGTGCTCGCCTACCTCGCCGGGCGGCGTCGCCCGGTTTCAGATCAGGAGGCGAAGCGGCTCGAGGAATACGACTTCTACCCGTTCACCGTCAACGAGAGCCGGCACATCGAGTTCAGCCCCAAGTTGTTCAATCAAGCGGTCGGCTACTTCCTCGACCATCGCAATTCCGTCGCAACCGGGGAGCTGATCGTCATCGGGCAACAGAACTTCGTCCGTGACCGCTTCGAGACTCCGGACGTCGACGCTTTCCGCCGGCTCTACGACCTCTACGACGGGGACTCGGTGATCTCTGACAACGAGAACTACCTGGAGAACTACAAACGGATCGTCCGGCTCATCGGACGCTCATTCCCCCATACCGGAATCGAGATCCTGCTCCACAACCTGGTCAATCCCTCGCGCTCCATCGTCACCCTGGAGAACGGGGACGTCACCGGGCGCAAGCTGGAGATGGGGGCCACCAACCTGGTCCTCGACCTCAAAACACGGCGCTATCAGAACCAGGACAAGCTCAACTACGAGCTCAACATCGGATCCCGCCAGTTCAAATGCACGACTATTCCCATCTATCGCCAGGACTACGGGTTGGTGGGAGCGATCTGCATCAACATCGACGCCCGGTTCATCCGGGAGGCGGTGCGATCCAGCCCGGAGCGCCTCGACGCCTTCATCGACAATCTGTTGCGGACCGAGATGGAGCTCGAGGAGAACATCCTCTCGCCCGACGAATACCAAGCCGCGTTGCGGGGCAAGCGCCACTATCTCGACGAGGCGATCCGGGGCACCTCCGACACGGGGCGCCACAGCACTCTCCGGGCGATCATGTTCTCCGACATTGTCGGCTACACCACGATGATGGCTGGCGACGAGGCGACAGCCATCCGCACCGTCGAAGCATGCCGGGGCATCCACCGTGACAGCATCGCCTCGCATGGGGGACGCCTTCTCGAGGAACAGGGCGATGGGGTGCTCGCCGTGTTTGGATCGGTGTCCGGCGCAGTCGCCGCCGCTCGGGACATCCAGGCGGCGGCCCGAAGCGACGGGACGTTCCAGCTCAGGATCGGGATCCACCTCGGGGAGGTGATCGAGAGCGCGGGCGGAGTCTTTGGTGACGGGGTCAACATCGCATCGCGGATCCACGGACTGGCCGAACCGGGAGCCATCGTTGTCTCGGAAGGGGTCTACAACAACGTCAAGAACAAGGACTGGGTGATCACCTCCGACCTGGGATCTCATGAGCTGAAAGGGCTGGAGGACCCGGTCCGGGTCTACTCGATCGAAGTCTGACCGGGAGGTTTCCCCGGTGCTGGGTCGGGGTACGTGATGCGGATGAGACAACCTGCGAAGCGCACCATCACTCTGTCCGTGGTGATCGCCCTCCTGGTGATCCCCGCCGTCGCCGGAGCCATCAGCGGGCTCGCCGGTCCCCTGTTCGGGCTCACCACCGCCCGCAACGGAGATCTCCTGGTGGCCGACGCCAGTGTTGGCATCGAGGTCATCCGAAGGGACACGCTCGAGTCGACGATCCCGCTGCCCGGCGTCACGGATGTCAGCGCCGGCAAACAGGCCCTCTGGGCAACCACGGGCGCCGGCGACAATCCCGAGGCCGACACCGGTCAGGCGCTGTACCGGATCCGCAACGGGGAGCCGAAGTTGGTCGTCAACCTGTTCCAGTTCGAGGCCGAGAAGAATCCCGACGGCAACGACCCCTTCGACTCCAACCCGTTCGATGTCCAGGCTTTGAGCTCGGACAGTGCCCTGGTGGTCGACGCCGGGGGCAACGACCTGCTCAGGGTGAGCAAGAACGGCCGGGTACGGGTACTGGCGGTGTTCCCCGACGACCTTGTTTCCACCGCAAACATCAAGGAGCTCGCAGGATGCCCCGATTCGGGTGCCGACTTCTGCTTCCTTCCCGACGAGATGCCGGCGCAGGCGACACCCACCAGCGTTGCCATCGGCCCTGACGGCTACTACTACGTGGGTGAGTTGCGCGGATTTCCCGGGCCCACCGGTGAGTCGAGCGTCTGGAAGGTGAGCCCCAAGGCGTCCTGGGCCGAATGCCCAAGCCGTCACTGCAAGAAGGTGTTCGATGGCGGCTTCACCTCGATCATCGACCTCGCCTGGCACAAGGGCCGGCTCTACGTGGCGGAGATGGATGAGGCGAGTTGGGCAGCCGTGGAGATCTTCCAGGACGGAGTCGGCGGAACCATCAACTCCTGCAACGTGCGACGGGGCACATGCCGGGTCGTGGCGGAAGGCATTCCCCAGCTGACGGCGATCACGTTCGACAAGCGGGGCAGGCTGTGGGCCACCCAGAACTCACTGGTTCCGGGCGGCGCCGAGGTGGTCGAGATCGACAGGTAGTACTTCCCCAAATTTGGACGCTGAGGGTTCAAATAGTGACCCCAGCGTCCAAATTTCAGGAGGGCCGGATCAGGCCACGCTCCAACAGACGCCGGAAATGATCGATGGTCAGCGCTACCCCGGTCTGAAGCGGGGTTTCCGGGAGATGCCCGAGCACGGCTTCACTGTCGCTGGGCTCCGGCTGGGCGGGAAACGGCAGCGGTGTCGGTTCGAATGTGATGGTCCCGGCTGCCATCGGCAAGACAGCCTCGATTGCTTCGACCACAGCAGCCATGTCGGTGGCCGGAGTGGGCAGGTTGAGGACGACCGAGCCCCGGAAATCGGAGCCTGCCGCCGCCAGGAAGGCCCGGGCGACATCCGCCCCGAACTGCATCTGGAAGAACCCTCCGAAACCGATGTGGTATGGAAGGCCGGCCGCGGCGTGCAGCATTGCCTTGGTGGGTGCCGAAGTCAGACCCTGGTCACGGCCGATCCCGTATACCGTGTGCGGGCGGAGCCCGATCGAGGCCACCCCCTCGTCACGCCACATCAGAGCCGCCGTTCCCTCGTTGGCCCTCTTGAACACACCGTAAACGGTCGAGGGGTGATCAAACCCGTTCGGGATCAGGGCAGCCACCGAGCTGGCAAACACAACCGGCGTGGCGAGGCCGGCGTCCCGAGCCGCGAGGAAGACATTGGTCGTGCCCACCACGTTGACCCAGGCACCGAGGGCCGGGTCAGCAGCGCAAGCGGGCACCTGGAGAGCCCCGAGATGGATCACGGACTCTGTGCCGTGCGCTCGGATGGTCGTGGTGAGCTGGTCGAGATCGGTGACATCGCCCGGCACCTCGCTGAGCAGGTCTTGGCTGTCCCCCTCCAGCACCTGATCGAGGCGAGCCCGATTCGGGTCGGGATCGAAAGCGACCACCCGCCGCCCCTCATCGAGGAGCGCCTTGATCACCCAGGCCCCGATGAATCCCCGGGCACCGGTGACGAGCACCCTGCCTCTCTCGCTCATGTCCCGGCGACCATGGCGGCCACCCTATTGAGTCAGCGCGAGGTCTCGGTGCGGCGGCTCGACCGCTGAGGACGGGGACGAGGCATCGGCTTCCCTTGTAACCAGCGGCCGGTGCTGATGCGAATGATGGTTCCTATCGCCAGCGCACCCACCGCAGCCCAGAGAAAGAGGACGCATGTCGCCATGACCGAAGGCGTTCCGCCGGTGGCGAGCTCGTCGACAACGACCACAGCCAGGGTGACGGCGATCGCCGCCAGCCCGACAACCATGATCCGGCTGCCCATCAGCGCCATTTCCTCGCGGTGGAACATGGAACGCACCATGCCACAGCTCCTACCCATTTATCTATGGGGAAAATCCCCTAATCGGCGCCGGATGCGCACCCGACGCAAAGCGTCGATGCCGGGAGCGCCTCGAGTCGAAGTGGGGCAATCTCCGCACCACAGTTCTGACAGGCACCATAGGCGCCTTCAGCGATCCGGGCCAGGGCGGCATCGATGTCGGCGATCGACGCCGCTAGGGAGCGGGCGGTCGCCGTCCCTGCGATCCTGGCCACGGCCTCCGTCGTGCCGTCGCCGACCCTCTTCCCGAAGGAGACCGAGGCACCCTCTTCGGGGGGCTCCATCAGACGATCCAACTCCACCACAAGCGCCTGGCGGCGGAGGTTCAGCTCGGTCGCGAGATTTCCATGATCCGGTCGTGTCATGGCATTACGCCGGGACCCGACGCCGGAGACTGTTGCGGAGGAGAAGGCTCACACCAGCACCGAAGACGAATCCGCCGGCATGGGCCTCCCACGCCACTCCGGGCTGGCTCAACGCGAACTGGAGGAAGAACCAGATCCCGAGGAACAACACAGCAGGCACCGGAACCAAGATCCACCCAACGAACGAGAGCACCCGATGGGCGGGGAACAGGACGGCGTAGGCGCCAAGGGCGACGGCGATCGCGCCTGAGGCGCCGACCAGGGGCACGGTCGTCGCGGGATTCAGCACCACGTAGGCGGCGGTGGCCGCCAGCCCTCCGACCAGATAGAGGATCAGGTACCCGATGTGCCCGTAGGCCTCTTCGACGTTGTTTCCGAAGATCCAGAGGAACCACATGTTGAAGAGGACATGAGTGACGCTTCCGTGGAGGAACATCGAGGTGAACAGAGCGAGGTAGACGTTCTTCTCGGGGAACACCGGCGCCTGAGCCTCGGGCAGACACACCCCGTCGATGATCTCGTCTGCTCCCAGCGGAAAACCGGTACTCACCTCACAAGCGATGGCGGCGCGCTCATAGATCAGCTCCTGTTGCTCCTCGGCGGTGCCCCGCATCTGGAAGAGAAAGAACACCGCGAGATTGACCGCGATCAGAGCAAGCGTGACCACCGGTGTGATCCGGGTCGGGTTGATGTCGCGTAGAGGAAACATCGCAACTCCGTGGAATGGAAGGCCTGGATGCTACGGCTCCTGGGCCCCAAAACCCGCGCCGATCCCGGCACCGGGCTGCGATCAGGCCTCTACCCGTCGGCTCAGGTCCCGACCCTGCTCGACGAGCCGCTGGCAGAGACCGCGGCCTTCGCCCCGTGGTTGCTCCGGGTCGGGTGAGCCAGGTGCTGTCCCCGAGTCCGGGTGTTGTGACGCCCCCGTTTCCTTCCCGGGCTAAGGGTGGCGACCAGGCCCAGGCCGAGAACGACCAGAGCCAATGTTGAGATTGCGGTCGTGGCCAGCCACGAGGTAAAACCTCCCACGGGCGCCGCTGACGCCGGCTCGCTGCCTGCGCTCTCTACCTGGAGGCTCACATCGCTGTTGATCTCGGGTGTCAAACGAGCCTGCTCCGGAAGCCCCCCGTAGACGTAGGCCACTGCCACCGGTAACGGTGCCTCATCGGCGATGACCAACCGGCTCCGGTACTTGGGATACCCGTAGGCGAACATCAGGTCGATCTCGGAGCGATCTGAGACCACCAACCTCACCGCGAGGTTGCGTCCCGCGGGAAAGGGATGATCGACCTCGGGAAGTCGGACCTCGAGCTCCACCCAGTCGGCCGCTGTCTCGAAAGTAGCGGTAGCCGACCCAAGGTCGGAGCAGTCGGCGCCGGCCTCGGGACAATCGAAGAGGTAGACGGTGAAGACCCCGGTCGTGCCGCTTGCGAAACCGGCCCCGGCTGCCCAGATCACCAGCGATGGAAACCCGGTCAGACTGCGGCCCCCCATCCCGGTTCGCCACTGTTGGAAACGAGCAGCGTCGGTCTCCGCCGCCCCATTGCCGGACCGGAGCAGGAGGATCCCGGGTTCGAGATCCCGTCCCAGGTCGTAGTTGGGCATCTCACCGCCGGCAGGCGTACCGATCAGGGTCGCGTTGGGCACACCATCGGGCCCTAGGAAGTGGGTTTCTGAATCGGCGAGGGCGGGAAGCGCGAAGGCCACAAGCAGCATGGAGGCAATCAGTGCCGCCCCAAGAAGTCGCGGGGGCGGCATCGGTCAACCCACGCCGGCGCTCAGGCTCATCCGGTCGTTGTCTGACCTCTGATTCGAGGATTCCAACGGGAGGCGGAAGGAGAAGTGGGTCCAGTTGGGGTCACGCTTGTAGGCGATAGCTCCCCCGATGGCATCGCTCAGCGCTCGAGCGATCGCCAGCCCGGACTCAGAGGGGACGACGGGCGATCCGCCACCGATGTCGAGGAGTCGCTGAAACACATGGCCATCGAGGTCTTCGGGTAGGCCGGTCCCGTCATCGCTGACTGTCAGCCTCAGGTCAACGCCGTCGGGGGCGGCCCAAACCGCGATCCGGATGCCGCCGTGCCGGACGGCGTTGTCGATCAAGACGTGGAGCATCTGGCGTAGAAACAACGGGTCGGCGACCACGACGGCGTCGGGTACCGCCACCTCGACTCTCGAGCCGAGGGCCTGATAATCGACTGCCACCGCAAGCGCCTCTCCCCGCAGGCTGCAGGACTCGGGGTGAGGAGTCAGCTCATGGGAGATCGCCGCAACGAATCCGCTCAGATGCCGGCTGGCCATTCGCTCCAGGTCGACCCGGGCGACGGCGTCGGCTTCGTGCTCGAGGACTCGATCCCGCGCCACGCGCCAGAAAACGACCATCAACACCGCCGGGATGACCAGGGTGAGTGCGGATTGGGCGATGCGGGCGAAGCCGGCCGAGCTCGACGCCAGGGCGATGGCCAGAACGACCAGCCCGAACAACGATGAAACAGCGATCATCGCCGGACGGGGGCCGGCTCCGACCTCGACCCGCTCTCGAAGTGTGACCACGAACTAGTTATCGGGTCGATTTCGGCGCGCCTTAGCCGGTTGCGGGAAGCCTCGTAGCGCGAAAATGGACCCGACCGAGGTGATCGGATCCGTGTGTCGCCACGCCACACTCTCCCGGATCCGGGTCCATGGCGCACGTCACCCATCTAGGTCGACCGACCCGGTCCTCGACGAAATCCCTTGCATTATCTGCATTCTTCGATGACTAGTCAGGATGCGGAACTGCTGCGATGACTCTCATGGGCCGGATTCCGGCACCGATAGATCCATGTGGATCACACCGATCATCGTGCACAGACCGGTCGCCTAGTGAAGGGCCGTGTTCGCAACGCCCTGGTCGGTCTGGTGACCGCCATGATGATCTTTGGTTGGATGCTCCCGGCCGGAGCCGCCCCGATCACTGCCACGGTTTGCCTGAATAGCTCGACCGGAGCTGGGATACCTGGCGCCGAAGCACTCTTCAACTCCGGAGTTTGGCAGTCGATCGGCTTCACGGACGGCACCGGGTGCGTCAGTACCGATCTCGCCGCCGCTAGGGGCAATAGGACGTTTCGCATCTCTTACCGTGGTCAAACCCAGAACAAGACCCAGAACACGATCACCAACCCGGTGGTTGTCTTCCAAACGGCTGGAGTGGTGGTCCGGCTCCTCGACTCCACCGGGAGCAACGGGATCCCCAGCGCGGCGATCCACTACAACGCCGGGGGCTGGCAGAGCCTGGGCAGCACCGACGCCAGCGGAACCGTCACCGCCGAGC
>JBIOVB010000114.1:0-8877 GCA_044867525.1 Acidimicrobiia bacterium | reverse complement strand
GTCACCGTCGATCCAACGGCAGTGGTCTGGGCGTACGTCACTCAATACGTCCATCCCCCGCCCGCTCCGGAGGTGAGCCCCGAACAGGGCAATGGGGTGACAGGATTGGACACCTACGTTGGAGTGCCGATCCCGGCGGACCATGCCACCCAGCTCTCCGCCGGAGGACTCACTTTGGACGTCGAGATAGAGGTCAGCGGGGTGATCGTCGACTGGGGCGACGGACGATCGGACAACTTTCCGGCTTCGCCGGCTGCGATGGCCGGGTATCCGTCGGGGGTGGCGGTCCACGTCTATGAGACCAAGGACGCCGCCGGTTATGACCTCACCGTCTCCTACGACTGGACTGCACGGTGGCGAGTGGTTGGAGATCCGTGGGAGTTCCTCGCCGTGCCCAATACCTCGACCTCGGTCGGATATCCGGTCAACGAGATCGTCTCCGTCATCACCGATTAGCCCGAAACGAGAGTGGGGCCACCTCGGAAGGTGGCCCCACTCATGATGGAGGAGGAGGAATCTCAGACTGGTTGTCGCGAGACCCTGCCTATTCATCGGCATCGATCACAGAAACCTGAAGTCATCTCATCTTCGTTGCAGTGATCGACCACATAGGCTCGCCACATGCCGGTCTCTTCCAAGCCGATCTGCGTCACAGGCGCCACCGGATTCGTGGCCGGAGAGATCGTCGCCCAATTACTGGCTGCCGGCTATGACGTGACCGGCACCACGAGGGATCCGGCGCGGGCCTGGCGCGAGGGCTATGTGACCGGGGTGCCCGGCGCCGGCGAGCGACTCGAACTGGTGGCGGCAGACCTGATGCGCCCAGGAGCCTTCGACGACGTGGTGGCCGGCTCGGAGTATGTGATCCACACCGCATCCCCATATCAGACCGACGTCGCCGATCCCCAGCGCGACCTCATCGACCCCGCGGTGAAGGGAACGCTTTCGGTGCTGGAGGCCGCTGCCAAGTCGGGCACGGTGAAGCGAGTGATCATGACATCATCCTTCGCTGCGATCACCGACGAGCCCGACGGCAGCCTGCTCGACGAGAGCTCTTGGAACACCAAATCGACGCTGAAGAGAAACCCGTATTACCTCTCCAAGGCCCAGGCCGAGCGGGCGGCTTGGCAGTTCATGGAGGAGAGGAAGCCCGAGTTCGATCTGGTGGCGATCAATCCCCCGTTCGTCCTCGGTCCCTCTCTCATCCCACATTTGAACACCAGCAGCCGAGTGATCGCCGGAATCACCAACGGTCTCTGGCCGGGTGTCATCGATATCGAGTGGGTGGTCGTCGACGTGCGCGACGTGGCGACCGCCCACATCCGCGCCATGGAGATCCCGTCCGCTTCTGGCCGCTATCTCACCGGGGCGGACGTCCGAAGCCTGCGTCAGGTGATCGATGTAGTCAGAGCAAACGGATGGGGTGAGAGGTACCGACTGCCCTCGATCCCGCTCGACAATGCGGTGGGCACATTCCTCGTGAGAATCGCAGCCAACTTCCAAAAGCCGGGGAGCCGCTCCTACTTGAAGACCCACGTCGGTGGCGAGTTCAGGATCGACAACTCCAAGGTGCGCCGTGAGCTCGGCATCGAGTTTCGCGACCCGGATCAGACCATCCTCGACACCATGTCGGACCTGGAGAAATGGGGCCATCTCGGAAAGTAAGCGGCTCGCCCCGTATGCGGGCGCGGTGATTCGGGTAGGTTCCCGGCCCCCTCGACGAGGAAAGCGCTGCCTCCCCGATGCTCAAGACCCATTTGTTTGCCGTCTCTGCCCTGGTTGCCTTGATCACCGGGCTGGTGGCGACCCTGGGGCCGGCGCCTGATGACAAGGCCGACGCGCTGGCCGCGGACGCACCTGCCTCAGCCGCGGTCGCCGCCTTCCAGCGGGATCCGGTGAGTGTCACCGAGACCACGGCTCCGTTTGTCGAGCACGACGACGACCCGTCGAGGCGTCTGACCACCACGACTTCCACGACCACCACCACGGTCGCTCCAACCACGACGACCGCGGCCGCGACCACGGAGCCGCCACCCAAGGCAAAGACCACCACGACCCAAGCCGAGGCGGGTGGCTACAACTCGGGCTACGAAGGCTCCTTCGCCTCGCTCATCAACAACCTCCGCTCCTCCAATGGCCTGGCTGGGCTGAGCCGGGACGGCTCACTCGACGCCGAGGCCCGGGCCTGGTCGAAGGCGATGGCAGCGGACGGTGACATATCCCACTCCAACATCGGGCGCTTTCTACCGCCCTGGTCCACCGCCGGCGAGAACGTGGGGAGCGGCGGATCCGTGGACGGGCTGTTCGGTGCACTCGCCGATAGCTCCGGACACCGCGCCAACATGCTCGGGAACTTCACCCACTTCGGGATCGGCGTGTGGGTCGACGGCTCGGGGCAGATCTGGACCACCCACGTCTTCGCCGGCTGAAGAGGCGGGACTGGCTTGGGAAGTCCTTGATGGACCGCTGAGGCCGTGAAGACGTCGGCACTCGCATTCTGTGAACGAGAGGTTGGTCGTCGAGGTCGACGAAAACGACTGACTAGCAGACCAGGGCATCCCTTCCGGTCTGCTCCTCGCGCACCCGGCCGACAAGGTGCTCGATCATCTTCCACGCCATCTCGGGATGGTCTTTGAGCAGCGGGCGGAACTCCCACTTGGAGAGGACCACCGTGGTCAGGTCGGAGTCGGCGACGACCGTGGCCGAACGGGGCCCGTCGTCTACCAAGGCCATCTCCCCGAAGAACTCACCCGGGCTCAGCCTCGCGGCGATACGCCCATTCCGGACCACGTTTGCGGTGCCCTCCAGGATCAGGTGAAAACCGATCCCGGCCTTTCCCTCGGCGATTACGACGTCACTGGCTACGTGGAAGCTCTCCTTGGTCCGATCCAGGATCTTCTCCAGGTCCTTTTGCGAGAGACCGTTGAAGAGTGGCACAGATCCCAGCCTGTCCAGCTTTTCCTTCTTGGTGACCAAGTGACGCCTCCGGGTAGTGCTCGCAGGCGATGATATCCGGGGACCGGTAGATCCCGCTGAAGGATCTCCGTCAGGAAGTCTCCGCCCTCTGCCCCTTCTCGATGAACTCCACGATCCAGTTTGCCAGGAGGTCACCGTCGGGAGCCTCGTCGAGGGTGCGCATCCCGGCTTCAACGGTCTCCTCAGGGATGATGTGCCCTCGTCGCGACTCCATTAGGGCGGCTGAGTACGAAGGCTCGAACTCGGGATGCCCCTGGATGCCGAGCATCGTCGACCCGACGGCCATCACCGACACCGGGCAGTGCTCGTTCCATCCCAGGACCTCACCCCCGGGAGGGAGGGTCTGCACCTGGTCCTCGTGACTGGTGACCACCCGGTACGACTCACCCCAGCCCAGGTCCTCGTTCACCTGGACCTCTTTCACACCTACCCCCCAGCCCCGGTCCGACTTCACCACCGAGCCTCCGAGCGCCCTGGCGATCAGCTGGTGGCCGAAGCAAATCCCGATGAAAGGGACCTCGGCGGCGGCGGCCTCCCGGACGAAAGCCTCGAGATCCCGGATCCAGGCCTCGTCCTCGTTCACCGAATGCCGGGATCCGGTTGTCATCCAGCCGTCGGCCTCGTGTGGGCCTGCAGGGAGGTGGCCGCCTATCGCGTCGTAGGCGACCACCTCGATCTCGGGATGGTGCGAGAACAGGCGCCGGAACATGTCTTCATAGTCCCCCGAGATCCCAAGGAATTCGGGGCGGACATGGTCACAGACGAGGAGGCCGACCTTCACGGCGCCCATTCTCGCATTGCCGAGATCAGGACTCGATCGGCAGCATGTCCCAGACGGCGCGGTCCCCATAGCCGACGGGCATGGACACCACATCGACGGGTTCGCCGTTCTCTGCCGAGTGCCAGAAGACTCTCAGCGTCACCGGGGTGCCTGCAAAGTCGAAGTCGTCGATGTTGAAGCTGTAGCCGCCCCAGCACCCGGTGCCACAGGTGGCAGTGGTGAAGTCCTCATAGACGACGTTCCCGGACTCGTCGACCAGCTCTAGACTCACCGTGGCCTCGAAGACATTGGCGAACCCGGTCACGGTCAGAGGAGAGTCCCCGGTGACCGCGGCCGCGGAATCGACTATCACCGAGTTCAGCTGGTCGAGGAAGGAGTCTGGACCAACCGGGTCGCTCAGATCGAGGCCTTCGCTCCCGAACTGGGTCACAGGCTGACCATCCGCTGTGAACACCACCTCGGTGAAGCCACCTTCGCTGGTGACGGTGAAGATCAGTTGGTTGAGCATCGTGAAGTCGGCCAAGGCCCCGCCGGCCCCGTCGAGGAACGCCTCGTTCATGTCGACTGTGATTCGATGGCCTTCCGGGTCCCTGTCGACGCCGACCACCTCGACCGGAGCCGGGATCACGTTGCTGAAGTCGTCGGGCAGGATCAGATCGTCCCTCGTGAGGAGTCGCAGGGCTGCCATCTCGTCGGAGTCCTCGGGAAGCGCCTCGGAAACCGAGAGGAACGGGACAACCGCAGGATTGCCGGTGAACGAGCTCTCAGGCTCACCCACGAGGAAGATCACCACGTTCCGGCGCTCGAAAGCCGGTCCGATGGTGGTCGTGGTGTCCGGCACCGTGGTGGTCGACGCCGAGCCGGGATCGGTCGTGGTCGGCGACGGCTCGGTGACCACAGTCGACGGCAGCGTGGTGGGGGTGGTCGCGATGGTGGTGTCTGCCGGCTCGACGCCGTCCCCGGCGAAGAGGAGGATCGGGATCCCGACCAGAAGGAGCACCGCGAGTGCGGCCCCGGCGAACATGAGCACAGGCCTCGGCTTCGTTTCATTGCGTTGTGTCACGACGTTCTCCTCAGGAAAGGGCGGTGGCTCAGGCGACATAGCCACCACACGGTCTGCCAGTTCTCGCATCTTGCGGTCGAAGTCTCCGCTCATGACAGCCACTCCTCGAGACGCTTACGGGCGCGAGCCAGATGCCGTTTCACGGCACCGGTCGAAATCCCCATTCGTTCCGCTACTGCCTCCACCGGGAGATCTCCCCAGTAGGTGAGCAGCACGGCTGCCCTTTGCTGCATGGCCAGCCGGTCAACCGCTCGGAGCACGTCCACGTCCACATCCTGGGCGGGAATCGCCTCGGGCCCAGAGCTCTGCAGCTCTCTGAGGCGTCGGGACAACGTGCTCCGATGGTGGTCGGTCGCCACGCTGAGCACCGTCCGATAGAGATACGCCCGTTTGTTGCTCACATCGGGCCAGCTCCTGGTGGAGAACGCCTTGAGACAGGCATCGGTCACTACATCCGCAGCATCAAAAGGCCCGACCAGACCAGTTGCGTATCTGGTGAGCTCCACGGCGTAAGACCGGTAGACCTGTTCGTCGTCCATCACACCCGTAACGGCGATCATGCCGTTGAGACGGAGCAGAACCGGGGATTGGGTGACACCGATTTTCGGCGGACGCCCCGCCCCCCGTCTCCCGTTTTCTCGTTAACCCGTTTTCTCGCGCCGTTATCGACCCCTGGGTCGATAACGGCGCGACAGAGCGGGGGAAAACAGAGGAGAGAGCGCCGGCTCAGTCGTTGGCGACGAACACAGTCTTGTACTCGGTGTAGTGCTCCAGAGCAGCCATCCCCTGCTCCCGGCCTATGCCCGAGGCCTTGACCCCACCGAACGGCGCCTCGATATGGACGGACGACGAGGAGTTGATCGAAAGCATCCCGGTCTCCACGCCGCGCGCCACCCGTAGTGCCCGGCCGACGTCTCGAGTCCAGATCGAGCCCGAGAGCCCGTAGATCGAGTCGTTGGCCAAGGCAACCGCCTCCTCCTCTCCCTCGAACGGGGTGATGGCGACCACGGGCCCGAAGATCTCCTCCTGGACGATTCGCATCCCAGAGCGGGCACCACTGAACACGGCCGGCGAAAGGAAATTGCCGACATCGCCGACCCGCTCCCCACCGGTGAGCAGGGTTGCCCCCTCTTCCTCGCCGACTTGGAGGTATCCCTCGACGCTTTCTCGCTGCTGGGGCGTGATCAAGGGGCCCATTTCGGTTGCCTCGTCTGCCGTGTCTCCGACGACGAGGGAGCGGGCCCGCGCGCTGAAGCGCTCGGTGAACTCGTCATGGATCTCCCTCTCCACGAGAAGCCGGCTTCGGGCACAACAGTCCTGGCCTGCGTTGTCGTACACGGAGAAGATCGATGACTCGACACACGTGTCGAGGTCGGCGTCTGAGAAGACGATGTTCGCCGACTTGCCACCGAGCTCCAGGGAGACTCTCCGGATATCCGGCGCCGCGGCGGCCATCACCTGCGACCCCACCTCGGTTGACCCGGTGAAGGAGATCTTGGCCACCTTTGGGTGCCGAACCAACGCCTCGCCGGCTTCCGAGCCCCGCCCGGTCACCACGTTGAACACCCCCGGCGGCAGACCGGCCTCCACCGCAAGCTCGGCGAGAGCGAGGGCTGTGAGTGGGGTCACCTCGGCCGGTTTGGCGACCACGGAATTGCCCATGGCCAGGGCCGGGGCCGCCTTCCAGCTCAGGATCAGCATCGGGAAGTTCCACGGAGTGATGGCGGCGCATACCCCCAACGGCTCCCGGAAGGTCATCAGCGTGCCGTCGGCATTGCCGGGGATGGTCTGGCCGTGGAATTTGTCCACCGCTCCGGCGTAATAGTCGAAGGTGGTGGCGACAGCGCCGATCTCTCCCCGGGCCGCGCCTATCGGCTTGCCGGCATTGGTCGACTCGAGAACCGCCAGTCGTTCCTGGTCGCGCCGAATCAGGTCGGCGATGCTCCGAAGCACGTCGCGCCGCTGTCGCACCGGTGCCCGACGCCACACCCCCTCTTCGTAGCGGTCCCTGGCTATCGCCACTGCCCGATCGACGTCGGTCGCCGAGGCCCGGGTCACCCTCCCGATCTGCTCCCCGGTCGCCGGGTTGGAGATCGGCGCCTCGCCCGCCGAGCCGGGCAATGGTGCCCCGGCGACGAATGAGTGGTATTCGCTCACTCCGGAGTGACGTAGGCGGCGGTTATCCCCCCGTCGACCACGAATTCGGTGCCGGTCACATACGAGGAATCGTCACTGGCGAGCCAGAGAGCTGCTTTGGCCATCTCGGCGGCCTCGCCGAAGCGGCCCATAGGGATGTGGACCAGCCGGCGCTGCTTCTTCTCATCCGTATCGAGGAACTTCATCAGGAGGTCGGTGCGCAACGGGCCCGGGCAGAGGGCATTGACCCGGATGTTCTCCCGGGCATGGACCACCGCCAGCTCACGGGTCATGGCGAGGACGGCGCCCTTCGAGGCCGTGTAAGCCACCTGAGGGGTGGCCGCCCCGAGGAGGGCGACGAACGATGCGGTGTTGATGATCGAACCGCCACCACTCCGCCTCAAGGCCGGGATCCCGAACTTGCATCCCAGAAAAACGCCCTTGGCATTGATGTCCATCGTGAGGTCCCAGATCTTCTCCTCTGTGGAGACCGCGTCATCGTCGTCGGAATGCATGATCCCGGCGTTGTTGAACATCACGTCGAGCCTGCCGAAATGGCCTTCGGCGGCGCTAACCATCGCTTGGCTGTCCTCGACGGAAGAGACATCGGCGCGCTGGCCCTCTGCCTTCCCGCCGGCGGCCAGGACTTGGTCGACAGTCTCGGTGAGCGCCTCCTCATTGAGATCGACCGCCAGGACCGATGCTCCCTCGGCGGCGAAGAGCAGCGATGCCTGTCTGCCGATCCCGGAGCCGGCCCCAGTGATCAGCGCGACCTTCCCGCCAAGCCGGTCACTCATATCCGTTCGAAGTATCGCCAACGCTCCCAATCGGTGACCGAGTTGTCGAAGGAGCTCTGCTCCACTCGGAAGAAGTGGGTGTAGTGCTCCTGGACATCGGCCCCGAACGAGTCACGAACGAATTCCGACGCCTCGAACAGATCGGTGGCATCGCGCAAGGTGTACGGCACCCGGGGCAGCTCCCGGGCCTGATAGACGTCGCCCTCGAATATCTCCGGCGGGTCGATCTGGTTGGCGATCCCGTCCAGGCCGGCGGCCAGCACCGCCGAATAGGCGAGGTAGGGGTTGGTGTCGGCTCCTGGGATCCGGCACTCGATGCGCAGACTCTGGTCATGGCCCACCACCCGAAACCCGGCGGTGCGGTTGTCATAGCTCCAGCCGAGCCGGGTCGGAGCCCAGGAAGCGTCCTGATACCGCTTGTAGGAGTTGATGGTCGGAGCGAAGAAGACCATGAGCTCGGGGACATGGGCCATCCAGCCCCCAAGGAACCATTTGAAGGTGTCCGAGCCGTGAACCGGGCCGAACTCCTGGTCTCCGGGGAAGGCGCTGCCATCTCCGTTCCAGAGGCTGACGTGGAGGTGGCACGAGGATCCGGCCTCGGTCATGTCGGGCTTGGCCATGAATGTGATAGACACGCCGGTCCCGTCGGCGATCTCCTTCATCGCCTGCTTCATGATCGTGTGCCGATCTGCCATCTCGAGCAACTCGGCGTAACGGATGTTCATCTCGTGCTGGCCCCGGCCCCATTCCCCTTTTGAGTTCTCCACCGGGATCCCCGATGCCGAAAGATGGCGACGGACCTGACCGTTGTAGAACTCCTCCCGGGTCCCCTGGAGGAGGTGGTAGTCCTCGATGTACCAGCCGGCCGGGCGCATCGCCTGATAGCGCTTCTCGGCGGCCTCCCGGTAGGACTCCTCGAAGAGGAAGAACTCGAGCTCGGACGCGCCTTTGGCGGTGTAGCCCGATCCGGCGGCCTTCTCCAGCTGCCGGCGCAGGATGGTCCGAGGGGCCACCGTCACCAGATCCTGAGACCGGGGGTCCTCGAGATCGCACAGGACGAACGCCGTGCGATCCAGCCAGGTCGCGGTGCGAAGAGTGCTCAGGTCGGGGACCATGTGGAAGTC
>JBIOVB010000113.1:0-22198 GCA_044867525.1 Acidimicrobiia bacterium | reverse complement strand
GGGCGGCTGCTGACCTATGACGGACTGACCCAGGAGTTCATCACCCTCAATCTGCGTCGTGATCCCGAATGCCCGGCATGCTCCGACGAGGCTCGGCCTCCCCGCCTCGTCGACTACGACCAGTCCTGCAGGCCTGCGGGAGTTGTCAGCCGCTAATCCTCGAAGGCGAAGTTGACTCGGAGGGTGACGGCAACCGTAGAAACACCAGGCTCGATCGGTGTCTGGGCCGCTTCCGCAGCCATCATTCGCTGACGGAACACCGGCACCGGTTGGTCTTCCGTGGTCTCCTCGATCGTGGTTGCCGCACCCAGGCTCCGGCCGGCGAGCTCGGCCAACTGTGTCGCCTTCGCCATCGCATCGTCCCATGCGAGAGCCCGGGCGGCCATGACCAGCGCGGCGTCGTCCTCGATGCTGAATCGGATCCCGTTGACCCTGACATCGTCGCCTCCGGCCGCAGCCGCCGAGTCGATGATCGAGCCTGTTGCCTCGAGGTCGCGGAAAGCCACCCGAACCGTGTTGTCGACCCGATATCCGATGAGCTTCTGCTGGTTCGAGGAGTAGTCGTATTCGGGGTGGATCGAGTAGTCGGCGGTCGTGATGTCCTTGCGATCTATACCACCATCGGCGAGTGCAGACAGGAGGGCAGTTGCCTTTTCCGTGGCTCTGGACGCTGCCTCGCGGACCGTGCCCCCAAGAACCGACACGCCGAGGTCGAGCTCCACAATGTCCGCCGACCCGGTCACTTTGCCGGACCCGGTCACGGTGATCCCCAGCATCGTCATGTTCGCCATCAGGGCTCCTTCGGGACGTGGACCTTGCCGTTCCTCACTATCACACCCTCGCCGGAGAGGAGACGACTCTGACGTTTCGGCTCCGGTGAGCGGAGATGCCCGCCGGCACCCACCACCCGCCACCAGGGGAGCTCAGAATCACACTTCGCCAGCACCGACCCCACGGCACGAGCCGCCCCGGGGAAGCCTGCTTCGGCGGCAACCTCGCCATAGGTGAGGACATCTCCGGGCTCGAGGCGCCCGATCACATCGAGCACGGCTTGCTCGAAGTTGCTCACAGCGTGCCGAACAGCCGGTCCCCCATGTCGCCGAGACCGGGCTGGATGTAGAAGGCGTCGCTCAGGTCCCTGTCCAATGCGGCGGCGACGATGCGTACATCGGGATGATCCCCTTCGATGCGAGCCGCCCCTTCCGGAGCGACCACGACACAGACTGCGGTGATGCTCTTGGCCCCGTTTTCCTTCACCTTGTCGATGGCCCATGACAGCGATCCACCAGTCGCCAGCATCGGCTCCAGGATCAGCACCCGGGCGCGGTCCAGTGGAGGAAACTTGTTGTAGTACTCCATGGGCTCGGCGGTCTCCTCATTGCGCTGCACGCCGGCGAACCCGATGGCGGCGTCGGGGACCAGGGTCAGAACGGATTGCAACAACCCGAGGCCGGCGCGGAGGACAGCGACCGCCACCACCGGTCGATGGAGCCGGATCCCACTGGTGACTTCGAGTGGTGTCGCGATCTCCACTTCGTCGACCGCCATGTCGGACATGGCTTCGGCAACCAGGAGGTAGCCAAGCCGCTCTGCCGTCTGACGGAACTCGGGAGGCGAGGTGTCCTTGCTGCGCAGGACACCGAGGAGGTCTCCGGCGAGAGGGTGGTCGAGGATGGTGATCGGCATCGGCCGAAGCCTAGGTTCAACCCGTGTTGCGCATCCCGGTGGCGATCCCGTTGATCGTGAGCAGAAGCGCCCTCCCCAACTCGGGATCGTCGTCCCCCGCCCGGCTCCGGGAGAGCAGGGCGACCTGGAGGTAGTTGATCGGGTCCAGGTACACGTCCCGCACCGACAGCGTTCGACGAAGAAGGGGAAGATCGGCGATCAGGACCTCCTCCTGACGCGAGGAGAGCAATTCCGAGATCGTCAGCTCCATCTCAGATCGGAGCAGGTCGAGTAGGCCCCGGTGCTCCGCCGCAACCAGGGCGTCGACGTAACGCTCGGCTATGTCGAGATCGGTCTTGGCAAGAGTCATCTCGACGTTGGACAGGAAGGTCTGGAAATAGCTCCACTCCTCGGCCATCTCGTCGAGCACCTCCCCGTACCCGGCCTTGCGAGCCGCGCGCAGCCCGCTGCCCACCCCGTACCACCCGGGGACGATCTGGCGGGTCTGGGTCCAGCCGAAGACCCATGGGATCGCCCTCAGATCATCGACCCCGCCCACCCCTCCTGGGCGGCGCGAGGGCCTACTCCCCAGGTTGAGCCGGCCCAGTTCCTCGACAGGGGTCGATCCCAGGAAGTAGGGGACCAGGCTGGGATGCTCGACGAGGTCGCGGTAAGCGGTGTGCGCCTCGGAGGAGAAGCAGTCCATGGCCTCGGTCCATCGGTCGAGGGTCCCCCTGTCTCGTCGGGATCGGCGGTGAAGTAGTGATGACTCCAGGACCGATGCGAGAGCCAGCTCCAGGTTCCGGCTGGCGATATCGGGGTGCCCGTACTTTTCGGAGATGACCTCCCCTTGCTCGGTCACCTTGAGGTCCCCGTCGATCGTCCCGTAGGGCTGGGCCAGGATCGCGGCGTGGGTGGGCCCGCCACCCCGGCCAACCGTGCCTCCGCGGCCGTGGAACAGGCGTAGGTGGATCCCGTGCTCGCCGGCGATGTTGCGCATCACGCGCTGGGCCTTGTGGATCTCCCACTGGCTCGTGGTGATCCCTCCCACCTTGTTCGAGTCCGAGTACCCGAGCATGACTTCTTGGGCGTCACCGCGGATCGACAGCATGCGACGGTATTGAGGGTCGGAGAGGAGTCCCTCCAGCAGCGGCCCCGCGTTGGTCAGGTCGGCAATGGTCTCTACGAGGGGGACGATCCCTATCGATGCCACACCCCTACGCAGGTCGACGAGCCCCGCCTCCCTGGCCAAGACCGCCGCCTCGAGGACATCGGCCGGGCTCTCGGTCATCGACACCACATAGCTCTCGATGACCTGGTCCCCATACCTGGCCTTGGCCTCGGCGATGGCACGGAAGGTGCCCAGCGTCCTCGACTCCTCCTCACCGAGGGCAGTCGTCGGTCCGGAGAGGGGCCGGGCACCGGCGAGCTCATCGCGAAGCAGCACGGCACGCTCCTCGGGCGAGAGCACGGAGTAGTCGGTGTCGACCAGCGAGTAGAGCTCGGTCAGCGCGGCGCGGTGCTTCGAGGAGTGCTCGCGGACGTCGAGGATCGCCATCTGGAAGCCGAAAGCGGTCGCCGCACGCCGCACCCGGGCCAGGGGGCCATCGGCGATGAGCTCGCCCTTCGATGCCCGCAGCGAGTCGCCCATGACGTCGAGGTCGGCGATGAGCTGGTCTGGATGGGCATAGTCGCGCCCGGCGTGGGGAGGACTGCCCTGTTGGATCCGCTTGTTGGTGTTGATCAGCCGGGCATGGATGAAGGAGCATTTGAGGCGGTAGGGCTCCGCAGCCACTCTTCGCTGCTCCCGCTGCCAGATCTCGGGAAGCGCCTCCCGGTCCCTCTCGAGGGAGTCCTCGAGCTCGGGGCTGATCGGCGCCAATCGCTGGGACATCGAGAGCTCGTCTGACAAGTCCTCGACGAGGGATATCAGATGTCGCAGACCGCGGTCGTGCTGAAGGGCAAGAGTCTCCAATGTGGTCTCCGGAGTGACCTGGGGATTGCCGTCGCGGTCACCCCCCACCCATGACCCGAAGCGGATCGGGCTGGTGGTGTGCGCCACTCCAAGGCGATCGAGCTGGAACGCCACGTGGTCCCCGAGACGGGGCATGACCTCTTCTGCGATCTGAACCAGGTAGTAGAGGGCGGATCTCGCCTCATCGACGGGACTGGGCCGCTCCAGGCGGAGCTCATCTGTCTGCCAGATCTGATCGATCAGCTCCGCCGAACGGCGATCGATCATGGAGTGCTGGTCCTCGCTGGCTTCGCGTCGCTCTTCGACCAGGTCGGCCAGCTGCCTGGTCTTGGTCAGGATGGAGCGCCGAGCGGCCTCGGTGGGATGGGCCGTGAACACAGGACGGACTTCTAGCCGCTGCAGCACCTCCTCCAGGTCTTCGACCTCAGGCCCCGACTCCAACACACGATCGACGGTCGCCACCAGACTGCGTTCGTCGCTCCCCAATTGATCTATGCGGTGGACGTGCTCGACGACATTCGCGAGATAGAAGTAGGTGGTGAACGCACGAACCAACGCGATGATGTTCTCCACCGTCTGCCCGGCGAGGAGGCGGTAGAGCTCGTCGGCGGCTTCGGCGCTACCACCACGGCGGACCGACTTCCCCAGGGCCCGCACGGTCTCCACCAGCTCGAGAAGTTCCGGTCCATGCTGACGGACGAGGGCGTCACCCAACTGTTTGCCGAGACGGCGAATGTCGGATCTAAGTTGCTCGTCTGAGCTCGGAGGCACCACGACAGGGTATTCAGCACGGCTCTCGGTGTCTCCTCGGCACCGGGACATCGCCCCGTAGAATCGAACCATGTACCAGGTGGCCCTCAGCATCGAGGCCTGCCTTCGCTCGGGCACCCGCGCCGACATCGCCTGGATCGTCGAAGCCGACCAGCTACCGATCGACGACTGGTCCGATGTGGTGGTGTTCACCCCGGGAGGCGGGCGGATCGGCTCGATGGCCGGCGGCGCGCTCGATGACCGCCTCGGCGATCTCGCGGGCCGGTGGAACGCGGGCCGCCTTGTCGACATCGAGATCAATGAGGTCGATGCGCTGATAGCTGGACTTCCAGCCGGCGGCTCGGCCCGATGCCTGATGGTCCCGGCCGAGATGCTCCCGGAGGGAGCGATCGAGCTGGCGCTCGCTCGGCAGCCCTTCGTTCTTTTCTCCCGGCTGGAAGGGGACGAGGTCGTCGAGATGAGCCTGAGGACGCCCGAAATGGATACCGAAGGCGTTCGAGAGGAGCGACCAAACGCCGACGTCACCGGCGGTTCGACGCTGACCGAGACCGAGCTGGTCACAGTGTTCCGGGCGGTGCCTCAGCTGGCGATCATCGGCGACGCACCCGTTGCTGTCGCTCTGACGGAGCTTGCCAGGGTGGTCGGCTGGAGGCCACGGATCCTGCTCGACTCTGCTTCCGCAGCCGGAGTGATCGCCACCTTGTCTTCACGAGACATGGTCGTGGTCGCCGCCCACGATCTCGACCTTGCAGGAGCCGCTCTGAAGGCGGCCCTGGAGACCGATGTCGGGTATATCGGGTCACTCGGCGCCCGCAGGATGCAGGAGACACGCGCCGACTGGCTCGCCTATCGGGGGGTCACCGATCTCACCAGGATTCATGGCCCGGCAGGCTTAGACATCGGAGCCGACACCCCGGCCGAAATCGCAGTGTCCATTCTGGCCGAGGCGATCGCCAAGAGGGCAGGCGACCGCATCGACGCCTAGCCATGGTGGGAGAATCGGGCGACGATTACAATCAAGAAGGTCGATCCTTGCCGACGACACAACGTCCCCCATGGAGCATTCGATGACCGTCCCGCATGAGACCACTGCAGATGTCCTCGACTCGGTGTGGGTCGTGAGTCACGATCACGGTCTCGATGAGGATTGCAGCCCAACCAAGGCCTGCCGCAACATGAAGGATGTGACCTTCGACGGGTACGCGGATTCCGGGGGTGACCTACGGGAAGCTTGGCGGGCCAAGCTGGCCCGGGAGGGCAAACTGAGCGAGTCGGGGGGAAGCGTCCGCGAGCTGGTCCTGGGTCAGGGCGAATCGACCTGACCGGGCCGGCTCACCCCAACGAACAGGCGGTCCAGCGTTGAGCAGCGACTCGGCTCCCAAGCCACCGGTGAGTGTCGAAGAGCTCACAGGCATCCTCCGTAAGGGCAGGTATCTGGCCGACCGTGGCCTCGCCACATCCGTATTCGTCGCCATGACCCTGGGACGACCGCTTCTCCTCGAAGGCGAGGTTGGTGTTGGAAAGACCGAAATCGCCAAGGTGTTGGCCTCGGTCTTCGACCGCAGACTGATCCGGCTTCAGTGTTACGAGGGCATCGACACCAATCAGGCCTTGTACGAGTGGGATTATGCGCGTCAGATGCTTCAGATCCGGGCGCTGTCCGAGCAGGGTCTGAGCGATGAGGGCGAGGTCGACAAGCTGTTCGGTCCCAAGTTCTTGTTGGAGCGGCCCCTGTTGACCGCGATACAGGCTGGAGATCGGGCGGTGCTCCTGATCGACGAGATCGACCGGGCAGACGACGAGTTCGAAGCCTTCTTGCTCGAGCTCCTCTCCGACTTCCAGATCACCATCCCGGAGATCGGCACCATTGCTGCGGAGGCGCCGCCCGTGGTCATCCTCACCTCCAATCGCACCCGTGAGCTCCACGACGCCCTAAAGCGACGTTGCCTCTATCACTGGGTCGGGTACCCGAGCGCCGAGCGCGAGGTCGAGATCGTGCTCGTCAGGGCACCTGAGGCCACCGAGACCTTGGCGCGCAAGGTCGTGGAGGCGGTTAACCGACTGCGCCAGCTCGACCTGGCCAAGCCTCCTGGAGTGGCAGAGACCCTGGATTGGGTGGCCATGCTCAACGTCCTTGGCCGGTCCGAGTTGGATGCCGAGACGATTCGGGACACGCTGGGTGCGGTGGTCAAAGAGCGCGACGACCTCGACTCGGTGCTGGATCACCTCGAGGGGATCGCCGTCGATGGCTGACGGGATTGCCCTCGAGGAGGTCGCTGAGCCCGGTCAGGCGCCCTACGTCGAGATGCTGGTGGATCTTGGTGAGGCGCTCCGACGTGCCGGGCTGCCGGTGGGATCGGGCGACATCCTTGTCTACTGCGGTGCCATGGCGTCGCTCGACCCTGGGGACCTGCTCGATCTCTATTGGGCCGGCCGCACCACCCTTGTGACCCGTCGGGACCGAATCGCCATCTATGACCGGGTTTTCCGAAGCTTCTTCCTCGACGCCGCCGAAGCCCTGCCCGAACCCGTCAAGCTCGCCTTGAAGCAGTCCTCGATAGAGAACCAATCTGTGATCGAAGTCCCGGCGACGGAGCCCGGGAGCAGGGGTAAAGACGAGGAGGAGGCCAGGCTGGGGTTCATGGCGTCGGACATCGAGATCTGGCGCAACAAGGAGTTCGCCGCTTGTACGCCCGAGGAGTTGGCTGCTCTCCGCCGGATCATGGCCAGGATCAGGGTGATCCCACCACGACGACGCTCTCGACGAACCAGGCCGACCAAGGCAGGAGGTCGACCAGATCTGCGGCGCACTGTGCGGGCGACCATGCGGACGCATGGCGAGCCGTCGGAGGTGTTCTGGCGCCAGCGCAGACTTAAGAGACGGCCACTGATCCTGATACTCGACGTTTCTGGGTCCATGGCCGAGTACTCGCGCAACCTCCTCCAGTTCGCCCACTCCGCGAAGCGGGCATCCTCCCGGGTCGAAGTGTTCTGCTTCGGGACCCGGTTGACCCGGATCACCCGGGCATTGGAGAGGCGGCGGCCGGATGACGCCCTCGACGAAGCAGCACGGTCGGTGTTCGACTGGGAGGGCGGCACACGGATCGGCGACGCCATCGACAGCTTCGTTCGTGATTGGGCACGCCGTGGATTGAGTCGCGGTGCGATCGTCGTGATCTGCTCCGACGGGCTGGACCGGGGCGACCCCGCGGTGCTGGCCGGAGCGATGGAAAGGCTCTCCCGGCTCAGTCACAAGGTGGTGTGGATGAACCCACACAAGGGCCACGACACCGATTTCCGGCCGACCGCGCTAGGGATGATGGTGGCCGCGCCGTATGTGGACCTCCTGCTCTCCGGCCATGACCTTGCCAGCCTCGAGGAGCTCGCAGAGCTCCTGCCCGAACTCCGGTGATAACGGGACCGCCATGAGATGGAGCGTGTCGATGGTGGCTGAAGGTGACCGGGTCATCGAGCTGGAGGAAGTCGTGGAGTTCGCAGACGCGGTCGCCATCAACGACGGGATCGCCACCGGGATGGGGACCACCTCTTATGGGGCCCAGATCGTTGTCGAGGCCAACGGCAGTGACGAAGCAGTCGACAAGGCGATGGAATTGTTCGCGGCTGCCGCGGAGAAGGCGGGGATGCCACCCTGGCCGATCACACACGCAGAGACCGTCGCCGACGAAGAGGATCTGGACTACGGCTTCGAGGACCCCGCGCCTTGATCCGTCTCGGGTCCCTCGCCGGGTATCCCTTCGAGGGCCCCAGGGTGTTGGCCGGGTGGACCCCTCCCCAGCGCGCAGCGGTCTTCGCCGTGATGTACAAGCCCGATCCCAAGGCGAAACCCGAGGAACACGCCGTCCTCTACGTCGACGAGTCCGATGACCTCTCCGCCGAGAAGTTCCCTTTCAACCATCCCTCGGCACCATGCTGGCTGAAGCGGGTCGGAGGAAGGCGTTTCGAGCTGTACGTCTGCACATATGAGGCGCCTGGAGCCGCCAGAGCCCATCGGGAGCAAATCGTCCGCGAACTGGTCGCCGTGTATCGGCCGGGGTGCAATCCGGCTCAGTACGACCAGGCCTGGGAAGATCACTGGATCGGGGAGTACCAGACCCCGGGGACCACCGGCCCGCTGACGACCGGACGTCAGCCTTCGGACTGAGGGGCCGCCGAATCAGCGGTGGCCGATTCAGGTATGAACCCAGGGTTCCAGGCGTCGCTGAGCGGCGCCACGAACCCAGGGTTACCACGAGGTGCCGGCGGGCCAGTTAGGGCAGCGTTCCGCGCGCATGCAGGAGAGCTATCACGGTTGAAGCGACCTCCTGAGGCTTCTCGGTGACGTCCTGCCACGTGAATCTGATTAACAGCCATCCATTGAGGGCAGCATCGCGATCGCGCTGCCGGTCAGCCGACATCGTTTCCCTTTGTGAATGCCAGGCGCGTGAGTCCCATTCGATGGCGAGCGCCGATTCGGGATACGCGTCATCGAACCGTCGTGATTGGCTCCATGGAATTGGGTACTGAGGTATGGGCGGGGGAACCCCTGCCGAAGCCAGAACGCTTCGTCCTTTGCGTTCCAGCCGCGTCGATTTCGGATCGACGCTCCCTCTCAGACTCACGAAGTCCCGTGCCTGCCGAGTCCCGGGTTTTCCGCGCCGCCCCAGGACGCCGATCATGCGCTCCAGGTGCCGCATTTTCATGCGGCCCCCAATGATCACGCCCTCTGCAACATGCTCGAATGCTTGGTACTCCAAGACGCCTGCAAGGTCGAAAACCGTCCGGGCGACGTTGGTGACGCGGAGGCCTCGAACCGTCGTCAGGTGGGAAGAGTCGATGTCACTGGCGCGTCGCACGATGATTCCGGGGAATCGGTGAGTGGTGTGGCTAGGCACGGTGACGGTGAGCTCCTGCGTGGGCAGTACCGGGAAGGCGAGCAGGTGAGCGGCCGACTGGTGGGAGACCACTGCACCAGGAAGGGCGAGTAGCGCTCCGCGTATGTGGTCGTAGTCGTCGTCCGAAGGGAACAGCTGGTAGACGGCTGGCACGACAGCCCTCAGCTCACCGGAACTAACGCGCCGGTTGACCGCGCTCGGCGACAACCCCAGTTCTAAGAGTTGTGTTCGTGTGAGGTAGCCGCCTTGTTTCGCTGCACGCTCCAATGCCTTTGCCCGCACGTTCATGGCGTCAGCATCACGCACTCGGCCGTCGCCTGGTACCCCTTTGATCGGCCTCCGCACCTGTGGGCGCTGAGCCTCGCTGAGCGGCGCCACGAACCCAGGGTTCGTCAGGCGTCAACTGGCGTTAGGGATCTGTGGGCGCTGAGGCTCGCTAGGCGGTGCTACCAACCCTGGGTTGCCGAGGCGCCGTAAGGCGCATGGCGCTCAGCCCGGCTTGTAACCCACGGCCTCGTGGAATCGCGAGCGACGGCGCCCGGATGCCGGGAGAGCCGGGCCTCGCGCCGGCACGCTCTCCGGATCGTAGGTTGCTCCGACCACGATCCCCTCGGCCATCCCATAGAGGAGGGGCAGGGCGCCGGCAACCACCCCTCCGGTGCGATTCACATGCTCCAGGTTGCCCTCGATGGACGCGGCGTTCTGGTTGATCTTCGATACGAGATCGTTGCACTCTTCGAGGTTGGTGGCGATCCGGGTGAGTTGGCCACCGACGATCCAGAGATAGATCGCCAGGCCGGCGACGAGAAGGACGATGTCGACGACGGTGAACAAGACCAGGCCGCTCATGAGCGCACCTTCCCCAGGACCCGGCCCAGGAACAAGTGGTGCTCCAGACCCTCGGCAAGCACCAGGTCGACCCCGGCTGCGGTCGTGTTCAACAAGTCGGCGTCAGCGGTGTTGGCCTCGGCCTGCCTCAGGGTCTCTTTGATCCCGGCAACCCTGCGGTCGATCGTGCGCACCAGCAACACCAGGATGGTGAGCAAGGCAGCCACCGCGACGACCACGACCAGCCCGGTCCAGTTCGCGATCTGCCACAGCGTCTCCTGATCCTCGGTTAGGGCAAATACCATCGTCAACCTCCCAACCTATTCCGACCTCGCTTCAGCCCCTCGATGACGTTGATCGCCATGGTGTTGGTGGTGGCCAGATCGGCCAATGCCGCGGTGTTGACGACGGACTGTTTCAGGCTGTCGTCGATGAGCTTGGCCTCGTTCCCGATCTTGCGGGCCAGCACGAGGATCGGGACCACCAGGGCAACGACGACAAGGACGACGACGATCCCAATGATGTAACCCACCAGCCAGCCGGTGTTGCCTTCGAAGAGCTCGTTCATGATCGATACCTCAGATCGACTCGGCGAAGTCGGAGACCGGCTTCAAGCTGGCATTCACCGATTCGACCACCGCGGGGACGGTGCTGGTCTTCTCGGCGATCACGCCGACGCCCCCGGTAACGGCTCGCAGTGATCTGAGAGCCGCGCTGAGATGCTCGATCACCCTGATCAGCCCTACTGCGGCGGCGGCGATGATCAGCGTGGCAAGCACGAGGGTGACGATTGCGGCTGCAGGCATCTGCTACTCCTCCCTCAACCCAGCAACTTGGCAACCGAGCCGGCGTAACGCACGGCCCCGTTGGCCACGTCTTCGATCGTGTCGTCGGTGATAGCCAGAAGCTCGGGCACCCTGTCCACCTTGCCGATCAGGGCCACGCCTCCCCCCAGGATTTCGTCGGACGCCTTCCTGATCCGCTCCACGGCCGCCAACACCCGGTTGAGCAATGCGACGAGCACGGGAACCACCACCAGGAGCAGCACCAAGTTGCCAATCCACCACCAAGTCATCTACTACCTCCTCAAACCCGGCTCGGCTCGTACGGGAGGAAGAACCGCCCGGCGACTCTCTTCAGTGCCATCCAGGCGGCCTGGATGGCGATCCGGAAGCCTCCCGCTGCCCTCGTTCCCTGGACCTGATCCGGCGACAGGCCCTTGTCGAAGGCCTGGATCCGGGCCTGCATGTTGGCGGCGAAGTCCCGGAGCATGATTGCGCTGACGTCGTTGACCATGCCCCTCCCATACTGGGCAGCCGCACCGGAGAGTTCCAGATCCTGCTCCACCTCGACTCTGGTCCCGTTGGCGGTGGGGATCAGCCGGGCGGTGAGGCCCACATTCGCCTGGCCTCTGCCCTTCTGATCAGCGCCGGCGGCATCGACCACGATCGTGCGGTTCTCCTCGTCGCGGTGGCGCACCGCGGCCTGGCCGGCGAACTGCATCTGGACAGGGCCGAGGCGGATGTTGACGTTCCCCGCGTACTGGTCGGGGCCGGTCTCCTCGGTGAGCGAAGCGCCCGGGAGGCAGGACGCCACGTTGGGCACGTCCTGACAGAACTCCCAGACCCGATCTACCGGCAGCGGGACCTCGAAGTCACTCTTGATCAGCATGCAGGCTCCTCGGGATGTAGGCGGCCGGATCCTTCTCGAATGCCACACGGCACCCTGGGGCGCAGAAGTAGTACGTGGTGCCCTCGTGCTCCAGCGGGCGGCTGGTCTCGTCGGCAGGCACCGTCATCCCACACACCGGGTCGATGGCGGTGGATGGCGCAACGGCGGCACCCTTCGGAGTGGAGGTGAGCGCCCCTACGGCGCGGAGCTGGACCAGCTCGGCGAGCACCGCCACCGCGATCTCCGCATGCGAGGTGTGGCCAAGGTCGAGCCCCACCGGCGCCCGCACCCTGTCCAGGTCCCTCTGGGAGACACCCCGGTCTGCGAGATAGCCGAGAACGGTCTCGGCCCGTTTTCGTGAGGCGACCAATCCGACGAACGCCGGATCCCCGGCGATCGCCTGCTCGATGGCCTCCTCGTCGCCGTGGCCCTGGGTGGCGACGATCACCACTGAGGTGTAGTCGGTGTCGGCCTTGCTGAAGTTGGCGGCGTCGATCAGACTCGCCCGCCATCCCAGGGCGGTTGCCAGGTCGACGAGTGTCGCGGCCATCGGTGACCGCCCGATCACGACGAGATGGGGACTCGGGATCACCGGCTCAATGTAGAGCTGCATCGCTCCCTCCGACTGGCAGGACATGGGGAGGAACATCATCCCGTCGGGGACCTCGCCGAACTGGTCGGTGGTGCCGAGCAGGATGAGCCGGGGTATGCGGTCCTGAATCGCCCTCTGCGCCTCGCGGATCACTACGGGCTCGGCGCACGCCCCTCCGATCCAACCGTGGATGTCGCCATCGGCTGTGATGATGGCCCGTGCACCTTGATGGCCCGAGGAGGGCGCCTGACGCCATACCACCGTGGCCAATGCGAACTCGATGCCCTGGCGAGCCAAATCGTTGGCCATCTCGACCATTCGCCAGCTGTCGCCGTGCTGAGTGTTCACACCTAGTCCGTCCTCACCGGTGGAGCGCCGCTGACGTCCTTACCGGTTTGCAGCGCTTCGAAGACACGGTCCGGGAACAGCGGCATGTCGATGTTCCGGGCCCCGGTGCCTTTGAGCGCATTCATCACGGCGTTGACGAACGCGGCCGGCCCGCCAACCGCTGCGCACTCACCGATGCCCTTGGCACCGATCGGATGGTGGGGGCAGGGGGTGACCACCTCGTGAAGCTCGAAGCCCGGGGTCTCCCACGCCGTCGGCAGCAGGTAATCGGTGAAGTTGGAGCCGATGCAGTTCCCCTGGGCGTCGAAGGTGATGAACTGCATGTTGGCCATGGCGTAGGCCTCGGTGAGCCCGCCCATGATCTGGCCCTCGACGATCATCGGGTTGATCCGAACCCCGCAGTCGTCCACCGCGACCATGCGTAGCACGTCCCACACACCGGTCTCCGGGTCCACCTCCACGGTGACGATGTAGCAGGCGAAGGGCCAGGTGAGGTTGGGCGGGTCGTAGTAGGCGACGTTTTCCAGACCGGGCTCCATACCGTCGGGCATGTTGGAGTAGGCGGCCATCGCACACTCCTGGATGGTGACGCCGCGGTCGGGCTGGCTGCGGACGTAGAAGCGTCCCAACTCCCATTCGACGTCCTCTTCGGAGATCTCGAGGAGGTGGGCCGCCAGCTTGCGTGCCTTGGCCCTTATCTTGCGAGACACCATGGCTACGGCGGCCCCGGCCACCGGGGTGCTCCGCGAGGCGTAGGTGCCCATACCGAACGGGGCGGTATCCGTGTCGCCCTCCTCGACGAGAATGTCCTCGGCGGGTAGGCCCAGCTCGTGGGCCACGATCTGGGCCCAGGTGGTCTCGTGGCCCTGGCCTTGGGACTTGGCCCCGGTGCGGAGCAGAGCCTTCCCCGTCATGTGGATCTTCAACTCGGCCGAGTCGAACATCTTGATGCCGAGGATGTCGTACTCCCGGCTGTTGCCGGCGCCAAGCGGCTCGGTCATCGTGGAGATGCCGATCCCGAGGAGACGGCCCCGTTTGGCGGCCTCCTCCTTCTGTCGCAGGAAGTCGGAATAGCCGATGGCCTCCAGACCCACATCGAGGCACTTGCCGTACTGGCCGGAATCGGTGAGGAACCCGTAGGGTGTGCGGTGGGGGAAGTCGTCGTCGCGAACGAAGTTGACCCGGCGGAACTCGGCCTGATCCATGCCAAGGTCGTCAGCCGCGGCCTGCACCATCCGTTCCTGGAAGAACATCGCTTCGGTGACCCGGAAAGAGCACCTGTAGGCGACGCCCCCCGGTGCCTTGTTGGTGTACACCCCCCTCGCCTCGAGATGGGCGGCGGGGATGTCGTAACACGAGAACGCCGAGTGCATGAGCCCGACCTTGAACTTCGAGGGCTGGGCATCCGAGAAGAACGCTCCGTGGTCGGCCAGGGTCTGCATCCGGACCCCGAGGATCCGGCCGTCCTTACGCAGTGCCAGCTCCCCGTGGAGGTATATGTCACGGGCGAACCCGGTCGAGATCAGGTTGCCGGTGCGGTCCTCGATCCACTTCACCGGCCTCTCGAGGAGGATCGAGGCCAGGATCGAAGCGACATAGCCCGGATACACCGGCACCTTGTTCCCGAACCCACCCCCGATATCGGGGGCGATGATCCGAATCATCTGCTCCGGGAGCTCGGCCACCAGGGCGACCGCGGCCCGGATGATGTGGGGGGCCTGGGTGGTGAGGTACACGGTGAGCTTGGAGGTCGCCCGGTTGAAGTCGGCGATCGACCCGCAGCACTCGATCGGGGAGGGGTGGGAGCGCGGGTAGTGGAGGTCGATCTTGGAGACCAGGTCGGCCTGGGCGAATGCCCGGTCGGTGCCGTCCTTGTCACCGACCTCCCAGTCGTAGATCACGTTGTTGGCCTGGTTCTCCTTGTCGTCGCGGATCAGCGCCGCACCCTCGGCAAGCGACTGGTATGGATTGACCATCACGGGCAGAGGCTCGTAGTCGACCACGATCGCCTCGCAGGCATCCTTGGCGATGTAGGGGTCGTCGGCAATCACGCACGCGACCTCTTGGCCCTGGAAGCGGACCTTGTCCGTGGCCAGGACCGCCTGGGTGTCGTAGGACAGGGTGGGCATCCAGGCCAGGTTGCGCGCAGCCATGGTCTCTCCCGTGAGGACCAAGCGGACGCCGGGCATCGCCCAGGCCTTGGAGGCGTCGATCGAGTTGATCCGGGCATGAGCCACCGGGCTGCGCAGGATCTCCATGTGGAGCATCCCGGGCAGCACAACGTCGTCGAGGTAGTTGCCCTTGCCGCGGATGAACCGGTTGTCCTCGACCCGGCGCCTGCTGGCGCCGAGCCCACCGATCTTGATCTCGTCGACAGCGGTCACCTGATCACCTCCACTGCAGGAATGTTCATGAGCCGTCCAGCTTGGCGGCGGCCCACTGCACCGCCTTGACGATGTTCTGATATCCCGTGCAGCGACACAGGTTTCCGCTCAAAGCCCACCGGATCTCGTCCTCGGTTGGGTTCGGGTTCTGATCGAGGAGAGCCTTCGATGCCATCATCATCCCCGGGGTGCAGAACCCGCACTGCAGTCCGTGCTCCTCTTTGAAGCCCTCTTGGATCGCGTGCAACTCGCTGGGCCCGGCCAGGCCTTCGACGGTCATCACGTCGTGCCCGTCGGCCTGGACGGCGAACATGGTGCAGCTCTTCACCGGCTGCCCGTCGACGAGAACCGTGCAGGCGCCGCAGTTGGTCGTATCGCACCCGATATGGGTCCCGGTCAGCTTGAACCCCTGGCGGAGCAGGTGGGCCAAGAGGAGCCGCGGCTCGACCATTGCCGACCTCTGCTCACCGTTGACGTTGAGGGTGATCCTGTGAACGGGGATGTCGTCGGACGGCTCTGGGCCGATCTCTTCGAGCAAGGTGGTCATCAGGCAGCCTCCTCTTTCGACTGCATGAGCCCGGCCAGGATGCGACGGGTGAACACTCGGACCAATTGCCGTTTGTACTCGGCACTGCCGCGGTGGTCGGAATGGGGCTCTGCCGCCCCGGCGGCGAGATCGGCCGCCTCGTCGATCGCCTCGGCCGTGAGCGGCCCACCAACCAGGACCTGGGCGGCGGCGTCGGCAGAGATCGTCGACCCGCCCACACCGGCGAGGCCAATTCCCGCCCGGGTGACCTTGCCCCCGGAGCGGTCGATGGATACTGCGACGGCAGCGGTGGCGTAGTCGCCCACCCGGCGCTCCAGCTTGATGTACCCGCCTCCCGGTTCGCCAATTGGGGCGGGGACTACGGCTTCGACTGCGATCTCGTCGACGGCAAGCACGGTCTGGAACGGTCCATGCACGAAGTCCTTCATGGCGATGGTGCGCCGCCCGTTGGGGCCTTGGGCCACCACCGAGCCGTCGAGGGAGATCATCACCGACGCCCAATCGCCTTGGGGATCGGCATGGCAGAGAGATCCCACCAGAGTGCCCCGATTGCGCACGATCGGGTCGGCAACAAGGGGGGCTGCCGCCGACATCGTCGGCTGACGGCCGGGAAGCACCGACGAGCGTTCGAGGTCGACGTGTCGGCAGAGGGCGCCAACGCGAATGGTCCCATCGGCATCGACCTCGTGGTAGCCGAGACCTGGCAGGTTGTTGATGTCCACCAACATCTCCGGCGATGCGAAGCGGAGCTTGATCATGGGGACCAGGCTTTGCCCTCCTGCCAGGACCTTGGCATCGCCGCCACCGTCGGTCAGGAGGGACAACGCCTCCTCGAGAGAGCGAGGAGCCTCGTAGCGGAATCGTGAGGGGTAGATGATTGCCTCCTGCGTCTCGGGCTCAGGCTCGTTGTTCCGGATCCCCCTCGGGGGTGATGTGGCGTGGGGAAGACTGCGGGTCGGGAACCGCCACCGGCGTGGATTCGGCCGCGGGGTCCGGCCGCGGCTCCTGGTGGGGCGGCCACGGTCCTTGGACGGGCTGGCCGGCGACCTTGAGATAGTCGACGATTTCCGGCCAGGCCCAGATCGTCGGGCTCTTGCCGGTCTTGGGGGCTTTCTCGATCAATTCATAGAGACGGGGGTTGCCTCGACTATGACCAGATGCCTCGACTGCCAAGCTCAACTCCTCGTGTCTAGCCCGGTTGAACGATGGGTGTCCGCCGTTCAGTGAGCATACACAGTGGCCATATCGCGGTGAGGCCGGAGGGGCGCAGTATTTGACGCCCGGAGCGGGCGGGCTTACTCGTCTTCGCTGCGTTGTTGATGGACCCGTCCCGTCCGTCCCGCGAGCGACATCCCGGTACCGTGGCCGTAGCGGACCAGGGTCATCTCTGCCAGGATCGAAATCGCCACTTCCTGAGGGCTCTCCGCCCCGATATCGAGGCCAACCGGGCCCCGTACCCGGGCGATGTCCTCCTCGGAGAATCCCATATCGTGGAGACGGTTCACCCGCAGGCCCTGGGTGCGCCGGCTTCCCATGGTCCCGATGTAGCGGACCTGGCTCTTCAGCGCGGCCTCGAGAACCGGATCCTCGTGGGCGGCGTTGTGGGAGAGGATCACCACCCAGGTGCGACGATCGAGGGTGATCTGGCCGATCACCTCCTGGGGCCAGCCCACGATGACCCGCGCAGTGGGAAAACGGTCATCGGTGGCGAAGGCGCCCCGGGAGTCGACGACGGTCACCCGGTAGCCCATCTGGGAGGCGAAGCTGGCCAGTGCCTGGCCGATGTGGACCGCCCCCACGATCAGCAGCTCCTGGGGTGGGGCCAGTGACTCGATGAAGACCGTGTGTGGTGGGTACTCGAGGGCGCGGTGCTGCTCGTGGTCCATCAGGACCAGCGCATCCGAGACGACCTCAGCGGGAGTCCCCGTCGGGAGCACCCCGCCTACCACCGCACCGCTCGAGTCCACGACCAGTTTGGCTCCCGTCTCCGGGCCATCGACGAATGTGAGCACGGCCCCGTATTCCTCACGGGAGAGGATGCCCTCGATGGCGACGAGTGGGGTCACCAGGGCTCGATGAATACGTCGATGGTCCCCCCGCAGGCCATACCCACCTCGAAGGCATCGTCATCTGCAATGCCGTAAGTGACCGTCTTCGGCTCTCCGCTCTCGATCACCTGTTGGGCGTGGAGAAACACGTCATTCTCGACACATCCCCCGCTCACCGACCCCTCCATGTCGCCGGCATCGGAGACCAGGAACTTGGATCCCTCGGGGCGGGGTGCGCTGCCATGCACCCGAATCACGGTGGCAACTGCCACCTTCTTGCCCTCGCCCACCCAGCGGTTGCGAACCTCCAATTGGTGTCTCATGCCCTCGCCATCCCGTTGATCGAATCCAGCACCTCGACCACGCCCCGGAAGTCGTTGACGCTAGCCGCTGGCAGCAACTGATCTAGGTGGGGGAGAGCCGCCTGCATCCCTCTCGTCGCCGGGGCGTAGCTCTCCCGGGAGGCGAGGGGATTGAGCCATATCACCCGTTGCACGGTTCTGGAGAGCCGAGCCATCTCAGATGACAACAACGCCGGGTCGCCGCAATCCCATCCATCGGAGAGGATGAGCACGATCGGACCGCCTCGCGCCAGCCGACGGCTCCAGACCTTGTTCCAGGTAGCGAGCGCCTCCCCGATTCTGGTGCCGCCTGACCAGTCGGGCACCCGGTCCGACACCCTGGACAGTGCGGCCTTGGCATCCCGCCTCTCGAGGTCGTCGGTGATCCGGGTCAGCTCGGTCGAGAACGTGAACACCTCGACGTGGCGCAGCCGGCGCGATGCGGCGTGTGCGAAGACGAGGAAGAGGTCGGCATACCTGTCCATCGAGCCCGATATGTCGGCAATGATGATCAGGGGCCGCTCCTTGCGCCGCCGCTTCTTCCACCGAAGCTCCATGAGGTCTCCGGTGGGGCCCACGGCGCCATGCAGCGTGCGTCGCAGGTCGGGTCGCTGGCCCTCTCCGCTCACCCAGCGCCGTGTTTTGTACGAGGTGGGATGCCAGAGCATGGTCATCACCAGCCGCCTCGCCGCGGCGAGCTGCTCGTCGTCCAGGTCGGCGAAATCTCGATCGCCCAGACGCTCCATGGCGGAAGTCCCGCCCTGAGCAGCCGCGTCGCCCGTGGCCGCGTCTCCCGACGACTCGACAAGCGGAACAGCGTCCCTCGTGGGAGCCGGCTGCCGGTGGTGATCCTCGGGGCGCCGGGGCCGGAGCCGGCCGAAGAAGACCTCGAACTCTTCGTCGAACAGGGGGATCTGCGAAGGGTCGGTGACAGTCAGAGAGCGGAGAGCGGAACGGGTCTGGCCGAGCCGGGAGAGGTCGATGAGGCTCATAGCCCTTGCCATATCGGTGGTTTGCTCGGGTGTGACGGTGAGGCCCCTGCGGCGCAGTGCCCCTGAGAAGTCCGTCAGCTGATCGATGATCCCCGCTGTGCTCATCCCACCAGCTGTTCGAGCCCTGCCCCGGTCACCGTGTCGATGTCGTCCTTGTACTTGAGCACGACTCCAAGAGTGCGCTGGATGGTGGTCACACCGAGCTCGCCGGCTCCGAGGAGACGAAGCGACTCGGCCCAATCCAGGGTCTCGGCGACACCCGGCGGCTTGAACAGCTCCATTCGGCGCAGGTTCTGCATTGCGGTTGTGATGGCTGCGGCAAGCCCATCCTCGAGGGCCGGGACCTTACGCCGGATGATGTCGGCTTCGCGTCCCGGCGTTGGGTAGTCGATCCAGTGGTAGATGCAGCGCCGCTTCAACGCATCGTGGATCTCCCGGGTCCGATTGGAGGTGAGTACCACTATCGGCCTGGTCTCGGCGGCCACGGTCCCGATCTCGGGGATCGTGACCTGGAAGTCGGAGAGCAGCTCGAGGAGAAAGGCCTCGAACTCCTCATCGGCACGGTCCAACTCGTCGATGAGGAGCACCGGGCGCCGCCCTCCGCGACTGGCCTCGATCGCCTGGAGCAGGGGCCGGGCGATGAGGTACTCACGGGACATGATGTCGTCGGGGGTGGCGGTGGCCCCCTCACCCCGGGCCTCGAGGAGGCGGATCGCCATCATCTGTCGGGCGTAATCCCATTCGTAGAGGGCCTGCCCGACATCGAGGCCCTCGTAACACTGAAGGCGAATCAGGTCCTCGCCGGTAGCCGATGCGAGCACCTTGGCCACCTCGGTCTTGCCAACCCCGGCCTCGCCCTCGAGGAAGAGGGGACGACCCAGTTGGATCGACAGATGGATGGCCACCACCAGGTCCTCGTTTGCGAAGTAGTCCTGGTCGTCGAGCGTGCTCGCCAGGTCTTCGATGGTGCTCGGGATCACGGGATCAGACTAGGGAGGCCGTGGACATCGGGTCTCGGGATCGCGGTTAGGTTCGATCGATGTCGGAAATCTAGGAAGGACGCCAAATGGAACCCGAAAAGCCCTATCACTACGACGACCTCTCGGCGCTCTACTTCAATTGCACCCTGAAGCGCTCCCCCGAGCCCAGTCATACCGGACTCCTCATCGAGGTCAGCCGGAGGATCATGGAGAAGCAGGGCGTGGCGACAGACGTGATCAGGATGGCCGACCGCGACATCGCAACCGGAATCGAGCCCGACATGCGTGAACACGGGTGGGAGCTCGACGAGTGGCCCGAGATCTTCGACGCCGTGCTCGGCGCGGATATCGTCGTCGTCGCCGGCCCGATCTGGCTGGGCGACAACAGCTCAGTGACGAAGCGGCTCATCGAGCGCCTCTATGCGAATTCGAGCCTGATGAACGAGGCCGGCCAGTATGCGTACTACGGAAAGGTCGGCGGTTCCCTGATCACAGGAAACGAGGACGGGATCAAGCATTGCGCCATGAACGTCCTCTACAGCCTCCAACATCTCGGGTTCACTGTCCCCCCCCAGGCCGATGCCGGTTGGATCGGAGAGGCTGGGCCAGGCCCTAGCTACGGGGACGATGGCGCCGGATTCGACAACGACTTCACCAACCGCAACACGACCTTCATGAGCTGGAATCTGATGCATCTGGCGCGTTTGCTCAAAGACGCCGGCGGGGTGCCGGCCTACGGCAATCAAAGGGGACTGTGGGACTCCGGGGCCCGGTTCGACTTCGAGGGACCGGCGGCTATTCAACCCTCTTGAAGAAGGCCTCTCTTCGCTGCTCTCGCTCCGCTGCCGCTCTCGCCATGACAGCCGCTGGGTCGATATCAGCGACCGCGTCCTCGAAGCGCCATTCCGGGGGCCCGGGCCCAGGGGAGTAGTTGGCGCCGGAGTCGTCACGATCGAGGTAGGCGCGGTCGACCAGCTCGCGCCGCAATGTGACCGCATCCAGCTCTACGGTCGGGCACACTTCGCTCAGCCAGCGTTCGAGCCCCTCGTTGATCTCGGACTCTGTGTAGAGCGAACCGGTTTCCATCCAAAGCGTTGCACTGGCCAGGATCACTGCCACGTCCCGCTGTCGACGCGGCAGGCCCGGGCCACCGCCTGAGCACACTGCCCGGAGCCGGGCCTCGAACTCCTCGGCGGTGATCGTCGAGTCTGTCACCGTTCCCGGAGCGCGACTTCGCTTCGATCGGTCGCGATGGCGCAAGGCACGGGCTGAGCCTATCGCCGGGCACCCCGGTACCGTCTGGCTGTGTTCGACACCCTGACCAGCCGCTTCGACCGAGTGTTCGGCTCCTTGCGAGGCAAAGGGAGACTCTCCGAGAAGGACATCGACGAGGCACTGCGCGAGGTCCGGCTCGCGCTTCTCGAGGCCGACGTCAACGTCACCGTGGTCAAGTCGTTCCTGAGCCGTGTCAAGGAACGGGCGCTTGGAGAGGACGTCGCCAAGTCGCTCACGCCTGGTCAGCAAGTGATCAAGATCGTCCACGAGGAGCTGGTCACCACCCTTGGCTCAGAAGCTGCGGGCTTGGTGAAGGCCGCGCCACCACTCACCATCCTGATGGTTGGGCTCCAGGGCTCGGGGAAGACCACGACAGCGGCCAAGCTCGCCGGCCACCTCGAGTCGCAGGGGAAGAGGCCGCTCCTGGTCGCCGCCGACTTGCAGCGCCCGGCGGCGATCGACCAGCTGGAGACCCTGGGCGCCAGGCTCGATATCCCCGTGTACGCCGACCGGAAAGGGAAGCCGGACAAGTTGGTCAAGGCTGCCCTCAAGGATGCGGTGCGCACGGGACGAGACGTGGTCATCGTCGACACCGCAGGTCGGCTCCAGATCGACGCCCAGCTGATGAAGGAGCTGGCCGAAGTCCGTAAGGCCGCCGACCCCGACGAAGTGCTCTTGGTGGTCGACGCCATGACCGGCCAGGACGCCGTGAATGTCGCAAACGGCTTCCAACAACAGGTCGGGCTCACCGGAGTGATCCTATCCAAGCTCGACGGCGACGCCAGGGGTGGGGCGGCGATCTCGGTCCGGGAAATCACCGGCGCTCCGGTCAAGTTCGCCGGCGTCGGGGAGGGCCTGGCCGACCTCGAGCCCTTTTACCCCGACCGCA
>JBIOVB010000112.1:0-6783 GCA_044867525.1 Acidimicrobiia bacterium | reverse complement strand
TATCGATCCCCCGGAAAAGGTCGATGTCCTGGTCCGGTAAGAGGGCGCCCCGCAGGTGCACTGAGAGGCTCGCTGAATGTCGACGATCTCATCGACCAGAACAGCCGAGTTTGACGACGAGGTCGGTCGCCTACTCGACCTCAACCCAACCGACCTTCGTTGCCTCGACTGGCTCATCGGGGGGCGCATGTCCGCAGGCGAGTTGAGCCGGGCGACCGGGCTCTCCTCGGCTGCCACAACTTCGATGATCGACCGGCTCGAACGCAAGGGGTTCGTACGCCGGATACGGGATGCAGACGACCGGCGCCAGGTCCTTGTTGAAATGACCGAAGACGGCAGCCCCCGTTGGTGGCGACTCTATGGTCCCCTGGTCGAGGAAGGCGCAAGGCTGTTCGAGCGGTTCACCCGCGCCGAGCTGGAAACGATGCTCGACCTCATCAAGAAGATGCAGGCACTCGCGGTCGAGCATCGCGAAGCGCTTCGCGAAACGCGACCTGCCTGAGGGCGTCGGTGACGTCGGGCGCACAGTCCAGGACCACGTCCTGGGCTAGAGGTATCCCATTTCCTGGGCCTTGGCGAACGCCTCGGTACGGTTTCTGGCCCCGAGCTTGACGATGGCAGATGACAGGTAGTTGCGTACGGTTCCCTCGGCGAGGTGGAGCCTTTGCGCGATCTCGATGTTGGGATGTCCTTCACCAACCTCTCGCAGGACTTCTCGCTCCCGGTCAGTGAGGGGGTCGCTGCCGGCCCACGCCGAAACCGCTAGCTCTGGGGCGATTACGCGATTGCCTGCTGCCACCCTCCTGAGGGTGTCGGCCAGATCTTCGATGGGTGAGTCTTTGAGGACATATCCAGACACCCCGGCATCGAGCGCACGCCGCAGATAGCCACTTCGGGCGAAGGTGGTCACGATTACGACTCGGACCGTCGGATGGTCCTTGAGGCGAGAGGCCAGCTCGAGTCCCGTCATTCCTGGCATTTCGATGTCGGTGAGAAGGATGTCCGGCTGGTGCTCTGCGACAGCTGCCAAACCCTGCTCGCCATCTTCCGCGACAGCGACTACCTCGATGTCCGGTTCGAGGTCGAGGAGTCCTGCAAAGGCTCCTCGCACCATCGCCTGGTCTTCGGCGAGGACGACGCGGATCATGAAGTACTTCCACCGAAAGGCATGTCGATCCGTAGCAGTGTCCCGCCTGTCATGCCGGGTCCGAATGTGAGGGTTCCCCCTGCGGCGATCACACGTTCGCGCATCCCCTGAATTCCCGAGCCGGTTCCCTTGGTGGGCCCGATCCCGTCGTCAGTCACCGTTAGTGATACTCCCCCGTCCTGACTTTCGATTCGGGCCTCCACCTTGCCTGCGTTGGCATGGCGCAGAACATTGGTGACCGCCTCGCGAAGTCCCAACGCCAGAACGTTCTCGACCGAGGGTGCCAGATCGACCTCCAAGTCTCCGAACGTCTCCAATTCGGTGCCTGCGGCTGCGAGCGCATTGCGGGCAACGGCGAGTTCGTCAGGCAGCGACGCCTGATGCCATCCGGCAACGCTTTGCCTGATCGACGCCAGTGCATCGCGAGCTATGCGTTCCACCTCGTCGGCTTCCTCTGTGGCGCGACGCTGGTCAGACCCGGCCAGTCTCTGGACTAGTTGGCTGCGCACGATGATGGCGGTGAGAGCCTGGCCTGCGATGTCGTGGACGTCGCGAGCGATCCGTTCCCGCTCGGCGATGGTGGCAAGATGAGCGACTCGGCGGTTCTCAGCCCGGAGCGCCACCGCGTGATGGTCCCGTGACACATCATGGAAGACGGCGGATCCAATGACCCAGATCATGACTACTGGGATGAATATGAAGATCCGAAACGGCCAAGGGATCGAACTCAGGAAGAAGCCGGTCAGAGTGAGGACGGTGATCACCGACAGTCTGAGGCGGAGCGTCTCCTGACTGGCTGACCTGGCGACGAGAGCAGCGGCGTAGATGGGCAGCGCCATGATCGCCGTCGAGTCCAAGGGGGCTGTCGCCAGTGCCAGCAGCATCAGGACAGTTGCTCCCCCGATATCCCAGCCTCGTACTTCCGAGACGACAAAGGTGGGGAGAGCGACGGCAACCACTCCCACAGCAAGAATCCAATCCTCGGGACCGGCGTCGGGAGAGAAGATCGGTCCGACGAGGATGAATGCGAAGAAGACCAGGGGCGCCCAACGCGAGAACTCGGAACGCCTCGAGTCGAGGCGTTCCGAGTTCGCGAGTCTGACTGTCGTGTGGTTCACACTTCCGCGGAACGGTACGCCAGCGCTGCTGTGATCGCTCCCACAATCGTTGTTCCCACGAGATAGGCGACGTGACCCCAGACTGCTCCGCCTTCGACCTGCGCCAGCGCCAGTTGTGCCAGGTGATAGGGCGGGAGGTACACCGCGATCTCTCCGATCCACTTCGGGAGCATCTCCAGCGGAAACCAGAGGCCCGACAGGACCACCAAAGGAATAAGCAGCGCATTGAGCACCGCTATCGCCGAGTTAAGACTGAACCTCGCTCCAATTGCCAGGGAGAACAGGCTGAATGGCAAGGCTCCAAGTACCAGCACACCGATGACACGCAAGGCCAGAATTGCGTCCAGCGGTCCAGCGGTGAGACTGGCGACCAGGGTTATCCCTGCCAGGGTGACGATCGCATACGGCAGCGCTGCCGTGACTTTGGCGGATAGCGTTGTGCCGAGGGGCGTGCCGTCCGCTCTCTTGACGCGGAGCCAGCCCCGCTCTCTGGCGTCGGCGAGGCCGACACCCGGATTAATCAGAACCGCGGAAAGCACACCAAACGCCCCGTACGTGGCCAACGACTCGACGCCGAAGCCGTCCCCCTGACCTCCGAACATGGTTGCGAAAAGTGCAAAGAATGCCACCGGCACCAGCACCGAGAAGACAAGAGCGGTTGGTTCCCTGACTATTCCCAAGAGCTCGTCTCGGACTTCTATGCGAAAGATTCTGGTGTTCATGCTGCCACCTCCTCATGGTGGGTCAGTGCGACGAGGACCTCTTCGAGGCTCGCCGTCGCCACTGTCAAATCGCTGGCCTCGGGGTCGAGGTCGAGCAGCGTGCTGACGACCTGCTCACTGTCGGTCGCTGCGATCACGGTTCGGCGGTCACGAAGCTCCACCGAGTGCACCGAGTCGAGCGCTCTGATCACACTCACCGGTACCTTCGTCCGGACTTCGATCCGACGGTCGGGGAGCGTCCTGCGCAGTTCGTCTGGCGTCCCTTCCGCAACTACTCGTCCGCGATCAACCACGACGATCCGATCGGCGACGGCGGCCGCCTCGTCCACGAGATGCGTCGTGATGAGCACACCGGCTCCGTCGTCGAGACGTCGCCGAATCGTGTTCCAGAACCGACGCCGTGCCTCCACATCGAGTCCTTCGGTGGGCTCGTCCAGTACCAGCAGAACCGGATTCGCAACCAGCCCCATCGCGAGCTGCAACCGCTGCTGCTGACCGCCGGAGAGCTTGGCTGCCCGACGCTTCTCCAGACCTGCCAGGCCCATCTCGGCAATGGCTTGGCTGGCTGCTTCCGGGGGACAACCCCGACGAGCGGCCGCACCGCCGACGATCTCGCCGACGGTGAGCGACCGCGGAAAACCGACCGCCTGTTGGACGACACCGAGCCTGCGCCGGGTCTCGGCGCTGCGAGGGTTGCCACCTGCCACCTCGATGAGGTCGGCGTTGCCTTCGATCAACCCGATCACATTGCGGACAAGAGTCGTCTTGCCGGCCCCATTTGGGCCGAGAAGTGCGACACACTCCCCCGACTTGACGCTCAGATCGACTCCAGCGAGAGCCGTGCGGTCACCGTATCGGTGAACGAGCCCTCGTACTTCGAGCACATGTTCCATTTACTACCTCCTTGACACCTGATCATGCGGAACGACCGGTGCGAGCGGTAGTGAGATCGATCACCAACTCGATGTGACAGATGTCATCCGGATCAAGCCCGGCCAACCTCGGCCTGGCGCCGATCACGTGGGACGTTTCAGATCCAGACAATCCTCTCGACCCGCCTCGCCAATCGCGTCAACGGTTGGCAGCGAGCGGAGGTCGTTCGAGCACCCGTGGTCGGTACTCGACTACCTGGATGCGATCATCGAATGTGTGACTGCCGATCATGTCGAGGGCGACGTCTGGGTAGCCGTCGTAGATGCGTTCTGCTCCGGTGGCGCCGGTGATCACTGGGAACATGCCGACCCGGAACCGGTCGACGAGTCCGGCTTGAAGCAAAGCTCGGGCGACGCTCAGGCTTCCGATGGTGCTCAAGATCCCCGCGTCATCCGCCTTCATCGTCCGGACCGTTTCGACCGCATCGCCTCTCACGACCGTGGTGTTCGCCCACGCCAGCGGCTCCTCGAGAGTCGTTGAGAAGACGATTTTGGTCGCTCGGGTGAGTCCGTCGATCGAGTCCTGCTCATCTTCTGTGAACTCGTCGGTCCCGGCTGGTGTCTGTCCCGCCGAGAAGCCGGACATCAGCCGATAGGTGTTGGCGCCCATCAAGTACGTGACTTCGGGTTGTTCCTCGAGCCAAGCGAGGTACTCCGGCCCTTCAAGGCCCCAGAAGCCCGGCCAACCCTCCCCCGATGCATAGCCATCCAAGGAGGTGATGAAGTCGACCAGTAGTTCCGCCATCGGTACGCCCTTCCTATCGTTGAGGCATCTCGACTTGTGATGCCAATCTCGTTTGTCTCGGCTCTCGGGACCACTTTTCCCCATCGAGTGGGCCGCGGCCTCGAAATCGCACGGCACGCGCCCGTCTTCCACTTTGGACGGACCTTGATCCCCGTTGAGCCGGCCGTCGTTAGCGATCGAGCCCGTTGCACCCAGGAAGGTGTGGCTGGCCGGTCGCACGCCCGTTCCGACCATCGCCAAGGCCACTGGCACCATCCGAACCAGGGTGAGACTCAAACCGCACAGATGATCGCCCTTGGGCGACACTCCGATCGCGCGGCCTCGCTGCGAGTCACACCTGTGGTGGAGTCGGCGTCCGCTGGCAAACCACTCAAGGCTCCCGTCTGTCTCCGTCGATATTCCTAGGTGAAAACAGTCTCTTACTCTGAATGGGTCGACACGGGTTCGGCGGTCAAGTCCCAGTGGCGGTGGCTCCCTCGCGGGACCTGGCTGCCCAGCCGAGACTGGCAAGCGCGCCAGCGACTCCTCCTCGCCTTGGCGTGGGCGAACGTCCCACTCCTCGCCATCGTTGGTACGAGAGCCGATGTAGATCTGTGGCATCTCGCCCTCGAACTGGCGGGGGTGGTGGCTCTCCTGCTGGCCGTTCCGTTCTTCGCTGGCCGAACATCCAAGGCGATCCTCGTCAGCGTGGCCCTCGTGTCCTGCTCCGGGCTCCTCGTCCATCTCACCAACGGGCTCATCGAGTCTCACTTCCACTTTTTCGTGGTGGTCCCGCTGATCAGCCTGTATCGCGACTGGCGTCCTCTTGCCCTCGGGCTCGCGTATGTGTTCATTCATCACTCTGTCGTCGGAGTTCTCGACCCGGCCAGCGTGTTCAACCATCCGGCTGCGCTGGACAGCCCTGTGCTGTGGGCGGGCATTCATGCCCTCTACGTGCTTGCTCTCACTGCCGTGATCCTCGCGTACTGGCGGTTCTCGGAGAGCGTGGAGGGGGCACTGGCCGAAGAGGAGGCGCTACGACGGGGCGTAGAGGCCGAGAAGCTCAAGATAGAGACCGAGCGCCTCGCGACGCTGGTTCGGTCTAAGGACGAGTTTGTTGCTTCGGTGAGTCACGAACTACGCACACCGCTCGCGGCGGTAATGGGCTTCGCTGAGGTGCTACGAGACCAAGATGTCAACCTCTCGGTCGAGGAGCGGCGCGAGCTGGTGGTGACCATCGCCCAGGAGGCCTACGATCTCGCCGGGATCGTAGATGATCTACTCGTGGCGGCCCGGGCCGAGATCGATGCCGTGCACATCAGCAAGGTACCGGTGGACATCGGAGCCAACTGCGCCCAGGTGGTGGAGGTCCTGCCAGAGGCGGAGCGGGTAAGGATCACAGTGACCAGGGCGCCCGACCCGGTGAAGGCATTGGCCGACCCGGTCCGGGTCCGCCAGGTTGTCCGCAATCTGATCACGAATGCCATTCGCTACGGCGGGGATCATGTCGAGATCGCCTATGAAGCAAGACACGATACGGTCTGCGTGTCGGTCTCCGACGACGGTCGTGAGATCCCAGAAGACGAGCGAGAGCGGATCTTCCTCCCCTATTCCGTGGCACACGACCCCGGATCCCAGCCGTCCTCAGTAGGTCTCGGTCTTACCGTGTCCCGTCAGCTCGCAGAGATGATGGGTGGGGGCCTCTCCTATCGATACGACGGTGAGCGCAGCATCTTCGAGATGGACCTGCCGTTGGCGGATCCCGAAGCCCACGATGACAACGCCGAGAAAGAAGGGGCCAAGGAGCCGTTGCCCATAGGAGCGTCCACCTGACGATCGACATTGGTTGGGATGCGGTCTGGGTAGCGTCGTCAACTGAGATTGCTCGGGGCAGAAACTCAGTGGTGCGCCCGTGGGGCGCTACTTGAAGGGCGGACCCGAAATGAGCGCTCCTGGCACGGGATCGCTGAGGTGTGGTCCGGCTTCGAGTTGCTCGACCTACTCGTCGGCGACACTCCTCCCATGCCTTGAGGCGGTGCGGGAGTCAGAGTGAGCACCTCGCAACCTCGCTAGCGAATCCACCAGGCAAGAACCGTAAACACGATCGTGGTCTCAACTAGTTGACAAGGACTGGCAGCAC
>JBIOVB010000111.1:0-6529 GCA_044867525.1 Acidimicrobiia bacterium | reverse complement strand
TCTTCGGTCGGGCTGGCGGGATTTGAACCCACGACCCCTTGGCCCCCAGCCAAGTGCGCTACCAAACTGCGCCACAGCCCGGAAACGGGCATGGTAATCGCCGGTCGCGATCATTCATCAAGCCACGCGCGAGGCCTGCCGATTCTCTATCGGGAGGTAGCGAATGGCGGACAAAACCCTGAGAGCGATCGGAGCGAGTGTCGTGCTCGTCGTGATCGGCGTCGCCGCCCTGGCGCAGACCGGCAGTGACGACCCGGAATCGGTCGAGATAGTCGCCACGACGGAGTCGTCTGTGGACGAGAGTGGTGCGAGCCTCCCGGTTGCCTCTTCTCAGCCGGAGGTCTTCGAGTACCGCGTCGGGCTCCTCGCCGCCCCCACCACCAACAATTTCTGGGCCTACGTCGGCGACGACCCCTCGGTGTGGAATGCCTACGTCCTGGGCCCGACCAAGCCCGCCATCTACGCATTGGATGCCGGGAGAACAGCCCTGGTCGGCGAGCTCGCGGATTCCGCGCCAGCAACTCCGACCTGGGACGAGGACGGCTGGCGGGTTCGGGTCGAATTGGGTGCCGGTCATTCCTGGAGTGACGGCACCCCGGTCACGGCTCAAGATGTCGCCTTCACATTCGACACTGTGCGTCGCCTCGGGCTGGGCGGGGGGTGGTCCGAGGGGTTCCCGGTTGCCGTGCGAGATGTCATTGCCGAGTCACCGACCTCTGTTCGGATCGAGTTCGAGAGCAGACCGAGTCTCCGCGTCTGGCCGAACGGTGTCGGGCTGGCTCCGATCATGCCTTCCCATGTCTGGGCACCGATCGTCGCATCCATCGACTCCGCCGGCGCTCTCTATGCACTCGATGGAGATGATGACCTGAGCGGTGGCCCGCTGCAGATCGTCGAGTTCGAAGAGGGGTCGATCGAGGCCGCCGCCAATCCCGGCTATCCGGGGGTGGTTGTGGACCAGGTCGCATACATCGTCTATCCGGACGAGGCCGCCGCAGTGGCGGATCTGGCCGCAGGGAGTCTCGACACCATCCTCAGCCCCCGTGGCCTCAGCGAGGAGAGCCTCGATGTGCTCGCCGCGTTCGAGGAGGTGGCGATCAGCGAGAGCCCCGCGAACGCAATCCGGTACCTCGGGTTCAACCTGGAGCGCCGGCCGATGTCGGCACCGGGATTCCGCCAGGCCCTGGCACTGTTGCTCGACCGGGAGCAGGCCACTGCCAGTGTCGTGCCGGGCTCCGAAGCGGCCTACACCGTCCTTTCACCTGCGAATGAGGTCTGGTTCGACGAGGAGAGGGCGCGCCAGATCGCATCCGGCTTCGAAGGAACCCTCGACAGCCGACTCGAAGTGGCGCTGGCCACTCTCCGCAGCGCCGGGTATACCTGGGCTCGCGAGCCCGCGTTCGCCGACGGAGAGCTCGTCACCGGGCAGGGTCTCGCCATCAGTGGTCGGGCACCTGCCCCGCTCACGATTCTCACCCCGGGGGAGCAATACGACCCCGATCGGCCGGAATACGCAGCCAGGATCGAGCAGGTCCTGGAGATCCTGGGTTTCGATGTGAGACCGGTGGTCACCGACTTCGACACGGTCGTCGACCTGGCGTTCACCCCGGGGACCGACGGGTCCCTGAACTACGACATGTATCTCCTGGGATGGACTCTGGGGAACCCCGCGTTGCCCGCCTACTACCGGTGGTTCTTCGCGGCCGACGCCCCGTCCAACACCACCGGGTACTCGAGTGAGGAATTCGCGGCTCGGCTCGCCGATTACGAGGGTGCGACCGCACCAGAACAAGCGAGGAACGCCCTATGGGAGATGGAACAGGTCCTGGCAAGGGATCTTCCTTACCTGGTTCTCTATCACCCCGAGATCACCGAGGCCTATCGATCGGACCGGGTCGACTTCGAGTGGGGACCGGTCCTGGGCGGAATCCAGGGGCGGCTCGGCGGGTTGGCCGACGTTCGGCCCAGTGGTTGAGGCCAGAAGCCCGGTAATAGCCTGCGCCCGGTGAGCGAGGCCGCTACCACCGACCGGATCCTGACCGTTCCCAACCTGGTCACCTTCCTTCGTCTGCTTGGTGTACCCGTCTTCTGGTGGGCCCTGCTCGTCGATGACAACCTCGCCCTCGCCGCCTGGCTGATGTTCGCCATCGGCTGGACCGACTGGATCGACGGCTATCTGGCGCGCCGCCTCAACCAGGTCAGCAGGTTGGGGAAGGCGCTGGACCCGATCGCCGATCGGCTGTTGATCGCTTCCGCGATCATCGGCGGCCTCTACGTGGGTGCCCTGCCCCCGGTGTTCGGGTGGCTTCTGATCATCAGGGAGGTTCTCGTGGCAGGGATGGCGGCCTACCTGGCCGCCAGGGGAGGGGGCCAGATCGAGGTCCGTTACCTCGGCAAGCTCGCCACCTTCCTCCTCTACGGGGCGATCCCCGCCTTCTACCTCGCCGAGGCCGGCGTCATGGAGTGGTTCATGCGTCCCGGCGCCTGGATCGGGGGCACGATCGGCCTCGCCCTCTATTGGTACGTGGCCTTCCTCTACGCGGGCGATGTCCGGCGCCGGCTCGCGGCGTTAGAGTCGCCCACCGGCCCTGAGGAGGTTTGATGCAGGTACCCGATGATCTTCTCTACACAGAGGAGCACGAGTGGATTCGCCAGTTGGGGGATTCGGTCGTGCGGATCGGGATCACCGACTATGCCCAGGACCAACTTGGAGATGTGGTGTTCGTCGAGCTCCCCGAAGTCGGCTCCACTGCGAGCAAGGACGACATCCTGGTCGAGGTGGAGAGCACCAAGTCGGTGGGGGAGGTCTACGCACCGTTCGCCGGCGAGGTGGTGGCCGTCAACGCCGAGTTGGCCGGGAGCCCGGACCGGGTCAATACCAGCCCCTATGACGAGGGTTGGTTCGCCGAGATCCGGATTGAGGGCGAGCTCGACACCTCCGTTCTCCTCGACGCTGCGTCATATCGCGAACTGACCGAGTGAGGCGTGACCCGGCTCAGTTCCGGGCGCTCCCTATCATCTGATCTCATGACCGAGGAGAAAGGGCCGGGCCCGGAGCAGTCCGAACCTCAAGTTGAGGTCGAGAGCGATCCCACTGTGGTCTATGTCCCAATCCAAGATCGCACCGGCCATCCCCTGACCCGGGAGGAGGCAGGGAATATCGAGGGATTCACCGGATTCGCCCTCGTCATCGAGCGGGGCCCGCAGACCGGGATGAGCTATGTCCTTCCTCAGGGGAACACGACCGTGGGACGGCACCCGGAAAGCGACATCTTCTTGAACGATGTGACGGTCTCCCGCCAGCACTGCCGCTTCGTGTTGGAAGAGGGCAGGCTGATGGTCGAGGACAGCGGCTCCACCAACGGGACCTATGTGAACGACGCCCGGGTCGACGAGGCCCAGCTGAGGGCGGGGGACGAGGTGCTCGTGGGCCGCTTCCATTTCCTGGTCGCACACGGCGATGCCTGAACAGGCGGACATGAGCATCGGTGAGGTGATCAACCTGCTCAGGGATGACTTCCCCGACGTCTCGGTGTCGAAGATCCGGTTCCTCGAGTCGCAGGGACTGATCGACCCCGGTCGCTCCGATAGTGGGTACCGGCTTTTCGACTCAGAGGATCTGGCCCGGCTCCGCTTCATCCTGCAGCAGCAGAGGGACCATTTCCTGCCGCTCAAGGTGATCAAGTCCAAGTTGACCCTCTGGGAGCGCGGCGAGGAAGGCGGTTCGTCGTTTCTGCAGCCGGAGCCGAGTCTTGAGGGCGACAGGGGCGCGCCGCTCAGTCGGGACGACCTTCTCAAGCGGTCGGGTCTCAGCACAGGGCAGCTCGATGACCTGGTGGCGGCCGGCGTGATTCATCCAATTTCCGACTCGGAGGTCTTTCCCACAGAGGCGGGGGTAGTCGGTCTCGAGGCAAAGCGACTCATGGATCAAGGGCTGGAGGCCAGGCACCTACGGGCGATACGGCTGTCGGTCGACCGCGAGGCCGATCTGCTTCGTCAACTCACTGCGCCATTGATGAGGGCCAACAATGCCGAAGCCCGGGCCAGGGCCCGTGACCTTCTCGAGCTGAGCGCCGGCTCGGTGCAGTCGATGCACCGGGCGATGCTCGAGGGAGAGTTGAAGCAACAGATCGTCCAATGATCAGACCGGCCCGTCTGCTGGCACTGCTCGTGGTGCTCTCATTCCTGCTCGCCCTCCCCGCGGCCGCAGCCCCCTTCTCATATCCACCACCGGTTTTCGAGACCTTTCCCGAGTCGGGACCGCCCTCGGTTTCGGCTCCGGCATGGATCCTCTACGACGAGTCGATCGATACCGTCCTCGCTTCGTGGGCTGCGGACGAGCCGAGATCGATCGCCTCGACAACGAAGATCATGACTGGGTTGCTGGTCCTGGAGAACGCCGGTTTCGACGAGGTCGTGACCGTATCCGAGGAGGCGGCTCAGACCGGGGGCCAGGAGATCGGCTTGGTCGCAGGTGAGCAGTTCACCGTGGGCGCTCTGTTCCGAGCGTTGATGGTCCGGTCCGCAAATGACGCCGCCACCGCCCTGGCCGAGCACATCGCAGGGAGCGTTCCTGCCTTCGTCGACCTGATGAACAGCCGGGCCCAAGAGCTCGGCCTGGACAACACCGCCTTCGCCAATGCCCACGGAATGGACGCCCCAGGCCATTACTCCAGCGCCCGAGACCTACTCACCCTGGCCCGGCTGGCAATGGCGAACCCTCGGTTCGTCGAGGTGGTCAGGGCCAGGGCCATGGTCCTCCCCGACGACCCTGTGGGGAACACCCGGGTCGGCATCAGCACCAACCTGATGCTCACCACGTACGAGGGGATGCTTGGTGTGAAGACCGGTTTGACCCCCCAAGCTCTCTTCACCTTCGTCGGGGCGGCCGAGCGCGAGGGACGGCGCCTCTATGCGGTGGTGCTCGGTTCTCCGGAGAACCTCGGTCATTTCGCCGATGCCAGCGCGCTGCTCGACTACGGATTCAAGGACCTTGGCTTCTTTGGTGACGCCATCACCAAGACCGAGTACAAGGCGTCCATGGCCCGGGTCGAGCCCGACCACATGGTGACGGCGGGGCAGATCGAGACCTACCTCCACCTCGCCGGGCAGGGGCTGATGCTTGAGCATCCTGCGCCAATGGTCGAGCTTCCGCAGCCCGAGCCCGCGCCGATCGTCGAGGTGAGCCGTGGGCCCCAAGGAGCGGGGATGTCGATCGGCGACGCCCTCCTCTATTGGGTGCATCGAGCCATCGGGGAATGACCGCGACTGCGCTCCCCGCGGTGATGGCCATACCCGAGCCCGAGATCCAGTCACGGGTGGCAGAGCTGGGCGAGGCGATCGGCGCCGACTACGCAGACCGCCAGCCGCTGTTCGTCGTCGTCATGTTGGGATCGGTGCCCTTCGCCGCCGATCTCACCCGCCGCGTCGAAATCGCCTCCGAGATCGACTTCCTGGTGCTCAATCGCTTTGGTGAGGGGGGCCGGATCGGGATCGCCATGGACCTTTGGACCCCGGTGCTCGATCGAGACGTGGTGATCGTCGAAGACATCACCGACACCGGGCTCACCCTCTCGGTATTGCGCAAAACGATGCTCGATCGTGGTGCCCGCTCGGTGGCAACGGCCTCCCTCATCGACAAGACCCGGAGGAGGGTCACCGAAGTCCCCATCGAATACCGGGGCTTCGAGGTGGGGGATGAGTATCTCGTCGGATACGGTCTCGACTGGCAGGGTTATTACCGGAACCTCCGCTCCATCTGGGCGGTGCTCGACATGGAAGCGTTCGTCAACGACCCAAAGGTCCTGTTCGAGGTCATGCGTTCCTAGGAGCCCGTCTCGGACCGGAAATCAAGCCCGGTGATAACCTCGCGTTATGCCGGGAAACGGATTGCCCATCGCCATGGAAGTCGTGGGAGTCCGGGTCGAGCTGCCCTCCAACCAGCCGATAGTGCTGCTCAGGGAGCAGGAAGGGAATCGGTATCTCCCGATCTGGATCGGGGGATCGGAGGCCACCGCCATCGCCACCGCCCTCGAAGGTGTGAGCCCGCCCCGCCCGCTCACCCATGATCTGATGCGAAGTGTCATCGACGCGGTCGGTGCGGCGGCGGTCCGGGTGGTGATAACCGAGATGCGTGATTCGGTCTTCTATGCCGATCTCTCCCTGGACATCTCCGGCCGCGAGGTGCATGTCTCCAGCAGGCCGTCGGATGCAATTGCGCTTGCGGTGCGCACCGGGACCCCGGTGTTCGCACTTCCCGGAGTTCTCGAGGATGCAGGCGTCCTCTTCGAAGAGGAAGCCGACGAGGAGGATGAGGTCGCCCGCTTCCGGGAGTTCCTGGAGGAGGTCACCGTGGAGGACTTCCTAGGTGGAGAGCCGGGCGACTGAGCCGGGGCCCAACCTCTAGTGGCCCGCCGCACAGATACTGAGGGCGTCTCTCCGGCCCTCGACGCCCCTTGCTGCGTCGAAGTGCTCGCCGCAGCTGCCGGCTGCGACTGCGCGCTTCTCCTTGCCAGATGACGCCGATGAT
>JBIOVB010000110.1:0-3312 GCA_044867525.1 Acidimicrobiia bacterium | reverse complement strand
AGGTACGATCCCCTGCCGGCAGAAAGGGACTGAAATCGTGGCTGACCGAACCCTCATCAAAGGCGGGATCGTCCTCACCCAAGACCCTGAGCTCGGGGAGATGGCGAAAGCGGACGTGCTGATCGAGGATGACAAGATCGCCTCCATCGGCAAGGACCTGCCAGCCGACGGTGCCCGGGTCATCGACGCCGCCGGCGACATTGTCATCCCTGGCTTCGTCGACACCCATCGCCACACCTGGGAGACCTGCATCCGGACCTGTGCCCCCGACTTCGCCCTGATCACCTACTTCAGCGCCATCCTCGACAAGTTCGCCCCGCACTACCGGCCGGAAGACGTCCACTCGGCGACCCAATGGGGGGCGCTGGAGTGCATCAACGCCGGGATCACCACGCTCGTCGACTGGGCCCACATCATGAACACGCCCGAGCATGCAGACGCCTCGGTGGCGGCGCTGAAGGAAACCGGGATCAGGTCGGTCTTCGCATACGGGTTCCCGAATACCTCCCTGGTGGACTGGTGGTTCGGCCCCGACTACACCGGCAGCGTCCTGTCGTCGGACGGTGACGAGGCGCGCCGTTTGCGATCGCAGTACTTCAGCTCCGACGAGGGGCGGGTCACCATGGGTCTCGCCACCCGAGGGCCCGGCTTCTGCAAGCCCGAGGTCGTGCGTCACGACTGGGAGCTGGCCGAGGAGCTCGGGATCAACATCACGGTCCACGTCGCCATGGACCGCTTCGGCTACACCAAAGGCCAGATCACCGCGCTCCGCGACATGGACCTCCTCCAGGCGGGTACCACCTATGTCCACGCTTCGCACTTCACCGACGAGGAGTGGGGGCTGGTCCGGGACTCGGGTGGCAACGTCAGCTTCGCTCCCCAGATCGAGATCCAGATGGGACACGGCTGGGCGCCGGCGGTGACTGCGGTCGAGTACAACATCCCGATCGGGCTCTCTTCGGACGTCGCCACGACCGCCTCGGCCGACCAGTTCACCCAGATGCACGCCGTCTTCGGCTCGGAACGCGGACGCAAGCACCAGGACGCCTGGGACGACGACCTGGACGGCTTGGAAGCGTCGCCTGGTCTCATCACCGCACGCGAGGCGCTCTCGTGGGCCACGATCGGTGGCGCCGAGGTAGCGGGAATCGCCGATCGCATCGGATCCCTGACCCCGGGAAAGAAGGCGGACGTGGTGATCATCGACGGGTCGGCGGTGAACGTGGCGCCGATCATCGACCCGGTGGGTGCGGTGGTCTGCGCCGCGGACATCTCCAATGTGAAGACCGTCCTCGTCGATGGCGAGGTGCTCAAGGAGGACTTCAAGCTCAAAGCCTCACTCGACGCACCGCGTCGGGCGGTGGAGGCGTCGCGTGACTACCTGCTCGGCATGTTCGGCGACCCCGAGCCGGGCTGGCTGAAGGCCGGGCGCTAACGCCGACACGTGTCGAGGCGGTCCGGGGTCGATCCAGGCACGACATCCATGTATATCGATGCGCCCCTTCGGGTAGGGGACGCTTCGCCGGAGCCGGGCGCCTCCCTCGCGGGAGGGCAACTGCATGCATTGGGCTGGTATGGATCTCCACTTGGACGGACAGGCTCCTCGAGCCGGCGAAGCGGACCGGCGGCAGAGACACATCATCGCCAAGGTCGTTGGCACCATCTCGCTTGCGATCTTCATCGTCACCGTTACATCCGGTACTGCACGTGCCCTGGGTGTCGGTGAAGTCGTCGAGGCGCTTCCGATTGAGATCGAGCTCGGGACCGAGACACTCCCCGAGCCGGAGCCAGAGCCCGCGGAGCCCCCTGTCGAGCAGTCTGCGCCAGGCACCACCGGTCTGGGCGAAGTCGTCGAAACGGTGACGGAGGTCGTCACTACACCTGGATCCACCGAGTCGCCGGCCCACCCCGCTTCGCAAGACCCTGTGGCTTCAGTCCTCGAACCGGTGACTCAAGTCGTCGAACCTGTCACCGAAGTGGTCGATGAGCCGGTCGACCAAATAGCCCGCCCCGCATTGGACCCCCTGGAGCCGCTCACCGAAACCGTCGCCGACGTCGTTGACTCCGCGGCTGACACGGTCCAGCAGCCACTGACTCCCGTAACGGAAAGCGTGTCCCTCCTCGTTGGGGTGATCCATGAGCCGGTCCAACCTGTGCTTCACCTCGTCGGGGCGGCCGTGAACGGCTCCATCGACGCAGTCGAAAACGTGACCGCCCCGGTCCTCGAAGGCGTAGAGGAGCTACTTCCTGTCGTGCCCGACGACTTGATCGAAGCGGTCGACGACGCCTTGGTCGGGATCCGAGGTCCCGATCCCGATCCGGGAACGTCATATTCCCCTCCGGTTCCCGATGGACAAGCCGGCGCTCCTGTCGAAAGCTCCAGGGTCCCAGCGGAGATCGACTCACCCATGCCCACGGTCATCACGTCGGTCCGGAACACCAGAAACACATCGGATCCGGCGGCGTATTCAAGATCCCCGGCCATCCTCCCCCACGCTCCGAGCGGCATCACCGAGGACACCGGGGCCCCGGAAGGCCCAGCAAGCGCCGCCCTTCGAGCACGTTCTGGGTCGATGAGCTCACTCAATTCTCCTGGCTCGGCCTCGCCTTCAGGTCTACTGGCTGTACTCGTTCTGCTCGGGCTGATCGCGCCCCGGTTGAGCCGCTGGCTCCGGTCTCGACCGGTTCTCTGGCGCCCAATAGCCCTAGCCGAGGCACTCGAGGTCCCCGGCTAACCACCTCCATTTCGCAACGCGCGCAGAGGAATGCCTTCCCGTCCGCGCGTTTCCCTGAAGCACCTATGGAGGTGAACCATGAAGCACTGGCTCAAGAGAGCGCTGGTGACAGCCGCGCTCGCCAGTGGGGCGTTGATCGCAACGGCCGGAATGGCAAGTGCCAGTCCACTGCCGGTGGACCCCGAGGCGATCATCACCCAGACACAAGAAGCAACCAACACAAACGAGACCAATCAGAACGCCGAGCCGAGCGCAGAGACCAACCAGGTCAATGTGTTCGTGCCGGTTGCGGTCCTCAGTAAGGACAGCAACAACGGCGACGTGGATCAGTCCAACGAGGCTGAGACCACGGTGATCGCGGTCAACGAGAACGGCACTAAGCAGTCGATCGACCAGGATCAGACCGCCGACGGCCGGGACGGCTGCGGCAAGTGCGGTTCGGAGGGTGATGGTTCCCAGTCACAAACGGCTGAGAACAACAACACCACCAACCAGAACGCCGAGCCGAGCGCAGAGACCAACCAGGTCAATGTGTTCGTGCCGGTTGCGGTCCTCAGTAAGGACAGCAACAACGGCG
>JBIOVB010000109.1:0-5914 GCA_044867525.1 Acidimicrobiia bacterium | reverse complement strand
CGCTCATGACGCCGTAGAGGAAAGAGAGGATCAACAGGACAATCGCCGTAACCGTGAGCAATGTCCGCGCGGCGGTTGGTATCTCGCTAACCGTCCGGCCTTCTTCCCTCGCCTTCCGAACGCTCCGCCGCTCAAGCATCAAGCCACCGACTGCCCCTGCGACCATGAGGATGAAGATGAACACCCCGGCCACGACCCTGCCTGTGGAGGGACTCAGCGACACCCACCCGTAGACACCGAGGACCGCGAGGAGCAGGGCCAGCGGAAAGAGTCGGGCGTTCCGCTTTGGCCGAAGCGTCCCCTCGAACAGGTTCATGTACCGCCTGAGGAATCCCTGCCTCGACGCCATGCCACCGAGAATACGACCGGTCAGTGAAGTCCGACGGGTAGCTCGTCGCGGTCGAGGAGGGCTATCGACTCCTCGTAGGGGAGCCGTCGAGGTCTGGCTGCGAGGAGCTTCTCATCACCGAGCGCGGTGCTGAGGACCCGTCGGGCGGGTCTGGCTGATCGTGGTGCCGGTCGTCGAGCTTCGGCGCGGATCGCGTCGTCGAGGTACCGGGGCAGTCGGATCGTGCGCCTCACTCGTCCGACCGTGGCTCTTCGGGCAAATGTCAGGAGGGAGAGGCCGCAGGATCGAAGATGTCTCCAGCATGTCGAACAGCCCTACGAATGAGGCCAACCGGGATTGGTGGGAGCGGGGAGCGGAGTGGCCGCTCACGGTGGCAGCGTTGCTGTTCCTCGCCGCCTACGCCTACCCGATTCTCTACCCCGACCTCTCCGACGGAGCGCTCGCCCTCTGTCAGTGGACGGAGCGAGCGACCTGGGTGCTATTCGCCATCGACTACGTGATGAGAGTGGCCCTTAGCGACGACCGGAAGGGGTTCATCCGAGGTCACATCACCGACCTTGTCGTCGTGGTGGTCCCCATCCTGCGCCCCCTCAGGCTGCTCCGGCTCATAACCATGCTCCACACTCTGAACCGTTACGGAGCGGGCAACGTCCGAGGTCGGGTCGGCGTCTACGTCGTTGGGGGATCGGCCCTGATCCTCTTCGTTGGCGCGCTCTCCATGCTCGACCACGAACGGGGCCAGCCAGGAGCCAACATCGAGACCTTCGGCGATGCGCTCTGGTGGGCGACGGCCACGGTAACCACCGTCGGCTACGGCGACCGCTATCCGGTGACCACCACTGGACGCTTCATCGCAGCCGCAGTGATGATCGCCGGGATCGCCCTCATCGGAACCGTCACCGCCACCATCGCCACCTGGCTCATCGACCGGGTGCGCGCCGAGGACAAGACCTCTGTCTCCCCGGAACGCGTCGAGACTTAAGACCTCGCTCTGGTCTCGACCGCGCCTCGCCGAGTGAGCGAGATAAGGGCGACGTCGACCAGCGCTTCGGTGCACGATCTAGGCGGGCGGAGGGCAAAAAGCTAGCTACTAGCAAGCGACTCTCGACGGGTGGGCGATACTGGACTTGAACCAGTGACCTCTCGCGTGTGAGGCGAGCGCTCTAGCCGGGCTGAGCTAATCGCCCATCGGAGTCGTGAGGATACCGACGGGTTGTGGGCTAGTCGATCGGTGAATCGGGATCTCTCGATGAACCGTGATTGAATCATCGATGTGAATCGGACCGATTTCGAGGCGACCGTCGATCGCGTCCTCGAATCGCTCCCGCCCTGGGTCATCGAGCAAATCGAGAACCTGCATGTGGTCGTCGAAGAGCGCCCACCTCCGGGAGAGGGCGACCTCCTCGGGCTCTACGACGGAGTCTCATTGCCGGAGCGGTCGGCGGATTATTGGGGGGCTCTTCCCGACCGGATCGTCATCTACAGGGCCCCCCATCTCGCCCTCGGTCTCGCCGAGGAAGAGCTCGAATCCGAGATCAGGCGAACCGTTCTCCATGAGATTGCCCACCACATCGGCATCGATGACGACCGGCTCTCGGAATTGGGCTGGGATTAGCGGCGACGAGTCTCCGGTATCCCGGCCTTTTTGAGCACTCCTGCCGGCACGCCGAACTGGCGCCACGCGGTGTAGGTGATCCCCTTGCGCTCCGAGTACCCGGCGGCGTGAGAGACGAAGTCTGCCTCGAGCTGCTCGATGTCGACCGAATCGGTAGATGCGGATATGGCCGACTCCAGGTCGAGGCGAGACTGGAGGAGATCGATCCTCTTCAGCGGATCGTCGGTGCTCTCCAAGTTGCTATTGACCCTGGCCAACCTGGACTCGAGGTTCTGTTTGGTGACCGGTCGCCCCGGCTTACGAGACTCGATGGTGCTCAGGTAGGCCTTGATCGCCCTCGACTCTTTGCGCCCTTTGGCCAGGGCGTCTTTGTGCTCTTGGGACATCGCCACGTTTCGCCTCCTCAGGCATCGACAATGCGCTCAATAGTGGCATGGTTGCTGACGTGGAGGAAAACGGGAGCCCGGAAAAGATCCACATGATTTACCCGCCGGGTTTGTCGACTTATCGTCCCGTGCTCCAACCGATGATCCGCTCAGGGCTGGGCCATCCGCTAAGCGTCCCCGAGTGAACCCGTTTGCCGATGAACGAAAGGGGTAGGGCAGAGAATCATGAACGTCACTCGAGTCGCCCTGCAAAGAATCGCTGTCGGGCTGCTGCTGGTTTCGACCCTCGGCTCCCCAGTCGCCCTCGCCGACTCGTCGGACCCCGGTGGGACCTTCACCGATGATGACGGCAACGTGCACGAGGGCGGGATCGAGGCCATCGCCGCGGAGGCGATAACACTCGGCTGCAATCCTCCCGGCAACTACCTCTACTGCCCCGCTGAACCCGTCACCCGGGGAGAGATGGCCGCGTTCCTGGCTCGTGCGCTCGGCCTTCCAGCGTCGGATATCGACCACTTCACCGACGACGACACGTCCGTGTTCGAGGGAGCGATCAACCGCGTCGCAGACGCTGGGATAACCCAGGGATGTAATCCCCCGGCCAATGACAATTACTGTCCGTCCCGAACGCTGACCAGGGGTGAGATGGCTGCGTTCCTGGCACGGGCTTTCAACCTCCCGCCCCCCACGAGCAACCGGTTTGTCGACGACGACGGCCACCTGTTCGAAGGGGCCATAAATCGGATCGCAGACGCGGGATTCACGGTCGGCTGCAACCCGCCCACAAACGATCGCTTTTGCCCTGACGACCAGATAACACGCGACCAGATGGCCACAATGCTCACCAGGGCCCTGGGCCTGACTTCGATGAAGCCCCCGCCACCCGACCTGCGCCTCGTCCTCGAATTGTTCGAGGGGGACACCTTCCGGGCCACCGTCGGCGGTGTCAGCAACATGATCCGAATGCTCGGGATCGATGCCCCCCGCCACGATCTGGCGTGCGGGATGGAGGCCGTGTCGATGCTCGATGCCCTGATCGACGACAAGATGGTCCGATTGGACGTTGACGTCACAGACGTCGACTCCTTTGGTCAGCGCCTCAGGTACGTCTTCCTCACCGACGGCACCTTCGTCAACGCCCTGATGGTGGCGAGTGGCTGGGCACGGGCGGTCGATGTCCCTCCAGATTCCAAATACGCCGCGCTGTTCGCCGCTCTGGAGGCCGAGGCCATGACTGCCGACCGAGGTCAATGGGGACCGAACTGCGCACCGCCGGTCAACTGAGAAACGCAGGTCAGGGCCCGAGTTTCGGTCGGCTCGGATCGGGTAGTAGTACGGGAAACTGCCGGGCAACTCCCGGTTGCCCGGCAGTCTCGTGTTTAGGCGAGATAGCCCTTAGAGCATGTCGTCCCTGGATTGCTCGGCTCGCGAGGCCCCGATCGCCGTCGTGACCTTCTTCTCCTCCTCGGGAGGAGGCAGAACGGCCGGCATGCCGAGCGACTCGATCCAGAGCTCGCGACACCATCCCATGGTGTGGTAGAGGTGCATGTCCTCTTCCTCCTCCACCTGCTCGTAAGCGTCGGTGAGCACCGTCTTCATCTGCCCGGTCGCCTTCTCGGAGACCTTGCCGATCAGTTCCCAATTGGCGTGGTCCTTGGTTTCCGCTTCGACCACACACTCCGCGGCCACCAGCTCCGCGCCGACGGGATCGCCTGTGCTCTGAGCCATCTCCATCGCTTGGACCAGGGCGGCACCCTTGAAACGGACCACCTGGCGGCCCGGAGCCTCCGCGGCTTGATCCAGGCCTAGCTCGTCGAACACGTTCTTCATGATCCGGACGTGGTTCTCGGTCTCGGCGAGGTACTTCTCCCATTCGGCCTTCAGGTCCTCGTTGACCGCGGCCTTGAGCGCCGCCCGGTACACCTGGACTCCGCCGAGCTCGGTCTCCAACGCCTGGTACAGCAGTTCTTCGACCTGCTGGTCCTCCATGATCCTCCTTTGAATCTGAGGACGAGTCACTACCCGACAATCAGAGTGACAAACGATCAAAGGACGCCGGCATCGAGAAAGAACCCCCGCAACTGCGGGGGTTCTTTTGTGGGCCCTACTGGACTTGAACCAGTGACCTCTTGCGTGTCGAGCAAGCGCTCTAGCCAGGCTGAGCTAAGGGCCCGTGTTTCCTCATGAGAGGCGACGACCGGAATCGAACCGGTGTAACGGGTTTTGCAGACCCGTGCCTAACCACTCGGCCACGTCGCCGGGCGGACGACTCGACCTCGGTCCGTCGTCGGAGCGGAAGACGGGATTCGAACCCGCGACCTCAACCTTGGCAAGGTTGCGCTCTAGCCAACTGAGCTACTTCCGCAAGGGGAGGCGGAATTGTAGCCCCTGGTCGGTGCCAACCAAACGAGGTCAGAAGCCGGTGGAGCCGAACCCACCGGCGCCACGCACGGTGTCACCGAGGTCGGAGACCTCGGTCCATTCCACCTCGGGGACCGGGACCACTGTGAGCTGGGCGATGCGATCACCCCGGGAGAAAGTGACTTTCTCGGTGCCGTGGTTGATCAGAATCACCGCCACCTCGCCCCGGTAGCCGGAGTCGATCAGACCCGGGCCGTTGACCACTCCGACTCCCGACCGGAGAGCATGCCCGCTTCGGGCGAGGACGAGACCGGCGTAGCCATCGGGGATGGCGACCGCCACACCTGTGGGCACCGCCGCCCAGCCTCCGGGCTCGAGCACGACGTCGATTCTGGACTGAAGGTCGATCGCCGCATCGCCGATATGGGATTTCATGGGAATTCCCAGTTCCGGATCGACCCTGGTGAAGTTAACCTGCATGTTGTCCGGGGATCTTGGGTGGGGTGACCTGTCGACTGTAAGCGAGCCCCTGCGATGACTGCTAACTCGCCCGCGCCACCCACCCGCCGGTTGCGCTGGGCCGCCATGGAATCTCTCGGCTTCTTCGACGCCCCGACCTCGGCCACTGTCGTCTACCGCCCGCCCGTCGAATCGGTGCCGGCCGTCACCACCAACCGCCCAATTGGCGAAGGCGAGTTGGTCCAGGCCCTCTGGGACTCGACCGAAGTCCATGCACCCGCACTCGTGGACTGGGCGCCGACCTCGGTCGACCGGAAACGGCTGCGGGGACGTGACTACCGCTGGAGCCGGATCCTCTTGTCGATGTTGGTGGTCACGGCTAGCGGGCTCGGTGCCGCTTGGCTGGCCCGTCGTCCGGCGGAGAACGCTGCTGCTTCCGCAGCGACTGTGGTCGAACAAGCCGCCGCCATGCGGACCGCCCTCTCCGGCCTCGAAACGGTCTTGGGACAGATCGGGGCAGACGAACCGGTGCCTGGTGAGGCGGCAGCCGCCCTCGCCGAGGTGGACGAAGCAGCGCGTGGGCTCTTCGAAGCCTCCGCCGCCCTCCCCGGCTCCGAGGCCGACCCCCGGTCAACCGCCGCCGATGCCGCGGCGCTGTCACTCGACACCTCGCGCCGGCTTCGTGACGCCATCGCCCTTCGCGGCGCAATGGAGGCGTTGCTGGTCCCACCCGCTCTCGAGGTC
>JBIOVB010000108.1:0-4474 GCA_044867525.1 Acidimicrobiia bacterium | reverse complement strand
GCCGTCATCGACCCAGAGGTCGATGACGGCGCGAGAAAACGGTTGGGTGGTACCAAGTACCTCCACATGCTCGACTTCGTGCTCGGTCTCGCCCTCGCCGGGCTCCTCGTTCGCGGGTGGGCCCGCGGTTTCGTCCGCGAAGCTCTCGACCTGGTTGGCCTGGTGTTCGGTGTCTGGATCGCCCTATGGCTGAGCCGGCCGCTTGGGGAGTTCCTCACCGAGCGGTTCGGAGTGTCGCCCGAGGTCGCCGGGATCATGGCCGGGATCCTCCTGTTCGTCCTGTTCGGTGTCGCTTTGGCCATTGCTGCCCGCTACCTGACCAAGGTGATGACACTCCCCGGGCTCAACACCGCGAACCGCATCGGTGGAGCCGCGGTGGCGGTCGGCTGGGGTGTGATCCTGATCCTCGTCGTCCTCAACGTGGCGCTTGCCCTCCCGTTGCCCGAGACCTGGGATGAGGCCATCGAAGACTCCAGCGTCGCCCAGGCGATCATCGGTCCCGACGCCCTGCCTCAGCAGTTGTTCGAGACCATGGCGTCCGACGACGTGCTCTCGTCCCTGACCGCACTTCAGGAGGTCCTTGGCTCAAACCGCGCGGTGCCGGAAGGGATCGAGGTCATCACCATCCCACCGGCGTCGCCCGACGAGATCAGACAAGTTCGGGATGAGGCGCTTGAGGTACTGGGATGGGTCAACGAGCATCGTGCCGGCCTCGGCCTGGGAGCCCTCATCATCAGCCAGGTCTACGTGGATGTCGCAGAGAGCAGAGCGGTCACCATGTACACCACAGGCCGGATCTCCCGCGACACTCCACCAGGCGGGACCGTGGTGGTCGACCTCGCAGCGGCCGGAGCCCGACCAACCATCGCCGGGGAGAATCTGGCATTGGCCAGCAGCGTCCGTGCGGGATTCGACGGGATGCTCGATTCCCCCACGGCGACCGCTCAGTTCGCGATCGGCGGATACGACCGCGCCGGTGTCGCCGTGGTCGATGGGCCCACCGGACGGCTGGTGGTGCTGGTATTCGGTGGCTGATCAGACCGTGGAAGGAGCCGGCTCCGGAGCCCCGCGGGCCCGGGCCACAGCTACGAATCCGACTCCCGCGAGAACGAGAGCCGCCCCTGTGAGCTGCAGAGTCGACGGTCGCTCGTCGAAGATCATCGACCCCCAGATCATCGTCAACACTGGCTGCACCAGGATGATTGTCGCTATCTCCACCGCCGGGAGTCGGGGCAACGCGTAACCGATGAGGAGCCAGCCCCCGACCTGAGCGCCGAGGGCGACGGCGATCAGCCAACCGTGTGCCGGAAATGTCGGGGCGAAGTCGATGCCCCCTCCGAAGAGCCCGAACACCAGGATGGTCAGCAAGCCGCCGGCCGTCGCCTCCATCAAAGGTCCGGCAGGAGGGGCCTGGATGTCGTTCGAGGCCCGGAAGACGAGTATGAATGCGGCGTAGAACATCGCCGAGATCAGGGCGAGCAATGTCCCGAGCAGCGGATCGGACCCAAACGCATCACTCTGTCCCAGCCCGCTGACCATCGCCACCCCCGCCAGCACGATGGGAATCGCGATCAGGATCCGGCGGCTGGGACGCTCCTTGAGGACCAGCCAACCTCCGATGGCGACGAACACCACCTGGGTGTTGGCGATCAGAGTGGCCAGCCCGGCCCCGATGTACCCGATCGAGGTGTGCCACACCACCATGTCCACACCGAGGAGGAGGCCAGAGCCCAACGCGAGAAGTCGCCTCTGGACGGTTCGCCGGTCGCGGTCGCGGAACAGGAACCAGATGACAAAGAGGACCGGGAGCGCATAGGCGACCCGGAAGAAGGCGCCGGTGATCGGATCGACCCCCGATAGGGCGAAGAAGATCCCGGAGAATGATATGGCCAGGGCGCCGGCCAGCGCTGCGATCAGGGTCACGGGATAGGCAGCAGATCCGGTTCGACCCAGGTCGCCCGGGCTCTCGGGTTGTCCAGATCCGACCAATGCCTCCGGGGCAGGGCGGGATCGGCCACCTCCGGATGGACCTCGAGCATCCTCTCGACATCGGCGACATCGGGATATCTGTCCCGGAGGTGGATCAACAGACGGATCCAGAACACGGTCACGGTTTCATGGTATTTCCCCGGGTTGCCCGCAAGATCGGCGACGTGACGAATGGTCAGCGACACCACCCGGCTCGCCTCTTCGACGTCCTCGGACTCGTCGAGGACCGACCATGCGAAGCGCAAGTGCGCCCGGTGATCCAGGACGTCACCAGTCGTTGCATCCAAGATGCGCAGACCGTCCGCCAGGTCGAGCCGCTTCACTCGGCGGGTGGTTCGAGGTCACGCAGTTCGGCCGATGCTGCGTGGATGGCTGCGATGAGCCGGGGGGCGTCGGGAAGGGTGTCGTAGTCGGCCTGGATGCCCCACAGGAGGCGTCCGTTGTAGGAGAAGAGAGCGATGCCGAGGCCATGCTGCGCCCATAGCGGGACCATCGGGTAGTTGGCCAGCATCTCGGCCTCGAGCCAGTACATGGGGAACTGGGGCCCGGGGATGTTGGTGATGGTCATGTTGAACGGGCGCATCCTCGATCCGACGACCCGGTTCGCCAGTGAGAGCAGCGTGATCGGCGTTCCCGAGCTGATCTCGACCAGTGTCGCCGCCCCCAACGCCTGGTTGGTCTTCTTGAGGTTGAGCGTCCGGCTCTTTATCAACTCGAACCGGCGGAGCGGGTCGGGTTCGTCGATCGGGAGGTCGATCAGCCACATCGCCACCTGGTTGCCCAAGGCGCCCCGCTGATCGGCCGTTCTCGTGGAGACCGGGTTCATCACCCGGAACTCGGTGTCCGACACGTCGTAGCCCCGCTCTTCGACGAGGAAGCTGCGAATGGCCCCGGCACAGATGGCGAGGACCACATCATTGATCGAGCCGCCAAGCTTGTTCTTCGTTGCTTTGAGGTCGGCGAGGGGCAGATCGGTCCATGTGAAGCGCCGGTTGGGGCCGATGTCGGGATTGAGCGGGGTCCGGTCAGACGTGGTGAGCCACCCCGAGCGCAATGAGGAGAGGACGGCAGCCGCCTTGTCCATGGTGCGGTCGGCGAGGACCCGCCCGTCGCGGACTGCTTCCGAGAAATGTGTGAGCCGATCGATCAGTCTTCGGGTCGCCCGGGCCGACTCCGCAGCCGCGAGCTGGGTTGGGGTCGGGGCCGGGCGCGGCTTCCATTCCGGTGCTTCCTCGACGTCCGAGGTCGGGATCACGTTGAGCAGGATCGTGGTCAGATCCAGCCCAGATACACCGTCGATCATGCAGTGGTGGATCTTGGCGATGATGGCGAATCGGTTGTCGTCCAGGCCCTCGATGATCCACAGCTCCCAGAGCGGGCGGGAGCGGTCGAGGGGGGTGGAGACGATCCGGCCGGCGAGATTCTCCAGCTGAGTCTGGGAGCCGGGGCGGGGGAGCGAGGAGTGGCGGACGTGGTAGTCGAAGTCGAAATGCTCGTCATCGATCCACACCGGGTGTCGGTTGTAGGGAACCCAGTCCAGACGTTGTCGATAGCGAGGGATGTACTGCAGCTTGGAGAGGATGTGCGCCTTGATCCGGGAGAAGTCGATCCCACCGTCATCCCCCTTGAGTGGAGCAGCGTCGAGCAGGGCAACCCCGGCCACATGCATGTGACTGGTCCGGGATTCGAGCGCCAGGAACGATGCGTCGAGATAGCTCAGTGGCTCGTAGTGGAACTCGGTCATGGGTCCCGGGAAAACCTAGCCGGTAGCGTTGACTGGATATGAGCCGGGAATGTCAGATCCTTCGTGTGTTCACCCGCGACCAGGACGGAGGCAATCACCTCGGAGTGCTCACCGATGTCGCCGGGCTGAGCACCGAGGACATGCAGGCAATCGCCGCCGATCTCGGCTTTTCCGAGACCATCTTCTGTGATCTCGAAGGGGATGTCCCCATGGCGAGGATCTTCACCCCGGCGATCGAGATGCCGTTTGCCGGCCATCCTCTCGTCGGGCTGGCATGGGCCTTGCAGGACTTGCTCGAAGTCCCCGTCACCGCAATCCGGTGTCAGGTGGGGGATGTCACAGTGAGCTTCGAGGGCGCCGCCACGTGGATCGCGGCCTCGGGTGGACAGTCGGTGGTTCCGGTCGACCCGCCGCCACTCGACGGCGAGCTCGCGGTGTCGGTTTCGATGCCCATGCCCTACCTTCTGGTCAGGCTTTCCTCCGCCAGGGTGGTCGCCGACCTGGTGCCGCCCCCGGTGTCGTTCGGCGAGGTGCTGGTGTGGGCGTGGGAGGATCCGGGCCGTGTCGTCAAGGCCCGGTTCTTTGCCGGCGAGCTGGCGGTCCCCGAGGATCCGGCCACCGGGAGCGCCGCCGTGGCCCTGGCTGCCCAGCTCCGGGCCGCCGGGCAATCGGAAGGGAGATTGGTCATCCACCAAGGTGACGAGATCGGCCATCCCTCCACGATCCAACTCCGCTGGGACC
>JBIOVB010000107.1:0-107518 GCA_044867525.1 Acidimicrobiia bacterium | reverse complement strand
AGATCTTCCACTCCTCGAGCGGAGAACTGGCAGCCGCAGGGGGCAGCGGGTGGGACAAGATGGGTGAGAACGTCGGCAAAGGGCAGACCCCGAGCAGCCTCCACGACGCTTTCATGGCCTCATCGGGACACAAGCAGAACATCCTCGGTGATTACAACTACGTAGGGATCGGGACCGGTAGCCAGGACGGATATCTCTACGTGACCGTTGTCTTCATGAAGAAGGGCGAGACGGGTGGCTCGGCCCCAGCGCCAACCACCACCACCACCACGACGCCTTCCGACGAGACCCCGGATACCAAGGCGCCCAAGAAGGACCAGGCCGAGCCCGCGACCACGCCGACCACGCCGACCACAACGACCACAACGACGACGGTGCCTCCGACGACCACCACGAGCCTGATCGTGGGGCCGGACAAAGAGGTGACCCCCGGTATGTCCTGTGTGGAGGCGGATCGCTTCGGTCATCTCTGCCACGACTAGTGGTCTGTCGCTGAGACGGGACCACGGCAAAACGCCCGAGTGACCCCTCGGAGCCTCCTCCGCACTTCCCCGAACGGACGCTGCTCCGAACTGCCTCTCGGGCGTTCGCAGAGCCGAATCTACGAAATCGCCGACGTCCGATCAATTACCTCGAACTGGACGCCAATCATCGTCAACGCTCGTCATCGATCGCAGGCTCGAGCCGGCAGAGGGGTTACCAACAGGTTTCGGCGCTTTCCACAGGGCTTCTCAACAGGGGCGTGTTCACAAGTTTCTAACCGGTTTTTTCGCGTTCGGAGAGTGCAGCCAAGAGGGGCCGGAAGGAAACCTCGATGGTGTCGTAGATCTCACCGAGGGCCAGTTCCAGCTCAGAGGAGGTCACCTGGCCCGCGGCGAGCCGCCCGCGCAAGACCAGGTCACCTTCGCGGTCGATAGCGAAGAAGGCCCGCCACGCTCGCTGGTTGCGGATCAGAGCCTGATGCGGCGCCGAGCCGGCCCCGGGTGGCATCGGCAATACGAAAGCCTCGTATTCGAGGCTCCGGTCCCCCACTGTGAACCACACCGTTGTGGCCTCCCTCGTCTGTTGACGCATCCGGACCGCCCATCTCCCCTCGAGCTCCTCGCTGTATTCCACGCTGGATTCCGGATCGTCGAGCCACGCCTGGATCTGCGCCACGAGAGTGGCCCTCATCGAGCCGGATTCGTTCGAGCTCAAGCCCATTGCAATTCGACTCTCGATTCCAACGCCCCAACCGGCCTCCCCCCACCGTGGACGGCCGGACGGCCGACGCCGACGAGCTGTTCGGCAACATGACCGGATACCAAGCCGACCGAGTCCAGCGTCGCCACCATCGCGACCTCGGCGACGGCCTGCAGCCCATCCCATGACTTGACGGCCACACCGAGGTGCCGTTCGACGGCAACTCCCAGGCAGCCTTCGGCGCCCCGTTTCGCCGCCGAATTGGTGGCAGTGGCCAGCACCGCGTCGCCATTGCCCGCGCCGGAGACCAAGGCCGGATATCGGTGCATTGCCACGAACACCTGACGCAAAGACACCAGGTTGGACAAACGTGCATAGAGGAGGGCCATTGCCCTGGTTGTGGTCCGGGGCACCGGCGCACCACAACCATCGACCCCCACCGGGGTGGCATCCAGTCCTCCGAGATCGCCGACGAGCTCGAGTATCTGTTTCTGCAAGGGGTGCGCCGGTGACAGATAACCATCGATCGACCACCCACTGGCCTGGCACGCTCGAAGCCATGCCGCATGCTTCCCCGAGCAGTTGTTCCATATCGGGCGCGGCTCCAGGTGCCCGTTCCCTGCAAGAAGGCGCATGGCGGCGGCGTCGATTGGCCAAGCCGGCGGGCACTGCAGGCTCCCCACGTTCAGGCCCATGGTCTCCAGCATGGTCTCGACAATTGCCACATGCACCGGGTGCCCGTCGTGTGAAGCCGTGGCCAGCGCCAGCTCTACGGGGCGGAGCAATGCCCCGTTCTCCTGGGCGACCGCCGACTGGAATGGCTTCGCTGCCGACCTCAGGAAGAACGGCCGGTCGATGTCACCGGACCAGGCCAGGAGCTCGCCATCAGCTGACACGACTGCCACTGCACCTTCATGTGTGGTCTCGACCAGACCCGATCGGGTCCTTGCCGCGAGCAATGGTCAGCCAGAGACCTGTGCCTGGCCCTGCTGGCTCCGGTAGCGAGCGACTATCTCGTTCTGCAAGGCGTCGATGACCCCATGCAATTGCTTCCGCTGCGCTGATAGCTCGGCTTCCACCTCGCTCAGCCGCTCCAGAGCCTCGTTGACCTCTTCGTCGGTGAGCTCGGGGAGCTGGGTGAGGACGCCATCGTCCATGATGCGATCGATCAGCCGGCGCCCGGTCGTGGTCGGCAGTGGAGGCATGGTCTCGATGTGGCGCAGGTTGGGCTCATCCCCCAAGACCATCCCCGATGCGAGGATCTCAGGTAGAGCATCGAGCAACGATCGCTCCTCCTCGCCCGAGCGACGGCGCAACTCGAAATTGAGCAGGTCCATTCGACCGTGAAGCAGCCGTCGGTAATACGAGATCTGGCTCTCGACGTCTTCGGCTGTGTCCCGTCGTGATCTCAACTCGTCGAGGTCGATCTCGCCCAGATCCGCCAGGTATTCGGGCTCGAGGACGGTGTCGATCCGGCGCTTTCCGCTCACGGTGAGAGGTTACCTGCAGGCCGCGGCGAGAGTCGGATACGGGTTGACGGCGGCCCCCCCGCCGGGGTGGATCTCGAAGTGAAGGTGAGGGGCACCTCCTGCAGCATTGCCGCTGGCACCGTTGAAGCCGATGGTCTGTCCCTGGCTCACTCGCTGGCCCGAAGAGACGTTGTACTCGGAGAGATGCGCGTAGTAGAAGGAGTGCCCGTTGCTCCCCCGCAGCCAGATCGAGTTTCCTCCCAACGAGCTGTGCGATACGCGCACCGTGCCCGAAGTCACTGCGTACATCGGCTCGCCATAGGCCGCCATCATGTCGGTGCCCTTGTGCCGGCGACCACCCGACCGGGGGAAGCCCCAGGAATCGATGAAGGAGGTGCGGCCCGGGGTGAAGGGGCAGATGAAGGAGCCGACCTGAACCGAGCCGCTAGCCCGGGCCTTGGCAGCCGCCGCGGCTGCCCTTCGCTCTGCGTCGTACTTGGACGTCAGTGTCTGGCATCGCTCGGTGAGCTTGGAGTAGGCAGCCTGCTCAGCGTCCATTGCCTCCTCCTGGCGATCCATGGCGTCGAGCTTGTCTGACTCCACGACCTTCAGCTCGCCCCGGGTGTCGGACAGGTCGTCCCGAAATCGATTGAGCTCGCTCCGGGTGGCGATCAGCTCGTCGATCGAGGCCTGCCCTCCGCTGGCCGCCTCGGTTAGAAATTCGGAGGTGGTCATGAACTGGTCGACGGTGGAGGCCGAGAAGATGATCCCTGGAGTGGCCAGGCCGCCACGCATGTACAGCTCCACGGCCTGCTGTTCGATCTGATCCTGAATGTCGGCCAGCTCGTCCGTGTGGACTTCGACCGAGCCCGCCACGCTGTCCTGCTTGCGCTCGACCTTCTCCACCTCGTTGAGGATTCCCTCGTATTCCAACGCCGCTTCTTCGAAGTCGGCTTGTGCTTCGCGGTACTCCTCGAGCTGCTCGCGCGAGTCTCTACAGGCCGCATCGACCTGTGATTGGGTGACCGCCAATGTGGTGAGAGGGAAAGTCGAGGCCACCAGGGCGATCACTGTGACGAGAAGGATGACGCGGCCCGGCGTCCTCGCGGCAGCCATGTGGCGCAAGGCTAACCACACTCCGTTGCTTGCTCTAGTTCATCGGTGGGGTCAGAGAATGATGGACAGCAGCGGGAAATAGATGGTGGCCGCCAGGGCGACACCGTCCAGCGAGGCCAGCGCCCCTGGGGGGTGCTCGGTCAGCGCAACCCGGCCGGTCCGCAACATCGAGGAGAACCCGCGGCCGGCCACCAGAGCGACGGCGATCCCCAGCCCAACCAGCAGATAGCCGACGATGTCGAGGTCCCACAACCAGGCGGCGCCTAGTGCGCCGAGGATCGCGCCCAGTGCGGTCATGGAGAATGGGTCGACCAAGGGAAGGGTGGGGACACGGGCCGCCACCGCTCCCAGCAGCAGACCGGCGATGACCGAGGCGAGGAAGACGTCCACAGCGCGAAGGTCGGGACTGTGTGCCGACCGGGCCAGGATCAACGACGCGGTGCCCAGTCCGGCGAACAACGAGACCAGCACCATTGGGCTGAAGGCCTCGACCCGGCGGTAGGTGGGAAATGCGGCCGCCCAACCGAGGGCGACCACCACCGCTGCCACCAACGACAACGCGTAACCGGCGCCCCCGAGTACATGGGCAGCCATTGCTGCCACCGCGGAGGTCACTGTCACCGCCAGCGGGGCGAACGCCCTCCTCCGGGATTCGAATACCGAGCCGAGATCCATGGCCCAAACGGCGACGATGGCGACCAGAGCGCTGGCCCAAATCGCCTGGTCCTGGGTGTTGGCCGCCACCGCGAGCACCAGCACGCCGATCGGGAGCAGGGCGAGCAGGTCGAGGGTGGCTGGAGCCGTCATCGAGCGACCCCCGCCGGAGACCGGGGGCAGGATCACCACTTCGTCTGCTTCGCCGACCGGGTCTTCCAGCGAAGCACTCTCCCCGTTGACCCAGACCCGGGAGGTTTCCACCGTCCGACGGAAGTCGGGCCCATATCGTTCCGAGGCCTCTTCGATCACGGCACCAACCGTGTCGGATCCCACCTCGACCCGGGCTGCGCCTGCTATCTCCCTCAGGTTGGCGAAGAGGCGAAGCCGGGCCATGTCACAAGGGTAAAGGGTTGCGAGCGGGGTAGGCGGGCAAGGCGAGTCCCGCGTACTCTCCGCTCCATGGCGGACAGAGTGCTGGTGGCGATCGACGTCCCACTGCTCGGCGACGAGCGCCACAAGAACTGGGCCAAGATCGTGGAGTCGGTCGACACCAGCAGGTCGTCGGGCTGGGCATTCGATGGGCCCTTCGTCGCCACCGGCGGAGTCCAGGACCTCCCCGCTGGGTCGGCGTTGCTGGTCTACGGCGAGCGCGGCTCGCGCACCAATCCCCAGATCCTGGCCCGTCTGTTCACCGTCAACCCCGACGCCACGATCAGCCTCGAAGCCGAAGTCAAAGGCAAAGCCTGGGCACGCACGATCCGGGACCATGTGGAGCGGGTTCTGGGAGCCGAGCCGGATCCGATCGACCTCTCCTACCTGAGCGACGATCTCCTCGCCGGAGAGCTGCGATCCCGCGGTTGGAGGGTAGAGCGGGAGTGAGAGCCATCGTCATCGCGGAGAATGGTGGGGCCGAGGTCCTGCACTGGGACGAGGTTCCGGAGCCCGAACCTGGACCCGGCGAGCTCCTGGTCTCGGTCGAAGCCGCCGGAGTCAACTTCATCGACATCTACCACCGCCGCGGGCTGTACCAGATGGAGCTTCCGATGATCCCCGGCATGGAGGGCGCCGGCTCGGTCCTCGCCGTCGGTGGCGAGGTTGATGAGTTCGTCACGGGAGATCGCGTGGGCTGGAGCGATGTCCTCGGCTCCTATTCCGAGCGACTTGTCGTCCCGGCGAGCCGGGCAATACCAGTTCCCGATGGCGTCGAGGCCGCTACGGCGGCTGCGGTCCTCCTCCAGGGGCTCACAGCGCATTTCCTGGCCAACGACACCTTCCCGTTGAGTGCAGGTGATCGCTGCCTGATCCACGCCGGGTCGGGAGGAGTAGGGCATCTGCTCACCCAGATCGCCAAGTCCAAGGGCGCCGAGGTGTTCACCACGGTCGGCACCGAGGAGAAGGCGGAGTTGAGCCGCGAGGCCGGCTCCGACCACGTGATCCTCTACGACAAGGTCGACTTCAAGGCAGCGGTGGAGGAGATAGCCGGGCCCAATGCCATGGACGTGGTCTATGACGGTGTCGGCGCCTCTACGTTCGATTCGAGCCTGGACGTGCTCCGCCCGCGCGGGATGATGGTCAGCTTCGGCAACGCATCGGGCCCTCCCCGGGAGATATCCCCGTTGGTCCTGGCATCCAAGGGCTCCATCTATCTAACCCGACCCACCATGCGCCACTATCTGGCAACCAGAGGCGAGCTTCTCGGCCGGGCAGCCGACCTGTTCTCGATGATCGAACACGGACGGCTGAAGGTCAACATCGGGGCCGAGTTCGAGTTGAGTCAGGCAGCGGTGGCCCAGGCCGCCCTCGAAAGTCGATCCACAACCGGCAAGGTGATCCTGCTGACCGGGCCGGGATCAGGAACTCACTGAGCGGATCGCCTCCGCCACGACAGATGGCTCCTCGAGGTGCGCCTTCCACACCGGCACGCTTTCCACCTCCATCTCGGGGAGGACCTCGAGCACCCGGTCGACAGACTCTCGGGGGACGCTCCCCTCCTGACTCCAGACATAACGCGTCGGAGCCACGATGTCACCCAGTTTGGAGGGGACGAGGGAAGCGGGGGGCGTCCGCCGGAAGGATCGGATCGAGTCCGAGGTATCGACGATGGATTCGGCCAGATCCCGGGCCTCGACCTGGGAAAGCGTCGGGCACCAGCCGCCGGATTCACAGTTCGGTGCCCATCGCCGGGCGGCAAAAGGTCCCCCGGTCTCGAAGGCAAAGACCGCGGGCCTGCCGTAGAGCGGGAGTCGCTCGACGAACTCGACCCAGCCGTTCTCCAGCCAGTAGTCGACATCGACCATCACCAGGCCGGCCACCAGGTCGGCATCGGAAACCGCGATCTCGGCAGCCACCTCCCCACCAAGCCCGACTCCTGCGAACGACACCGGACGGTTGAAGTCGGCACGGACCATCTCCGCCACCATCTCGGCCATCACGGCCACCGTGTGATTGCTGCCCTCGGAAGGGACCCGATCGCTGAGCCCGAACCCGGGAAGATCCACCCGCACCGTGGTCGAACCCTCGCCGAGTGCAGACACCACTCCGTCCCAGAGAACGCCGCCGGCGACGTCGACGTCGTGGAGGAGGACCACCACCATGTCCCCGGTCCCGGCACGTTCGACGTTGAGGCCCACTCCCCCTGCGGTCATGAACTCCGTGCGATCCAATTCCTCTGTCGTCGTCGTCTCGGTGAGATCGATGCGTTGGTTGGTGACCACCGCCCAGATCGCGGAGCCGGCGAGGAGCACCAGCAAGATGAGGCCGATGACACGGCCGACGACGCGAGAAGGCGTCTCTTCTTTCGGCGGCGGGCGCAGTGATGTCATCGCGGTCCCCTCATGGCCACCATATTGGTCGCCCCTGACGCTGTATCCGAGAATGAGGCCGTAGCGGGCTCGGGTTGTGAGCTATCACCGACCATCCTGTCATCTGATGAGTGAGCCCGCTCCCCAGGCCCAACGACGCCGACTGGCCCGTCGACTGACCCAGCTGGCGATTGGGCTCGGCCTCTTCGGTTTCGGGATCGGGCTGATGCTGGAGTCGGGCCTCGGAGTCCCGCCATGGGATGTCCTCCATCAGGGGCTTGCCGTCCGCTTCGGGCTCACCGTCGGGATTTGGTCGATCATCGTCTCCGGGATCGTGCTCCTGGCATGGATTCCGCTGGGGGAGCGCGTGGGGCTGGGGACCGTGGCCAACGTGATCATCATCGGGGTGATGATCGACATCTCCACAGCGATGATCCCAACTGCCGGCCGCACAGGAGTGGCGTGGCTCATGCTGCTGGCCGGCGTCGTTCTGATCGGGCTGGCCTCGGGCCTGTACATCGGCGCCAGCTTCGGGCCGGGTCCCCGCGACGGCCTGATGACCGGGATCGCCAAGCGCGGCCATTCCATCCGGCTCACCCGCACCATCATCGAGGTCGCAGCGCTCACCATCGGCTGGGCTCTTGGTGGGACTCTGGGCTGGGGCACGTTGGTCTTCGCGCTGCTCATCGGCCCACTGGTCCACTTCTTTCTCCCCCGACTGACCGTCGAGCCCGGAATCGGCATCGAAGAAGCCGGGGAGCACATCGCCAACTGACGGTTTCAGTCAGGCAAGCTGAGGCGTCTCCGTTCCCACCGGCACCGTCGGGATGAGGCGGGTGAGGAACAGGGCGACGACAGCCATGATTGCAAGCACCGAGAGCCCGGCTCGCAGCCCGTCGATCCGGGCCGCCTCGTTCTCCTCGAGGATCTCGGCGGCAAGCGTCGGATCGACACCGGCCTCAGACAGCCCGGTTTCGAGTTGGGCGTTGGAGACGAACGGTATGCCACCGGCGAGCTGTACCTCTGCGTTCGTAGAGACCTCGGGTGGCACATCGGGGTTCTCCAGGATTCCCGTGATGAAAGAGGTCGTGAGGCTGGCGATCAGGATCGAACCGGCGAGGGCGGTCCCCAGCGACGCGCCGAGATTGGTCATCGTGTTTTGAAGCCCCCCGACCTCGCCGCTCTCCTCGTCCGAAACCGCCGATACCGTGACCGCGCCCAGCTGAGAGGCAAGGGCACCAACCCCGAGCCCGGCGAGCAGCATCGGCACCAGGACGATCTCGGCGCCGACACCGATCTCCAACGCCGCGATCAGTGAGAGAGTCCCCGCCAAGAGCGCCGCCAGACCCAGCCGGACCACACTCCGTGGGGACGCAGTGGGGAAGAACTTCGGGATGCCCACCGCGGCCAAGAGCAGAGTGATCGAGAGCGGGAGGAGGCGCACCCCGGTTGCGAGGGCGGTGAGGCCGAGTGCGACAGACAAGAACAAGGGCACGATGAAGAACAAACCTGCCTGGATCATGTACTGGAAGAAGAACATGATCAGCCCCCCCGCGAGCTGAGCGTTGCGCAAGATCTCGGGTCGGACCAGAGGCTCCTTCCCCCGGTCCAGCATCCTCAACTCCCAAGCGAAGAAGACCCTGACCAGCAGCAGGCCACCGATTATCAGCCACAGAGTGGGAGAGATCCCGAGCCAATCCGGGCCCTCCGGCTTGGGTTGGACCCAGCCCCATTCCCCGGATTTCAGGACGCCAAAGACCGCGAGCCCGAGTCCGACTGCCGAGAGGGCGATTCCCACATAATCCATCCTGAACCTGGCCTCGGGAGGGGCATCGACCATCCTCCGCACCATGAACAGGATCACCACTACTAGCACGGCCTCAGCGGCGAAGACATAGCGCCAGGTCCAATAGGTGGTGACGAATCCGCCGATCAGTGGGCCGGCGGCGACCGCGATGGCGCCCGCCGAAGCCACCAGGCCGTAGGCGCGGGGCCGGTCCGGGGCAGCGAAGTTGGAAGCGACCAGTCCCACGATCGCCGGCATGATCAAGGCGGCCCCGATCCCCTCCAAGACCGACCACCCGAGGATGAGGATGGTGAGGTTTGGAGCCAGAGCAGTGGTGATCGTGCCTACCCCATAGATGATGCACCCGATGGCAAAGGCACGTTTGCGCCCGATCAGGCTTCCGATCTTGCCTCCGGTGATCATCAGGGTCGCCATCACCAGCGTGTAGAGAGTGATCGCGGTCTGGATCCCGGTGACGGTGGTGCCCACGTCCTCGGCCACTTGGGATATCGAGACGTTCATCACCGAGCTGTCGAGCGTCATCAGGAACTGCCCGGTGGCCAGGGTGAGGAGAATCACCCCCGATGCGCTGCGATCGGCGCTCCTCGCGCTCATTTTGGTCCGACGGTGACGGCGACCCTCATGCGACCGCCGATATATAGCGGGCCCATCACCGCCCTGCGTCGATCAGAGGCCCCAATCACATGGTGGCGAGGGCGGCGTTGGGAAGAGAAGCGCCGTAACTGGGGCGGATCGCCACCTTCAGCACCACGGCCGCGATCACGGCCGAGGCAAAGTCCTCGCCGTGGAGGTCATTCGCGCTTCCCAGGCCACCGGGGCTGAACGCGTTCGCTTCCATCAGCTTGTCACCCACCAGGTCGAGGCCCACCAGGAACATCCCATCCTGGATCAGTTTGGGCCGGGCCCGATTCACCACCTGCATCATGGCCTCGGTGATTCGGGTCGGCTTCGCCCTACCGCCGACGTGCATGTTGGAGCGGACGTCGTCGCCGGCATTCACCCGCCGAAAAGCAGCAACCCTTGGCCCCTTTATCTACCCGCTTTCCGGCCCCGGCAATCGACTATCGGAAGGGACGAAGCGGCGCATTTCGCTGGGGTGAGTAGGTTTGCCTCGTGGAACGCCCTGCCTGGTTCGACGAGGAGCTGTACCCCTTCGAGAGCCATTGGCAGGAGGTGGCCGGCTCCCAAGTGCACTATCTGGACGAGGGAGATGGCCCAACACTCTTGATGCTCCACGGCAACCCGACCTGGTCGTTCTTGTACCGGAGGATGGTCCCCTACCTGAGCGATCGTTTCCGGTGCATCGCCCTCGACTATCCGGGTTTCGGCCTGTCGACTGCTGCCGATGGATACGGATTCACCCCGGCGGAGCATGCCAGAACGGTCGGCGGCTTCGTTGATGCCCTCGGTCTCGATGGTTTCACTCCCGTGCTTCAAGACTGGGGAGGGCCTATTGGCCTTTCGGTTGCCATCGACAGGGCAGAGCGGGTGCGGTCCCTGGTAATGGGGAACACCTGGGCCTGGCCCCGCACCGACGCGGCTGCCGAGCGATTCTCGGCTGCGCTCGGAGAGGGACGGACCGGGGAGTTCCTCGTCGACCGGGCCAACGTCTTCGTCAACATCATCGTCCGTCGAGCAATGCGGCGGAGGAGCCCGTCCGGGAGCGAGATGGCGATGTGGCGGGGACCGTTCCCTTCACAACCCTCGCGCCTCCCGCTTCGCGTGCTGGCCAGAGAGCTCATGGGTTCCGCCGAGTGGCTGTCCTCGATCGAGAAGGACCTGGGCAAGGTCGCCGACAAGCCGACGCTCCTGTTCTGGGCCGACCAGGATCCGGTGTTCCGGGGTGCCGAGCGGCGGCGCTGGGAGAGTCTTCTCTCCAACCGACGGACCTACATCCTGAGACACGCCGGGCACTATTGGCAGGACGACGCCGGCCCGGAGTCGGCCCTGATGCTCCGCTACTGGTGGGATCAGGCCGCGGTCTGAGCCCGATCGCCTGGCGACAGTTGAGGACCAATTCCTCTAGGCGATGAGGCTGCCCCGGGCTCACGATGGATCTCGCATGGACCGCACCCGCGCCCTGGGAGTCGTGAAGGCCGTTCATACCGCAATCTGGCTGGCGGTCGAAACGGCGATGGGGTACCTGCTGTACTCGGGTGCTCGGGGACACTCCGACAAAAGGGCTGCCGTGGCCGGTGCGATCGTCGCCGGAGAGACGCTCCTGTTCTTGGGTAACGGCGCTCGGTGCCCGTTGACCGACGTGGCCGAGTCGCTGGGCGCCGGGAGCGGATCGGTGACCGACCTCTACCTTCCGAAATGGCTGGCTAGGAGTCTCCCTGCCATCCACGTCCCTCTGGTCGCCCTCGTCCTCTTTCTCCATGGCCGCAACATCCGATCGCGAAAACTCATCACGACGGTGGCCAACCCCGCTTTCTCGCCCGGGTCTAGGGTGCCGAGCACTTCCCCGGACCGGACTTCCCCCGCCTCACAGCGTTGATTTTCGCGCTCTGAGAGGTCCGCCGTCGAGGTCGGAGGGAAACACTTGACCCCTGACATGTGTGTAATTACAGTGGTGAAGTCCATCCAAGATGTTGTGGTCACCTCCCGGTACACCACAACATCTTGTGGTAGGACCTGACATTTTGGCAGTCGTCCCCGATACCATTCACGAGGACGATCCAGTGCGAGGAGGCACTATCCATGACTGAAGGCCTGCGGATCAACCGTCGCTTCACCGAGGCCGGCGAGGACGCCTACGACCGCATCGAGTGGTCCCGTCGCGACTCGAGGATCACCAATCCGGACGGCTCGATCGTCTTCGAGATGCCCGACGCCGAGATCCCCGCAGGTTGGAGTCAGGTCGCCGCCGACATCATGGTGTCCAAGTACTTCCGCAAGGCCGGTGTCCCCCAGGTCGACGACGAGGGCAGCCAGATCTTCGACGAAGGCGGCCAGCCGGTGCTCGGCCCGGAGCGCTCGGCGAAGCAGGTCTTCAATCGCCTCGCCGGAACCTGGCGTCACTGGGGCGAGAAGGAGGGCTACTTCGCTTCCAGCGAGGACGCCGATGCTTTCGAAGATGAGCTCAAGTACATGCTCGCCACCCAGATGGCCGCCCCCAACTCTCCGCAGTGGTTCAACACCGGGCTCCACCACGCCTACGGGTTGACCGGTCCCGCCCAGGGCTTCTGGTACGTCGACGGCGCCGACGGGGAGATGAAGGCCTCCCCCGACTCCTACAGCCGGCCCTCACCGCACGCCTGTTTCCCGGCAGGCACGCGCGTCATGACCGTAAATGGCTCGAAGCTGATCGAGAAGATCGAGCCCGGAGACCGAGTGCTCACCCATGCGGGTCGCTTCAGACTCGTCCGCGAGACGATGCAGCGTCAGGTTGAGGAGGACCTCGTACGCCTCAGGGTTTCCAAGCTCACAGCGAATGAGTTCGTTGCCACGGTCAATCATCCGGTTCTGGCTATACGTGCCAAGGATGCACGTCGTCGTTTTATTGGTGCGTCACAAATGCCCGAATGGATTCCCGCAGGAGAGCTGGTACCTGGTGATTATGTCGTCGTCGCAAGACCACCAGTCTCGGCGAACGTTCCGTTCGCGGTCGATCTCGCTGACTACTGCGGTCCGAATTTCGATTTGACTGAAGACCAGATCATCACACGCAACAGCGCACATCGTCCTTCGATGAATCGCTTCCTGTCGTTCGAGGACCCTTCGCTCATGCGGTTGCTCGGCCGTTGGTTGGGCGATGGCAGCATCGGTCACGAGACGCGCGATGGAGAGCTGGCAAGCGTCAACTTCGTCTTCAATTCAGACGACATCGCTGGTTCTGACGATGTCGCGGAGTTGATGACGCGATTCTTCGGTGTTTCTGCTGTTCGTGAGATCGCGAAGGGTCAGAACACCGCGCACCTTCGTTACACGCGACGTCCGCTCGCTCGTTGGTTCTTTGACACCTTTGGAGAAGGATTCGCAACCAAGAACATTCCTGACTGGGTTCTTCAGCTGCCACAAGGACACCTGATCGAGCTTCTCGTCGGACTGTTTGCAGCCGACGGATGCGTCTTGAATCAGGGACAATCCAGGAGCCTTTGCTTCGATCATTCGAACCAAGAGCTCGCTGAAAGTGTCTGGCGCATCGCACGAACACTCGGCTTTTCGCCTTCTCTGATTGGAGGCACAATCCGCCCAGGAGGCACAACTCCTCATTACAGAGTGCAGATCTCGGTCAAGGATGCGCCAGATCTCGCGATCGCATGTGGAGTCGCAATTCCAGAAGCGAAGGCTCTGAATCGAGAGATTCACCTGGGCGACGACGTGGCGTATCGCGTTCGCTCCGTAACGCTCGAACCGTTCTTCGGCACCGTTTACAACTTCCAGGTCGAAGAGGACGAGAGCTACGTCGCCAATGGCGTGGTTGTCCATAACTGTTTCATCCTCAGCGTGAAGGACGACCTGGTGAACCCGGGCGGGATCATGGACCTGTGGGTCCGCGAGGCGCGGATCTTCAAGTTCGGCTCCGGCGCTGGCTCCAACTTCTCGCAGATCCGGGGAGAGAACGAGCGGCTCTCCGGTGGCGGCAAGTCCTCGGGTGTGATGTCGTTCCTCAAGATCGGGGATCGTGCCGCCGGGGCGATCAAGTCGGGCGGCACCACCCGGCGCGCCGCCAAGATGGTGATCCTCGACGTCGACCACCCCGACATCGAGAAGTTCATTGACTGGAAGAAGGTCGAGGAGGAGAAGGCCAGGGTCCTGATCAGCCACGGCGGGCTCCCCGCCGACTTCAACGGCGACGCCTACGCCACGGTCTCCGGGCAGAACTCGAACAACTCGGTCCGGCTCAGCAACGACTTCATCCAGGCGGTCACAGACGACGGTGACTGGGACCTGATCAACCGCACCGACGGGTCGGTGCGAAAGACGGTCAAGGCCCGGGACCTGTGGTCACAGATCGCCGAGGCTGCCTGGGCCTGCGCCGACCCCGGCCTCCAGTTCGACACCACTGTCAACGAGTGGCACACAAGTCCGGCAGGAGGACGGATCCGGGCCTCTAACCCGTGCAGTGAGTACATGTTCCTAGACGACACTGCCTGCAACCTGGCGTCGATCAACCTGGTCCGCTTCTACGACGACGAGAACGGCGTCTTCGACATAGAGGCCTACCGGCACGCCATCCGATTGTGGACGATCGTGCTCGAGATCTCGGTGGCCATGGCCCACTTCCCCTCCAAGGACATCGCCCAGGGCTCTTACGACTACCGGACCCTGGGGCTTGGCTACGCCAACCTCGGCTCGCTGCTGATGCGCCAGGGAATTGCTTACGACTCCGACGAGGGCCGTGCCATTGCAGGGGCGCTGACCGCCATCCTCACCGGCTACTCCTATGCCACCTCGGCGGACATCGCCGGGGTGGTCGGGCCCTTCCCCCGATACGCAGAGAACCGAGAGGCCATGCTGCGGGTGATCCGCAACCATCGCCGCGCCGCCCACAACGACCCCGAGTTCGAGAGCGTCAGTCACAAGGTGATGGCCATCGACCCTGCATCGTGCCCCGAGGACCTGCTCGCCGCAGCCCGCAGCTCCTGGGATCTCGCCCTGGAGTGGGGGGAGGCCAACGGTTATCGCAATGCCCAGGCCAGCGTGCTGGCGCCGACCGGTTGCCTGGTCGGAGGGTCTCTGATCCCGACCGAACGGGGCCTTGTCAGGCTGCGTTCTTTGGGAGACCCGGGTGGGGCGGAGTGGCAGAACCTGGGAATCGGGGTGTCCACCGACGAAGGCGCGAAGACCGCCACCAAGTTCTTCATCAACGGGGTGGAGCCGGTGGCCACCGTCAAAACCGCACGCGGCTATCGGATCCAGGGAACCCCTACCCACCGGGTAAAGGTGGTCGAACCGAGTGGCGACTGGACATGGAAGCGATTCGGCGACATCTCTACCGACGACCTGGTCCCCCTCCAACTCGATCAACTGATCGGAGAGCCGCAGGTGGTTCAGCTGCCGCTGTTGGGCGAGATGCATTGGAACGGCGACTTCTCCACCACCGTGCCCCGCACCATGACGCCGGCGCTCGCCGAGTTCGTGGGGTACTTCATGGGTGACGGTTCACTGCATGCCACGGGGATCCGTCTCGCGGTCGCAGCCGATGACTTCGACGTCGTCGACCGGCTGTCCCAGCTCGGTAAAGAGCTGTTCGGATTGGAAGCTCATCTCTCCGAGCAGACCGGCTACACCGAAATGGCCTTCCACTCGGTGCCCCTCACTCTGTGGTGGGAGGCCTCCGGATTTGCCAAGCACTCGCCGAAGGAGGGGCACACCGGTAAGGGATGGCACCCGCATATCCCAGATGCCGTGCTCCACAGCAACGACCCCAGTGTGTACTCGGCGTTTCTTCGCGGCCTGTTCGAGGCCGATGGGACCGCCTTGCGCGGCTACCCGACCTGGTCGACGACCTCAGTCGAGTTCTCCCACGATGTGCAGACCCTGTTGCTGGCCCTCGGCATCCCCACCACCCGCAAGTTCGATATCACGGGATGGGGCGACTCTCGCCTGGCGGTGCTTCGGGTGCTCAACCTCTCCTACGGGCAGAGCTGGGCAGAGAAAATCGACTTCATGAGCGGGCGGAAGCGGGCCGCGGTCCGGGCGACCCGAAGCCGTCAGGCCTCGCGCTACGACTACGTCCCGGTCAGCCGGGATCTGGTCGATCGCCTCGCCCCGGAGAACGATCATCTGCGCAAGACGATGCTGCTTTCGCTGAGCCGGGTCGGCCTAGTTTCGCGACGCTCGGCCGAGGAACTGTACGAGCGGACCGGCGATGCTGAGCTGGCACGGCTACTCGGCTTCTTCTACGACCGGGTGGCTACTGCCGAACTGGGCGAGGAGGAGCTGACCTACGACCTGTCGGTCCCTGACAATGTGACTTATGTGGCAAACGGCTTCGTCTCCCACAACACCATCGGGCTTCTCATGGATTGTGACACCACCGGGGTCGAGCCCGACTTCGCCCTGGTCAAGTTCAAGAAGCTGGCGGGCGGCGGTTACTTCAAGATCGCCAACCAGTCGGTGGCTCCCGCCCTCGATCATCTCGGATACGACGCCGACCAGATCAAGGACGTCGTCGAGTACACCGTCGGCACCAGCTCCATCGACGGCGCACCTCATGTCAATAGGGAGTCGTTGACCGCCAAGGGCTTCGACGACGAGGACCTGGCCAAGTTGGAGAAGGCGCTCCCGGCGGTGTTCGAGCTCCGCCATGCCTTCAACGTGTTCACCTTTGGTGAGCCGACATTGCAGCGGCTCGGATTCGAGGTCGACGAGTACACCGGGTGGGACTTCAACCTGCTCCGTGCCCTCGGCTTCACCTCGAAGGAGATCAACGAGGCCAACGACCACATCTGCGGCCGACAGACCATAGAGGGCGCCCCGCACGTCAAGGAGGAGCACCTCTCCGTCTTCGACACCGCCAACAAGAACGGCAAGTACGGAGAGCGATTCATCCACCATTACGGGCACATCAAGATGATGGCCGCGGCCCAGCCCTTCATCTCGGGGGCGATCTCGAAGACGATCAACATGCCTCAAGAGGTCACGATCGAAGACATCGAAGACGCCTACCGGATGTCGTGGGAGTGGGGCCTGAAGGCGATGGCCCTCTACCGCGACGGCTCCAAGGCAGCCCAGCCCCTCAACTCGACATCCGACGAGGGCGAGGAGAATGAGGACGAGGCACCGACGGTGACTGCTGCGGTGGAGGCCGAGAAGGCGATCCACTGGGGCAACCTCCCGGTCGGGATCTCCCCGGCCCAGGCCTACGCCCAGGGGATGAAGCCACCCCGGTTCCTGCTCCCGGCCCGGCGCAGCGGGTACAACCAGGAGGCGCGGATCGGCGGGCACAAGGTCTATCTCCGCACCGGCGAGTACGAGGATGGGACTCTCGGGGAGATCTTCATCGACCTGGCCAAGGAAGGGGCGACCCTCAAGGGAATCCTCTCCTGCTTCGCCATTGCGGTGTCCAAGGGGCTCCAGTACGGGGTGCCGCTCGAGGAGTTCGTCGATACCTTCACTTTCCAGACCTTCGAGCCGCGGGGCATGGTCGAAGGCCATTCCAATATCAAGATGGCGAACTCGATCGTGGACTACGTGTTCCGGGCCCTCGGAGTCGAGTACCTGGAACGGGACGAGCTGGCCCAGGTCCCACCGGACCGCGGGGTCGGCGAGCTCTCCGGGCCGGCCAAGGGGATGGCTGTCGAGGCTGGTGTCCAACTCGACCTGACCGACGCGGTGGCCGAGGACGACATGGATGCGATCAAGGCGGCTGCCGCCTTCGTGGACGCCCACGATGTCGACGTTGCCCCGGTCGAGGTCAAGGAGAAGGTGTTGGCTGCCGGTTCGGCCGCCGCCGTCGACTCTGCACTCAAGGAGAACATGGGCGACGCCCCGGTGTGCTCCAACTGTGGCCACATGACGATCCGCAACGGCAGTTGCTACGTATGCCTCACCTGTGGAGACACAACCGGCTGTAGCTGATCGGTTGCGGTTCCCTCGGCGCGGATCCCAACCACTGGTCTGCGACCCGGAGCGCGGCGATCAGAAGCGGACGCGATCGCCGCACGCGACGCCATCTTCGCTCGTGGGATCGGCGGGACAGTCGCCCTCGTCCAGACCTATTGCATGGACTGACCGATAGCCACCGAGTGAAGCTACCTCTATAGCCCCTCGCGGAAGCCCACCCTCCAACTCGGGTAACGCAGCTCCCAACCGAACTCTCGCTTGGCCTTGGCATTTGATGAGCCGCGGATCTTGGTCATCATCGTCACCATCGGGCCCCCGACGATGAGCCGGGCCAACCATGCCGGAATTCGTCGTGGTGGCCTGGCGCCGATCACCTCTGCCAGATAGGGAAGCCATTCCGAGACCGGGGCCGGCTCGTCGTCGACGATGTTGTAGACGCCGGGCGCCCCCCGATCCACAGCGAGGGCGGTTGCGCCGACGGCGTCCTCGATATGGATGAACGACCAGATCCCGGACCCACCGCCCACGACGGGCACTTGACCCTTGGCCACCGCCTCGAGCATCGCCCCGCCCTTACCGAGGGCGTTTCCCGCGCCGTAGAAGCCGCCGTACCGAAGGGCGAGACCCTCGATCCCAGCCGAGCCCGTGGTCACACTCTCGAGATGCAGGATGGCCTCGACCGTCTCCTTGACCGGCCCCGTGGGATTGACGAGCAGCGGATCCTCTTCGGTCTTCACCCGGCTCCCGCTCTGCTCGTTTGGCCAGCCCGTGAAGCTCTGGGCGATGAAGCGCCGGGCGCCGGCCTCGACCGCGGCCTCGATCAGCCGATCGGTGGTCTCGGTGCGCAAGCGGTTGGTCTCGGCGAAGGTCCTCGCAAAATGGCGGAAGTCGAGGTCACCCGAGAGCGCAGTCATCTGATGGATCACGACCTCGGGTGCCGAATCGAGCACCGCGCGACCTACGGCAGGGCCGTCGCGGCCGTCGAGCAGGAGTGGGGTGGCTCCCGCCAGTCGCAAGCCATCCATCTTCGCGGGGGTCCGGGTGGTCCCCGTCACCTGGTGGCCGGCGTCGACCAGCAACGGCACCAGCCGATGTCCGATGGCGCCGGTTGCTCCGGCTATGAAAACTCTCATCGGCTTCTCCTTCCGTTCTACCAACCTGAGACGAGACAGGTCCCGGCTCTGTGACAACCAGCATCGGGTGTCACAATCCGGGGTGTCATCTCGTCCTAGAGGACATATGCCCGCTGCCCCCTCCCCTGAACCGGAGCGCGACGAGACCGACGCCTCGCTCCGGCCTCTGCTCTTTTCGATTGCCTACCGCATGACCGGGAGCGTGAACGATGCCGAGGACTTGATCCAGGAGACGCTCCTCCGGGTCCACGACGCGGTGCAGCGGGGGACCGAGATCCAATCCCGTCGTGCCTACGCCTGCGCAGTGATGACCCGCCTCTCGATCGACCATTTGCGTTCGGCTCGGGTCCGCCGCGAGGAGTACGTGGGGGAATGGCTCCCCGAGCCCATCGTGACCGAGCCCACTCTTGATCCTCAGGAGCATGCTGAGCTCTCCGACAGCCTTTCGATGGCATTTCTCGTCCTCCTCGAGCGGCTGACTCCGCCGGAGCGAGCGGTGCTCCTGCTCCGGGATGTCTTCGGGTATGGATATGACGAGATCGCCGAGATCATCGGAAAGAACGAAGCCAATTGCCGTCAGTTGGCCGTGCGATCGAGGGAGAAGGTCCAGCAGGGCAAGCCCCGATTCGAGTCTTCCGTCGAGAAGCGCTGGGCGCTTGCGGAGAAGTTCTTCGCCGCGGTTGAAGACGGTGACACCGACGGCCTGGTGCGTCTGCTCGCCGATGACGCCGTCATGTACGGAGACGGCGGGGGCAAGGCGCCTGCGCGGAGGACCCCGGTCCGGGGTGGCCTCGAGTCAGCACGACTGCTGACCAGCTTCGCTCGTCGTGCCGGGCCAGGCGTCTGGAAGTTGACCCTCGTGGACGTCAACGGACAGCCAGGAGCGGTGGTCCTCGACCAGTCCGGAGAAACCGTCGCGGTGCTTTCGCTCGACATTGTTGACCGGGTGGTCCAGACCGTGCGGGCGGTAGTCAACCCCGACAAGCTGCGCCACCTTTCTTCGACCACGGGCTAGAACCTCACGACCTCTGCGTACCACGCTAGAAATTGCCGATGGACATCATCGACCGCCACTTCGCCGCCGAGAACGCCCACGATGTGCCGGGCACTCTGGCCACCTATACCGACGACATCGTCTGGGACGACGTGACCCATCCGTTGAGCCCGGTCCACGGGAAGGACGCGGTAGGCGCGGTGTACTCCGACATCATCGACGCCATCCCCGACGTCCATTTCGTCTCGGTGCGCCGGTTCAGCTCCGACGACGGCCTTTGGGTAGTGGACGAATCCAATGTGACCGGACACGTTGCTGGCCAGTGGGCCGGGATCGAGGGCGGAGGAGCCCGGGTCGAGATCAGAATCCTCCATCTCTTCCGTCTCCGCGGTGGTTTGATCGAGTACGAGAACACCTGGTTCGACGCGGCTGCGGTGCAGCGTCAAGTCGAGGCCTGGAATGACGCACACTGACGGCGGTCGGCGCTGACCACGAGCTGGAAATGCTGCAGCGCCGGTTGACCGAGTCCCACTGAGCCCAGAGACCGAACCACCCATCCGCCGACAGCTGTGGCTCCGAATACCGGGCGACATGCTCTGGTATCGAAGGGAGCCAATGATGAGCTACGTCAAGACGTACGCAAAGATCCTGGGTTGGGTGTTCTTAGCGATCGGGGTGGTGGGATTCGTACTCACCGGGTTAGGTGATTTCTTCGGGATGGAGGGGGATCACCTTCTCTTCTTCGAGATCAACCCGGCGCACAACGTGGTCCACCTGATGCTGGGAGCGGTCTACCTGCTCGGGGCGCGCGCCACCGAAGCCGGTGCCCGGTCGGTGGTCTTGATCCTTTCCGCTGCCTACTTCCTGGTTGGTGTGCTCGGAGTGATGCTGATGGACACGCAGGCCAACATCCTTGCGATCAACAACGCGGACAACCTGCTCCATCTCGGAATCGGGGCCCTCGGCTTCGTGATCCTGGCTGTGAACCGATCCCGGTCGACTCAGGCGTCGGCGGCCTGACTCTCATCGGGTCAGGTCGATCAACCCGGCATTGGTGGGGATGAACCCGCAGGCGTCGTAATAGAACGAACGCAGGTGGTCGTCGAAGTCGACATGGAGCCACTCGCACCCTGCCTGCTTCGCCTCCTCACGGGCGATCCCCACCAGCCGGGTACCGACCCCACGTCCACGCTCCACCGTCGCCACCATCAAGTCCTGGATCCAGGCGTGGACCTGGCCGTCCCAGATCACGTTCACGAATCCGACCAGCTGCGACCCGCCCCTGGCCACCACCCATCCCAGTGAGTGCTCTTCGAGAAGCGCCAGCCAGTCGTCGTCGAACACCCGGGTCTCGAAGGCCTCGGCGTGGAGGGCGTTGACCTCCTCGTTGCCAAAGCCACCCTTCCATTCGAAATCGACTGCGTCGGAATCCATCAGCGGCGGCTCAGCTCGTCGAGGAGCTTCCCGGCCCTTTCCGCCACGTTCATCCCGCCAAAGTACATTGCCGCCGTGAAAACGGGATGTGTCGCCCTCCTCGTGGCCTTCGCCGCATGCACCTCCCAGGCTGATCCCACGACCACCCTCGCGTCGCCGACGACCAAGTCCACTTCAGCTACGACAACGACGGCAAGCCAGGCGACGACGACCGAGATCCTGGAATCCCTGGGCGGCGAGCTCTGCCCCGATTCCGTGTTCACCTGCGTCACGATGGAGTTGCCCCTCGACCACTTCAACCCGGACGACGCGAGGACAATTGGCGTCACCTTCGCCGTGCTTCCATCCGCCGGTGAGAGTCGAGGCGCCTTCGTCACGGTCACCGGGGGCCCGGGCACATCCGGGATCTCCTCCGCCGATGGCTACACCGATCTCTACGACCCGGCGATCGCAGGACAGTTCGACATCGTCTTCTTCGACCAACGGGGGATCGCCAGCTCCGGCGGGCTGACCTGCCCTCAGGCCGCCAACGCCTACCTCCGAGCTCCGGGTGATGCTGCCTCCGCGGCCGGGATCAACCTCCTGGTCGAGGCGGCCGAGACCTTCACCGCCGACTGTGTCGCCGAGATGGGGGATCCCGAGGAGCTCGCTTATGTCTCTACCGCGCAGGCCGTCGAGGACCTGGAGGTTTTCCGGGAGACCTTCGGCTTTCGGGAGTTCGTCGTGTTCGGAGAGAGCTACGGAACCCAGTTCGGGCAGACCTATGCCGCGACCCACCCCGAAAACCTGGACCGGCTGATCCTCGATGGGGTGGTGGACCTCACCCTGGAGGGCATCACCTACCACCAGGAGATGGCGGCTGCGTCCAGCCGCACCCTCGACCTGATGCTCGAGGCGTGCGACCAGGACGACGGGTGCGCCGATGACTTCGGGATGGCCGCTGGCGACACCTATGACCGGCTCTACGCCCAGCTACTGGAGGGCGAGCTCAGCGCCGAGTTCCCGCTGCCCGACGGCACCGCCACCAGCAGGTCACTCGGTCTCGGTGACCTGGAGGCCATCGCCAGCGGGCACCTCTACGAGGAGTACGACCGAATGCTCTTCCTCCGGGCGCTCTCTGCATGGGGCGGGGACGACGACCTGGTACCACTGCTCCGCCTTCTCAACGTCAATCTCGGTCTCGACCCACAAACCCAGGAGGTGATCGAAGACCCCACCTGGTCGGATGCCATGTACTACGGGGTGGAGTGCCTGGACTACGCCTACGGCGCCACACCGGAAGACAGCGTCAAGCGTTACGTCGACGCCGCCCCCGGGCCTGAGGGATTGCGCCTCGCCTCGGTGTACTACGGGGACCTCCCCTGCGCCTTCTGGCCACACAAGGCGACAGGGGGGCGGCCGCCGCCACTGACCGCAGACGGGATCCCGGTGCTGGTTCTCGGGTCCACGGTCGACCCGGTAACCCCCTATCAGCAAGGGGTAGAGGTCCATTCCCGGCTCGCCGACGGTTACATCATGTCCAAGGATGGCGGGCCCCATGTCATCTTCGGCTGGGGCGAGCCCTGCCCCGACGAGGAGGTGACCGCTTTCATCATCGACGGGAGTCCGCCCACGACCGAGGTCTGCGACGGCGTCGTCGTCGCCCCCTATCAGCCGCAGCTCGGCGTGGTCGACACAGAGGACCCGGAGACCATGCTCAGCGACATCGAATGGGAGATCGGGTACCTCCCTGAGTACTACTACTGGGACGGGCACACCGACACCAGCACCGGTTGCGCCAACGGGGGGACACTGGCATTCACCGCCACCGAGGTCGGAAACGACTTTGCGTTCGACGAGTGTGGCCTGAGCAGGGATGTACTGATGTCAGGGACCGGCAGCTACGACTGGTTCGAAGACGTTTTCGTCCTCGACGTGTCGATGGGTGAGTGCTCCTACGAATACCGGCGGTCCGTCGAGGAGTACCTCGTCGAGACCAGGTGCGACTAGGCGCACCGACGCTTCTTCGCAACGGCCATAGACTCGGCGCATGCCACGCCTCGACGCCATCGGGATCATCGTCTCCGACATGGCACGGGCCATCGACTTCTACGGTCGCCTTGGCTTGGAGTTCAGCGCAGAGGCGGCCGACGAGGTGCATGCCGAAGCGACCACACCCGAAGGGCTACGGGTGATGCTCGACACTGAGGCCAGCGTCCAGTCGTTCTCTGATTGGCAGCCGCCGACCAACGGTGGCCCCCGAACCGCACTTGCCTTCCTCTGTGACAGTTCCGCCGACGTCGATCTCCTCTTCGAGGAACTGGTCGGCGCGGGAGGGCAGGGTCACCTACCCCCGTTCGACGCCCCGTGGGGCCAGCGCTACGCCACCGTCCACGACCACGATGGCAACGCCGTCGATCTGTTCGCCTACCGCTGAGTCGGTAGCGGTCATTCCAAGGGCGCGGTGGCGAAGGGGACCGAGAATCGAAGACACCAGATCAGCACCGTGCGGTGGAGCGCCGGGTCGAACTCGGGCGGTAGGTCGTAGTTCTGCCCACCGGTGGTGCCCTTCAGGTTCCCCAGGTCGAGGTGCGCGCCAGGATCTCCCCCCTGATACGAGCCCTCCGCCAACACCCAGACATACAGATCCGGGCCGTTCTGGATGTCGGTGTCGTCCTCGAACCTGAGCACATAGGTCCCGTCCTGTTCGTAGATCCCGGCGGTGCCCACCGCCGAATGGTCGATCCCGACAAATTGGCCGGAGGCAAGCAGGACCGGCTGCGGCGGCTCGGTGGACGTGGACGTGGCGTCCTCTTGAACGGGTGGGGCGACGCCGGTGGTAGTGGGCCCGGCCGATGTCGAGGTGGCGAAGGCGTCTTCGAGGGCCTCGGTGGTCTCCACCTCGGTGACCAGGGTGTCCGGTCGGAAGAGGAGGAATGAAACGACACCGACTGCCGCCAGAATTCCAACCAGAGTCCAGCGCCGGGGTGTCATCAACCCTCGGGTGGGGTCAGCACGGTGTCTATCACGTGGATCACGCCATTGGACGCTTCGATGTCATAGCGAAGGATGGTGGCATCTCCGACCATGACCGTCTCCCCGTCGACCGTCACTTCCAGCGGAGAACCTTGAAGTGTGGTGAAGGTCTGCCCATCCATTCCCATCACCATCTCGGAGTCCTCCATCATGGTCACCACGTGGTAGCCAACGATTGACTGGAGCATCTCGCCACCGGCGAACGCCTCTTCCTGAGTCATTCCAGCACCCTCGAGGTATGCGGAGAAGGCTTCATCGGTGGGGATGAACAGGGTGAACGGTCCCTCGCCGTGGAAGTCCTCCATGATCCCGGCCGCTTCGGTGGCTGCGAGGAAGGTTCCCAGGTCCCCCTCCGCCTCGGCCAAGGCGAGCACGTCCTCCTCCGTCATCTCCACAGTCGTGGTGGTTTCTGGAGCCGGGGCGGTGGTTGTGGCACTGCTGTCACCCCCGCATGCGGCGAGGGTCACGAGCAGCAGGGACAACGTGGCGAGTCTCATCGAACACTCCTTGGTATCGGGTCTCCCGCCAACGTAGGGTTCAAGACGTCGGTCATGGCCCGGTTTCACAGCCAGTTAATGGTTCTTTGTCAGATCCGAAATCTCCGGCAGCGGAGGTGAAACTTCTCGAAACCATCCGCCCGTCCGGCGGCGAAGGAACCGGCTCGAAATAGCATCCAGGATCACATGGCCCCGGACTCGAAAGTTCAGCGCATCCTCCTCGTCGACGACGAGCCTCGCATTCGCGAAGTCGTTGCCGGGTACCTGCGCCGGGATGGCTACCTGGTCGAAACCGCAGAGGACGGAGAAGGTGCCCGGCGCGGGCTGTCGGAGTTCCAACCAGACCTCGTGGTGCTCGACCTCATGCTGCCCGCAGTCTCCGGATTCGACGTCTTGTCGGAGATCCGGCGCAACGGCGACTTGCCCGTGATCCTTCTCACCGCGAGAGCGGAGGAGACTGATCGAGTCGCCGGGCTCGAGCTCGGCGCGGACGACTACGTGGTCAAGCCATTCTCGCCGCGGGAGCTGGTGGCAAGGGTGCGAACCGTTTTGCGGCGAGCGGGGCCCAAATCACCCTCCGGGCCCGTGGAATACGACGGGATCGTGATCGATGGTGCCAGGCGGGTGGCCTCGGTCGAGGGTCGAGATGTCGATCTGACAGCCAAGGAGTTCGACCTCCTCTCCTTCCTGACCGCGAACCCGCGCCAGGTATTCAGCCGGGGCCAGTTGCTGGAGCAAGTGTGGGGGTCCTCGCCCGAATGGCAGGACCCGGCGACGGTGACCGTCCACGTCCGGCGGATAAGACAGAAGATCGAGCTCGACACGCAGGCACCGCGCTGGGTGCAGACGGTATGGGGCGTCGGATATCGCCTCGGCTCATGAGGCGGACCCTCTGGACTCTGCTCCTGGTGTTAGCAGTCGTCCTCTTGGTCGTGGAGCTCACCATGGATGTGACCGTCGAGGACAGGCGCCGCCTCTACCTGATCTTCTTCGTGATGGCCGCCGTCACCTTCATCGCCGCGTTGACTTCGATACGACTAGCGGGCCGACTCCGTTCCCTTCGCACCAGCCTCATAGTGGTGGCGTTCGCAGCTGTTGCAGTGACCGGGGCGGCAGTGGCGGTGGCGGCGCTCACCATGTTCATCGAGCCCCACGACCTCACGCTCGTCTTGGTCTCCATCCTGCTCGGGGTGGGCCTCGGAGGAGTGGTGGCAGGTGCCGTCGCCCGTCCACTCACCGACGATCTGGCCGCCATTGCCCGCACCGCCGAGCGGGTCGGTGACGGCGACCTATCAGCTCGCACCGGCGTGGAACGGGCCGACGAATTGGGCCAGGCTGCGGCCGCCCTCGACGACATGATCTCAAAGCTCGAGACCTCCGAGTCGGAGCGCCAGATACTGCTATCTGCGATAGGACACGATCTGCGCACCCCACTCAGTTCGATGCAGGCGGCGGTCGAGGCCCTCGAGGACGGGTTCGCGCCGGATCCCGCAGGGTATCTCCATGGCCTCTCCCTCGACCTGGATCATCTCAAGCACCTCGTCGACGACCTCTTCCTTCTCTCCAGGATCGAGGCCGGCCGTTTCGAGCTGTCCGATGTCGAGGTCGACCTCGCGGAGCTGGCTGACGAGGCCGTGGAGGCGGTGACGCCGATGGCCGCCGGTCGCGGGATCTCATTGCGAGTGGCTGCTCCTGGACGGGTTGGAGTCACCGGTGACCCGGCTGCCTTGGGAAGGGTGTTCCGCAACCTGCTCGCCAACGCGGTTGCGCACAGCCCGAAGTCGGGCGACGTGGAAGTGGTGGTCTCCCGCAATGGCGACTATGCCGTGACGACCGTGATCGACCAGGGGCCCGGATTCAGCGAAGAGTTCAAGTCGAAGGCCTTCGAGCGGTTCACACGCGCCGACGACTCACGCAGCCGTGAGTCGGGTGGCGCCGGGCTCGGCCTGGCCATAGCCAAGAGCCTCGTCGAGGCCCACGGCGGGACGATCACGGTGGAAGAAGGGCCCGGGGGCAGGGTCCGATTCTCCGTGCCCCTGGGCTGAGCCCAACGCCCGAAGACGGGCTACCCGGCCATCCAGGTGGCGTTGGCCTCCTCGGTCACCCATTCCTGGAATCGCTCGGGAGGGCACTCGGTGCTCACCGCCGTGAGCAGCGCCCCGACCCCGGCGAGCTCGCCAACCGGTAGATCACTCATCGTCCCGCCTTGACCCACGTATTCGTCGAGAGTCGCCAGGTCGGTCTCACAGTCCCCGCTGGCCTCCACGCCGCCGCCTTCTCCGAAGCTGACAATGAACTCCTCGAGCCATGCGAAGTAAGCGACCGTTCCCGGTGCCTCCGTTTCGGCAAACTCACGCATGGCAGCCAGGCTCTCCTCAGCGCTCAGGTCGACGTCGGGACAATCGGCGGTCTGTTCCTCCAAGGGAGCGCTGATCGGCTCGATCTCGGCGAGAAAGGCCTCCATGTCCGCTTGGGTCATCTGGTTGAAATCCCGACCCTCGACCAACGGCTCCAGCTCCTGGAGGAAGGCCCTGAAGGCGTCGAGGCACTCCTGCGGCATGTCGGCGAGGCTGGAAACCTGTTCGCCCGAGTCGGTGGTGGTGGCCACGGTGGTAGGGGTGGTCGTCGTTTCCCCGGCGCCGTCATCCGCGGGTGTGGTGGTATCCCCCGATGAGCTCCCGCCACAGGCAAGTACCACCAGGAGCATCAGGCCCAGCAGGGCGAAACGCGAGGTTTTCATTCGGACCTCCAGGCCCAGATCGGTCGGACCTTCTGGATCCGAGCAAAGCTTCCGACGCGAGGTTACCCGCGACCACCTAAAGCCCCTGGTTTGGGATACCGATGAAAGGGGCACAGCCTCTTTTTCCAAGGGTCAGTGGCCACCAAAAGCGGACTCCAAATCATCCTTCGACGATCGGCCGTTGTCGTCCTACTCGTCGCGTCCTCCTTCGCTCCCGCCCTGGCCCTATCCGTCCGTGCCGACCAGGGTCCTGGTGCCTACGAGGTTTGCCTGGAGGCCTCCGTGAACGCATCGCGAGCGTCCGCCGGCCTCGCCCCGCTCACAATGGCCTCGGATGTGTTCCCCGGAGCTCGTAGCCACTCCCGGTGGATGCGGAACAACGACTTTCGCCACATGTCGACTTCGGCACGCGCCAGCATCCTCCCCGACGGAGCCCACACCTGGGGCGAGAACATCGCGATGTGGGGTGATCCCGACGCCGATTGCTCCCGGGTCCATCAGATGTTGATGAACTCACCGGGGCATCGGGCCAACATCATGAACCCCGCCTACCGTTTTGGTGCTTTCGGGGTTTACATCGACGGCAGCGGGACCTGGGTCACCCAGCTCTTCTTCCAGGCCTCCACCTACACGCCCTCGATCGCCGGTGAGTTCTGGGACGACGACGCCTCGATCTTCGAAGGAGCGATCGAGCGCTTCGCCGATGCCGGGATCACCCAAGGGTGCAACCCGGCCCGTAACGATCGGTTCTGCCCCGATGACTATGTCACGAGGGGGATGATGGCCGCCTTCCTGGTGCGCGGTCTCGGCCTCACCGACCAAGGCAACGTCGACTTCACCGACGACAATGGTTCCACCTTCGAAGGGGCGATCGAGAAGCTCGCCGCCGCCGGAATCACCGAAGGATGCAACCCGCCGCGCAATGACCGGTTCTGCCCCAACCAGTACGTGACCCGGGGGATGATGGCCGCCTTCCTGGTGCGCGGGCTCGGTCTCACCAATCAGGGCAGCGTCGACTTCATCGACGACAACGGATCACAGTTCGAGTCGGCGATCGAGAAGCTCGCTGCCGCCGGGATCACCCAGGGATGCAACCCACCCGACAACAACCGGTTCTGCCCCAACCAGTATGTGACCCGGGGGATGATGGCCGCCTTCCTGGCTCGTGGGCTTGGTCTCTGAGCATCGACAAGGCGGCGAGGCGATAATCGGCGGGTAGACACAACGACCCCTTTCGACTCGCTGGACTTCCTTTACATCCCGAGCCGGGATGTGGCCGCCGACGCCTCCTACTTCAGCGGTGTGCTCGGTGGCGAGTTGATTTTCGCCATCCAGGAGTGGAACACCCGGGTCGCCATGGTGCGGATGTCCCCCATGCCGCCCGACCTCCTCTTCACCGACCACGTCGAAGGCGAGCGCCCCATCCTCATCTATCGGGTGGCCGACCTAGCGGCAACGCTCACCCGCCTGGAGAGCGAGGGATGGGAGCCGGAAGGGGTGTTCGAGATCCCGCAGGGCCCCTGCTGCTCGTTTCGCACCAGTGGCGGGCACCGGGTGGCGGTGTACCAGCCCACCCGGCCCGAGGTGGTTGCCCACTTCAACGGACGTAGGGACTTCTAAGGGGTCAGCCGGTGGGCCCGAATCGCTCGGTCCTGATCATCGCCGCATCGTGGCCTAGGTCGACCAATGCTCCGGCTGCCGTCTCCACGAACGCCGTCGGGCCGCATATGAAGATCCAGGGCCTGGACGACGGCGGGAAGACGACATCGGCGAGCATCTCCGTGTCGACACGTCGCTGGTAGCCATCCCAGTCCCCGGGCCGGGACCGGGTCAGGGTATGGATCACCTCGGCCCCAGGCCCCGGGTCAGCAAGATCGTCCCTGTAGATCACGTCCTCCCACGATCTCGATGAGTACAGGAGCTTGGCTGGGGCGAGCGAGCCCATTGCCCGTCGGTGGCGGATCATGGCTCGAAACGGCACTACGCCGGAGCCCCCGGCGATCATCATGAGCGGTTCCTCTCCATCCCAGATGAAGTAGCCGCCGATCGGGCCCCGCATCTCGAGCTGGTCACCTGGCTCCACGACATCGACCAGGTACGGGGAGACTTCGCCATCCTGCAGTCGCTCGATCGAGAGCACCAGGTGGTCGTCCTCGGGGGCGGAGGCGATCGAGTAGCTGCGTTGGGCCTGGTACCCGTCCTCGGCGGTCAGCCGGACATCGACATGCTGACCTGCCTGGTGCCCCTCCCAGCCCGGGCATTCGAACACGATGCTCCTCACCCGGTGGGTCTCGGGGCGGACTTCGGTCACCGAGGCCGCCAGCCAGTTCAGTCGCCCCAATACCTCTGTTCCCGCCATGGGTCTCCGTGATTGTGGTAGCCATAGGTCTCCCAGAACCCCCGTCGGTCCTCGACGAGCAGTTCCAGGCCGCGGACCCATTTGGCGCTCTTCCAGAAGTAGAGATGAGGGACCAGTAAGCGCGCCGGGCCGCCGTGAGCCGGCTCGAGAGGCTGGCCATCGTATTGGTATGCCACCCATGCCTTCCCACCCATCACCTCGGCAAGCGGGAGGTTGGTGGTGTAGCCCCCGTCGCAGAAGGCGCTGACGAACTTCGTCTCGCCGAGATCCAATCCATCGAGCAGGCGGTCCACTGAGACGCCGGTCCAAACGGTGTCGAACTTCGACCACTTGGTGACGCAGTGGATGTCGACTGTGAACGTCTCGGCTGGGAGGGCTGTGAAGTCGTTCCACGACCATGACCTCGGCTCCCCAGGGAAGCCCCGAATCTCGAAGGTCCATTCGTCGAGCCTGGTCCGGGGTGTGGGACCGGCGGACAGCACCGGAAAGTCGGCGGTGATGTACTGCCCGGGCGGGAGCCTGCTCGGGTCATCGACCTGTGGCCGGCGACCCGTGAACCCACGTGAGATGATCGCCACTCAATACTCCTCAACTGTCTCGACCGCCAGGGCCGATCGTATCCGGCGGCACCGTAGGTTGTGGCAAAGGCTCGTGGAAGAGGAGGAGACATGGAATTGTCAGCAGCCACACTCAGCACCGCAGGCGTCCTCCTGCTCACAGTCGCGGCAGTGGAATACGGCGGCGTTTTCATGCTCGGCATACTTCGTGGCAAGGCAACCTTCACGGAATTTCAGAAAGCCTCGTTCCGCGCGGGCCATGCCCATGCTGGAGTCCTCGTGATCCTCTCCCTCGTCGCCCTCCTCTACGCCGACGCCGTCGCGCTCGACGGTCTCGGCGAATTCGCCGGCACGTCGGCGATACCTCTGGCCGCGATCCTCATGCCGGCAGGCTTCTTCCTCTCGGCCGTTGGTGAGGGACGCACTTCCCCGAACCGCCTCATCGCCCTCGTCTACATGGGCGCAATCGCCCTCGGCGTCGGGGTGATCACTCTCGGGGTGGTTTTGTTGACCGCGTGATCCTCATAGCCAGCCCGACTTCTTGAACCGGGTGTAGAGGAAGGTGCAGGCTCCGGCCATAACCAGCAGCGCCAGGGGATAGCCCCACACCTCGTCGATCTCGGGCATGAACTCGAAATTCATCCCCCAGATCCCAGCGAGAAACGTGGGGACCGCAGCGATCGCGACGTAGGCCGAGATCTTCCGCATGTCCTCGTTCTGGCGGAGGCTGACCTGGGTGAGGTTTGCGGCGAGCATCGAGGTCAACATGTCCCGATAGCCGTGGATCCGGTCGACGACGCGCAACAGATGGTCGTTGACGTCACGGAAGTAGGGCTTGAGCTTGGGATGTATCGCTGCGAAATCGTCTCCAGCAAGCCGGAGCAGGGGCTCGGCCAGCGGCTCGGCGGCGAACTGGAAGCTCATCACTTCCTGCTTGAGCCGGTATATCCGCTCCAGGTCGCCGCCCTCGGAAAAGACTTCCCTCTCCACTTCGAGCACATCGGCTTCCAACTCGTCGAGAACCTTGCCGTAGTCCCTGACCACCTGATTGAAGATCGCGTGCAGGACTGCTCCCGGGCCGAGTAGCAGCCGCTCGGGATCAGCCTCCAACTCCTGACGCACCTGCACCAGCTGACTTGCTTCCCTATGACGCACCGCGACGACGAAGTCGGGATCGACGAAGAGCAGGATCTCGCCGAATTCGATGATCTCCACCGGATCGACATACCTGGCCGGCTTGGTGACGACGAACAGAGTCTGGCCATAGGTCTCGAGCTTGGGCCGCTGATGGGCGTTGACCGCGTCGTCCACCGCAAGGGGGTGGAGATCGAATGCCTTGCGCGCCGCTTCGAACTCCTCTTCAGTGGGCTCGTAGAGACCCACCCACACCGAGGTCGCCGGGTCCGCCCGAAGTCGACCGGCCTCCTCGAAGTCGAAGGGCCCAGGCTCACGGTGCCCGTGCCTGTAGATGGCGGCGTCGACGATCATGCTGGCAGGCTACGCGACGGGCTTGCCCGGGCCGCCGTTCGGCTCAGCTCAAGTAGAACCAATTCCAGGCTTGTGAAGTTGCGACCCCGCCTTGGGTCAGGGTCCGGATCACCCTCACCGATCCCGGCGCCGAGCCGGTGACCCGTGCCGTGACCCGCTTCGCGTTCGACCCTCCACGATCGAGGACCGTGATCGACGAGCTACGTGATCCGATGGGGTGCGAGCCCCGGACCCGCCACCCGCCCTGGTTTCCCCACAACTCGATGGTGAGTGAGGAGGAGGAGGCGAGAGCCCGAATGTAGACCGGGGTCACGGTGTCGTTGATGAACTTGTAGTCGATGGACGAATACACGAGAGTCGCCTCGATCCCCAGGGGATAGCGGGAGATCCACCCGCTGTGCGGCTGATGGTCGACCACCCGGTAGCCGCCCCAGAACACCGCGTTGTGCATCGTGGTGCCGAACTGGCTCACCCCGCCCCCCACCGCGCAGCAATGGCCCTGGCCGCCCTGCATGTATGGGGCCGGCACGTATCCCTTGGCGGTGGTGCGGGGCCCGGCAATCCGGTCCACCGAGAAGGTCTCACCGGGCATGACCACATACCCGTTGATCTGGCGGGCCATTGCCCTGATGTTGATCACCCGGTCCTCACAGCAGCTGTAGAACGTGGTGAAGCTGGACACCCGCTCGATCGGGAGCTGGGGTGGGGGCTTGTCCGACTGGAGCCCGAGGGCCCGGGTCAGGAACGTGGCCATCTGCCCCCGGGTGACATGGTCACCAGGGCAGTAGCGATTGTTGGTCGGCGGGTTGCACCCCAGGGTGATGGCGGCGGCAGCGATGCGGTTGATGTTCCCTTGATGAACGTCGGCGTCGTCGTCGACGAACGCGTCCGGGGCGGTGGCCGGCATCCGGTTGGGGAAGCTCCGCACCAGGAACGTGGCCATCTCCGCCCTGGTCACCCGCCGATCGGGGCAGAAGCGCGTGTTGGCCGGAGGGTTGCAGCCGACTGTGATCCCGGCGGCGGCCACCTTGTTGATCGCTCCTTCGAACTCTGAGCGATCGTCATCGGTGAACCGGTCGTCCGAGGATGCGGGAAGATTCAGAGCGCGAGCGAGAAACGCCGCCATCTGCCCTCTGGTGACCCCGATGTCCGGGCAGTAGCGGATGCCCCGCTCGTCGCATCCGACGGTGAGGCCGGCGGCATATATGGCCTCGATCGAGCCCTCGTGAACGTCACCGTCATCATCGATAAAGGTGCCGCCCGGGGGGAGAGCGGCAGAGGCAGCTGCGGTCGCGAAAACCGAGAATGCGACCACCGTCAGGGCAACCAGACTCGTCAACCGGCGAAACATTCGGGCGAGTGTCCCATGTCTGCGTTGCAAGGCCAAGCGTTCCTTCAGCGCCGGTGCCGCCAGTCCTCACCTCCAATCGGCAATCCCTGGTCCATGGCAACCGGGCCCCAGGTACCGGCCGCGTACACGATCGGCGCCGGCATATGAGCCAGAACCGGGTCGTAGACGTGCCAGGAGGCCTCGACCTCGTCTGCCCTGACGAACAGCGTCTGATCACCTTCGAGGATGTCGAGAATCAGGGTCAAGTAGGCGGGAGGCAGCTCGTCGTACACATCCGAGTAGCGAAAATGGAGCGCCTGGGAGTCGACCCTGTCCTCGTCCTTGGGTGAGCGCACGTTGAACCTGAGAGAGAATCCCTCGTCCGGCTCGAGGATGATCAGGAGCACGTCGGGATAGGCGCAATCGTCTGTCAGCCCATGAAGCATGCACAACGCCGGCTTGCGAAATGTGACCGCGACCTGGGTGAAGCGACCGGGAAGCCGCTTCCCGGTGCGAAGAAAGAAAGGCACGCCCTGCCAGCGCCAGGAGTCGACGAACAGCCTGATTCCCACGAAGGTCGGGGTCAGGGAGTCGGCGGAGACCCCGCTCTCCTCCAGGTAACCGGGAACTGACCCGCCGGATCCTCCTGAGCCGTACTGGCCATACACCACATCATGGGTTTTGATCGGTGCGATCGCCTTGATCACCTTGACCTTCTCGTCACGGATTCGGTCAGCATCGAAGACATTCGGTGGCTCCATGGCGACAAGGGCGAGAAGCTGGGTGAGATGGTTCTGGACCATGTCGCGCACAACTCCCGCATGCTCGTAGTAGCCGGCGCGATCACCGATCCCACCATCCTCGGCGACCGTGATCTCGATGTGGTCGACCAGATCCCGATTCCACAGCCGCTCGAACATGGGGTTGGTGAACCGGAAACCGAGGAGGTTCTGGACCGTCGCCTTGCCCAGGTAATGATCGATGCGGAAGATCTGTGACTCGTCGAAACCCGCGAGCAGGATCTCATTCAGCTCACGAGCCGTTTCCAAATCGGTGCCAAAAGGCTTCTCGACCACCACCCGGGTCCACCCCGCACTCTGGTTCAAGCCCGCGTTCCCCAGCCCCTCGATTGTCGACGGGAATGCCCGGGGTGGTGTTGCCAGGTAGAAGACCCTGTTCCCGGGCAGGCCGCGCTCCAACTCGATCGCCTCTACCCGCTTGCTGAGGTCGAGGTAGCCCTCTGTCTGATCCGAGACTTGCTGCTGAAAGACATTCGACTGGCACCATCGGGCCACGTCCTCACCGGACTGGCCACTCGCCGCCAGCGCGTGGATAGTCCACTTCCGATAGGCATCGTCGCCCACGTCTTTCCTGGACACACCGAGAACCAAGGACTTTTCGGTGGCACCCTGTTCCGCCATTAGCCGGTAGAGGGACGGAATCAGCTTGCGCTCGGCGAGATCACCGGTGCCGCCAAAGATCACGAATAGGTGGGGGTCGACCTCAGGCACTTGCTTCGATCCTTGGGCTCACCGAGCGAGCTTTCCGGAGACCCAGCCCGAGATCTCGTCCACGACCGGGACGCCCCGATGCCAGTCAGACCATCCGTTGCTGAGCACGGCGATCACATACCCCTCCTCGCCATCGGGCTGGCGCACGAAACCGACCGAGTTCGCGATGTGACCCGCAAACCCGTTCTTCTGTGCCACCACCCAGCCCGCCGGCACACCACCGGTCACGCCCCAGGTCTGTGAGGGGACGACCGAGGTCATCAGGTCCCAGGCCCGGGATCGATATGGCTCTTCCAGCGGACCCCACTCCCCTCTCAACACCTGACGCAACAGATCGGCCTGATCCTTGGCCGAAGTCGTGGTACGACCCCACACCCCACCGGAATCCCCGACCGGGCTGGTCTCGGTGAGACCGTACAACTGCGCCTGGCGGCGGAACCAGGGCGAGCCTCCAAAGTGGCTCCACAGGGCCCGCACCGGGTTGTTCGCCGATTCGGTGATCATCGGCACCAGCTGTCCCCACTCCCATGAGGAGACCCCGCGTTCATCGTTCTGAGCTTCGAGCAAGGTCCCGGCAATGACCATGACCTTGAACACCGAGGCGGTGCGTAACCGGTTGTCGGGATGCATCCAGTAGGCGCAACCGGTTCGAGTGTCATATGCGTAAGCGGTGAACGACTGGTTGGGGAACCTGCGGCCGAGTGAGCCAACCCGGGCCGCGGTGAACGGCGTCGGAGGACAAAGGTCATTTCCGGTTGCCGCCAGCACCACGGTCCTGGCGAACTCTGAGCGATCGATGGCCTCCCCCCCGATGAAACGACCCGAGCTCGAGTCCCAAAGCAGGTGATAGGCGGCGACCCGAGCCGACTCGTCGTAGAACCGGCCCTTGGTGTCGGTCCACGGCGAGACGTAGGAGTCGGGGGCGGTCAGGTCGAAGACGTTCACGATCATCTTCGCCACCTGGCCACGGGTCAGGGACTGAGTCGGGCAGAACCTCCGATTGGCAGGGGGATCACAACCGGAAACCACCCCGAGTTGGGCGAGGAAGTTCGCCAGCCTCGAGGCGCTCCCCGCCCAGATCTCGTTGTCGTCCACGAAACGGTCGGGGAGGTCGGCCGGGATCGCCGGGAGGAACCCGGTGCGCTGCCCGGTCCCGATGAGGATCTTCGCTGCTTCCGCACGATTCAGGGTTCTTTCGGGGCAAATCCGGTCGTTGGCGGGAGGGTTGCAGCCTTCGACCACACCGAGGTCGGCGAGCCACTCCAGATACACCTCTCCTGGATGACCGTCATCGTCGACGAAACGACCGGGCACTGGGGCGGCAGCGCCGGCTGTTGTCGGAATGGCGACCAAGCCGATCACCGCGAGGATCAGCATTGCGAGCGAACGCCTGCGTCTCACGGCGAGATCCACCCGACGCCGGGCCATCAGACTCGCAACCCCGGAAACACGGATGGCAAGTCGGGCACCGTTGCCTGAAAGAGCGTCACTGGCTCGGGCAACCCCCTCAATTCGAATCCACCGAGCTCTACGACCTGAGCCTCCCCTGTGGCTGGCCCCAGGGCTTCTCTGGTCGCTGCGGAAAGCAGGATCTGGCCCCCGTGCCCGGCGTCGCAGACCCGGGCCCCGGTGTTCACCGGCAACCCGACGTAGCCGGTCTCTGTCCGGGCCGGTTCCCCGCTGTGCAAGCCGATGCGAACCCGGACTTCGACCCCGTCTGGCCATTCGTGACTTCGCATCGACCGCTGCACGTCGATCGCGGCCTGCAAAGCCGACCCGGCCTCGGCGAAGGCGGCGAAGAACTCGTCGGCACGAGCATCCACCTCGTAGCCACCATTGGCATCGACCGCGGAGCCGATGAGACCCTGGACGGTGGAGAGCACCGCCGAATAGCCATCTCCCAACCGCTGGACCAAGACCGTGGAGCCCTCGATGTCACTGAAGAGGAATGTCACCGGACCGGAGGGAAGGTCGGACGAGCCCGCCCTGGCGGCCGCCTCCCTGAGCTGACGGGCGACAAACCCGACAGGAGCTATGCCATATTTGGTCGCTGCGGTCAGGACCTTGCGAAAGGCCCGCTCCCGGGCGGCGTCATTCTCGAACTTGACCTGATTGAACCGGGATAGGGCGTTGCGGACGTGGGCCTCGTCATTGATTGGGAGCCGGCGGTTTCCCTGAGCGTCGACATACGCGAAAGCGCTGTTGGGGAGCTTGGCGCGTGCACTGGCGGAGAGCTCAGCCATGACTGCCACCGAAGTTAACCGCATCAACGGTCCTCCTAACGCGACGAGGGCGGCGTCCCCGACGCCGCCCTCCGCATCAGCCCCAGTTCAGGCTGAGATTGCCTGCCCCAGCACCGCCTGCCCGAAGTAGATCAGGAAGGCCACAGCCACCACCCACATCAAGGGGTGGACCTCGCGGAACTTGCCCTTGATCAACTTGATCAGGACGAACATCACAAACCCGGCACCGATGCCGACGGTGATGCTGAACGTCAACGGCATGAGGATCATGGTGAGCAAGGCCGGAAAGCCCTCCTCGATGTCATCGAAGTCGATTCCCTTGATCAAGCCCGCCATGAGAAACCCGATCAGGATCAGCACCGGTGCTGTCGCCTGTAGCGGGATCAACGGAGCCAACGGAGTGAAGAAGATCGCCACCAGAAACAACAACCCGACGACGATGGCAGTCAGACCTGTGCGGCCTCCTTCGGCGACCCCAGCAGAGCTTTCGATGTAGCTGGTGTTGGAGCTCACCCCGGCGGCGCCACCAGCGGCGGCACCCAGCGAGTCGACGAACAACAACCTGCCGACGGCGGGAACCTTCCCGTCCTCGTCGATGAGATCGGCTTGCTCGGCGATCGCCGTCGCGGTGCCCATGGTGTCGAAGAAGTCGGTGAGCATGAGGCTGAATATGGTCAACAGAGCAGCGACAAGACCGAGCTGGGTAAAGACGTTGCCCAGGTCGAAGTCACCGAGAGTGGCAAAGCTGGGAGTCGTCGCCAGTTGTTCGGGGACGTCCGTGAAACCAATGATCAAGCTCACTATCGCTGTCAGGAGAATGCTGATCACCAAAGCGCCACGCACCTTGCGCACGTAGAGAATGAGTGTGATCAGAAGCCCGATCAGGGTCAGCCATGCTCCCATGGTGTTCGGGAAGATGAACGCTACCGGCACCGGACCGTCCGGGTCGCCGTGCCCGATCAGGCCTCCATCGACGAATCCGATGAAGAGGATGAAGAGCCCGATCCCGACCCCGATTGCCCGCTTCAACGACATGGGGACGGCGTTCATGATCGCCTCCCGTAGCCCGACCACCACCAGGGCGAGGACGACCAAGCCCTCGATCACGATCACGCCCATCGCCCCAGCCGGAGTCAGGCCCTGTCCAAGCACGAGGCCGAAGGCGACTACCCCGTTGATCCCCAGGCCTGCCGCCAGCGCAATCGGGACATTGGCTACAACCCCCATCAGGATGCAGAGCAGGCCCGCCACCAAGGCGGTAGCCGCGGCCACTGCTGCCGCATCACCGAAGCCAAAGTCGGAGTTGAGGATGCTCGGGTTGACGAAGATGATGTAGGCCATCACCAGGAAAGTGGTGAACCCGGCGCGGATCTCGGTGCTCACCGAGGTTCCACGCTCGGAGAGCTTGAAGAAGGAATCGAGACCGGATGCGCCCGGGCTCGACTGCTTTCGATCCACCGTGTCGGTCATGGTCTCCTCCCAATTACAGGATGTCGTCTGTCGACATCCATCGTTCGACCCAAAGTAACAACGCGGGGTTACCCCCTGCCCCAGGAACCGGGGTCGATGATTCGCGGTGTCAGACGAGGAGATCCACCAACCAGAACGCAGACATCCCGGCCACCAGGGTCCAGACATGACTCCTGGTCCTGAAGGCGACAATTGCCCCGATGACGAGCCCTGACAACTCGGGGAGACCGATTTCGACCTGCCCCGAGGAATCGGTGAGCAACGCAACCACGAGGGCAGCGAGAACCGCCGGCGCCACGAACTGCAGGGCCACCAGCACGCCATCTGGGATCTTCCTGCCGGAAAGAGACACGATGAACAGAGCCCGGCTGATGTAGGTCCCGATCCCGACGACGACGATTGCGGCGAGGTCAGTCACGGCTCAGCCTTGCCGCCACCGTCCCGGCCAGGATCCCGGCCACTGACCCGATGAGGAGCCCACCGCGATTGGGAAGCCCAGCCGTGAGCCAGGTGACCGCCGCCCCCACCGCGGCCGCCACGACCTTGGGCCGGTTGTCAATGCCGAGGACCAGAAGCCCGATGAAAAGGACGGGGACGGCGAATTCCAGGTGCCAGGCCACGGGGACCACCGGCCCGAGCAGCAGCCCGAGCGCCGTGGTTGCCAGCCAGGTGACCCAAAAGGTCATGCCGGCCACCAGGTAGTAGGTGCGGAATTCCTCCGGGCTGTCGTTGCTGCGAAACGTTGACAATGCAAAGAGCTGATCGATGAGGAGATACGGCCCGAACCAGCGGAACCAGCGAGGTTGGGTCTGGAACACCGGGGCCAGCGCGGCCGAATACATGAGGTGACGGGCATTCACCACCAGACCGGCCGTTATCGCCGCCACCACCGACGCGCCGGTGCCGAGCAACGAGATGAGGGTGAGCTGGCCAGCCCCGCCGAAGATGATCGGGGAGCTAGACCACCCAACGAGCGGGTTCATCCCGGTCTCGGTGATCGCCAGGCCGAGGACCAACGCGAAAGGGATGGCGGGTATGAACAGCGGCACCGCATCGGTGAATGCGCGACGGGACAGGGCACGGTCCACAGACATGAGCGAAGGCACGATATTCCGGCTCGAACCCTTTTCTCGCGCCGTTCTTGACCTATAGGTCGAGAACGGCGCGACAGAATGGTGTGTCAGCAAAGGCGAGAGCGGTCAGGCCCTCACCTCTTGGCGCATGAACTTGATGTAGGCGATCGCGAACAGGACCACGGTGATCGCCACCATGGCCACCAATTGCGGCCACACCAGTAACAGGCTCTGGGGAAACGAGAGCTCGGAGACGATCGCTCGATCGATCTGTTCCAAGGTCACAAAACCCAGGGTGCGGACCTCGGGTACCAGCAGCGCAGTCGCCGACTCGTTGTAGAGGACCACCGGAGACAAGCGCGACACGTTGGTTTCGATACGGACATTGTTGATCTCGCTGACCGGATTCGAGGGATCCACCGGGTTGATGACGTCGGCGAGCAAGGTGAACAACAGGCTCCCGAAGAAGTAGAGGGCCAGCCAGATCCCGATGGTGACGATCGCCGATGTGGCCGCGGCGCGGAACACAACCGAGCACAGCATGGACAACGCAAGCCACACCGCCACGTATACGAACGAGGCCAGGAGCCAGGTGATCAGGCGGAAGGTGTCGCTCAGCTCGGGTACCACGCCGAGGGCGAATATGCCGACCCCGGCCACGATCAACGTCACGACGGTGAGAGTCAGACCGATGATCGCCAACCCGGCGACGAACTTGCCGTTGATCACGTCGTCGCGATGGATGGGCTGGGAGACGAGTCGAGGCAGAGTGCCCCGCGATCGCTCTCCGCTGATCGCGTCGAACCCGTATGCGATGCCGAACACCGGGAGCAGGAACCCGAGGATCGTCATGAACGAGAACGGGATCGGGTCCGCATTTACCGTGAACAGCCGGAGGAACACGCTGATCCCCGCGTCGGACGCATCCTGGGCCGACTCCCGAAGCGCACTCGCCGCCCCATAGACAGTACCCACCGCCACCAGGCCGAGGATGAGGAGGAGGATGAAGAATCGCACCGACAACAGGTGGTCGGTGAACTCCTTGCGGGCGACTTCCACCCAACCCGGGCGCTCCCGCTGCCAGGTGGCCTGCGCCGGGGCGGCTACCGCTGTCATGCGCTCACCGCCTCCTGCTCATGCTCACGGAAGTAGCGGCGGTAGATCTCGTCGAGGTTCGTTCCCAGATCGCGGATTTGCTTCACCTCGAGGTCGGCCTCCACCAGGGCTCGGACCACGCCGGAGATGTCCCGCTCCGGCAGGGCGACCCGCCACTTGAACGGCCCGGTCTCGGTGATCCCGATCGCATCCTCACCGGCCTGGGGGAATCCGGACTGGACCGCGTCCCTGATCTGGGCCTCGGTGGCCTCCACCACGAATTCGTAAACCGACCCTCCCTCAGAGAGCGATGCAGCGAGCTCGTCGGGTGTTCCTTGAGCCACGATCCTGCCCTCGACGAAGATCCCCACCCGGTCGCAGACCTGTTGCACTTGATTCAGGAGGTGGCTCGAGATGAGCACCGCCCGGCCATCGGTGTGGGCGAGGCGAGAGATGAGAGCCAGGATCTCGACCACGCCCTCGGGGTCGATGGCAGTGGTCGGCTCGTCGAGAATCACCACATCCGGGTCTTTGACCAGAGTGTCGGCAACACCGAGCCGTTGGCGCATGCCCCGGGAGTAGGTGCCCACTTCGAAGTCGGCGGCGTAGTCGAGGCCAACGTCGATCAGCAGCTGCGAGATCCGATCCTCGGCCTCGTCGGGCTCGAGCTCGTTGAGCCTCGCCGTGTAACGCAGGTTCTGTCTGCCGGTCAGGTCGTCGTAGAAGCCGACAGAGTCGGGGAGATAACCGACGCGTCGCTTGACCCCGATGGCGTCGTACGCCGGGTCGAGGCCGCATACCCGGACGGTGCCATCAGTCGGCTCGGTGAGCCCGAGGAGCATCAGGATGGTCGTCGTCTTGCCCGCCCCGTTGGGGCCGAGCACTCCGTAGATCTCCCCGTGTGACAGGTTGAAGTCGATCCCGTCGACCGCGACCCGGTCGCCGTAGTGCTTGACCAGGCCCTCGACCTCGATGACTTTTTCCGCCAAGGTCATCTCCGGCCGTAGCGGCGAAACACCATGGTGAGCCCGACAAGGGCGACCACGATCACCGCTATCCCGACCAGGCCCCAGATGGCCGATGTCTCCACGGTTGCCCGCACGTCCACCTGGTCCGTCGCCTCGGCAACACCAGCACTGAATGTGATCACGTAATCGCCGTTGATCGCATCACCCGAGGGGGTGATCGTGGCGGTGACCTGCGCCGACTGACCGGGCTCCAAACCCTGAAGCACGTCCTGATCGAAGGCGACGTCCCAACCCTGCGGCGGGGTGGCGGTCATGGTCACCCCGACCAGGGGGGCGGTGCCGGAATTGGTCACGACCAGAGGTAGGTCGGTTGCCTCCTCGCCCCGCACCGTCACGTTGAGCGCCTCGTTGACGGTGTTGATGTCGACAGCGAACGAGCCGGTGATCTGAACCCCGAGCTCGGAGTCGGCCGAGAGGCCGCCACCCTCCGCTCTCGCCGTCACCACGTATTCGCCCGCTGGAGCGGCGTCCGCTGGGTCGACCGACACCGTGACTGTCGCAGTCTCTCCCGCGGCCACGGTCACCGTCGAGGCCTGAGCCTCACCCGACGGCCTGATCTCGGTGAGCCAGCCCTCAGGGCCCGAGGCAGAAAGACCGAACTGGACCTCGGATGGAGTGTTGTTCACCAACGAAAGATCGAAACTGAACGTCGAGTCCGCCGGGCCCTGCAGCGCCGGAAACTCTGTGCTCATCGAAACGCTGCCGCCCACGGTGGCCGCGACTCTGATCCCAAGATCCAACTGGTCGTTGCCCGAACCTGCGTTGGCGACCACGGAAATCGGGTACTCGCCCTCGGCGGCGTCGGGCGGGACGTCGACCTGGAGTTCGAGAGCAACCTGACCGGTGGCATCTACCTGGACGGAATCGACCACGAAGCCCCCGCCCCTCAGCTCGCCCTCCCACCCTTCGGGTAGGCCCTCGATGGCGAGCCCGACACGGTCACCGGGGGGTGCTGCCACTGTCACGGCGAAGGTGGCGCTGTCGCCAGGCTTCACCGCGACGCCGACGAAGGGTGATGTGATCGACACCGTGGTCGGTGTCGGGATCGAAGGCGGTGTCTCTTGGGCGGCCGCCGGAGCGGCGAGCGCGACGACCGTCAAGGCGGCCACGAAAAGCACATGAGGAACTCTCTTCACTGTTTCATCTCCGTAAATGCGACCAAACTCGCGGAATCTCGCTGACCCGACGTTTAGAGAAGATAAAGGATTTCGGCGAGTTACGCCTTATCGGGCAGAGTCGCGAATCAGGGCGTCGAGGGCGATTTCGACCATCTCGTCGAAGGTTTCCTGCCGTTCCTGTGCAGTGGTCGACTCGCCGGACCTGACGTGATCGGAGACCGTGGCGATGGTCAAGGCTCGGCCCCCTTTTTCGGCTGCAACCCCGTAGAGGCCGGCGGCCTCCATCTCCACTGCGAGCACTCCCATCGCCTCCATCCGGTCGAAAGCGGCCGGGTCCGGGTTGTAGAACAGGTCGGCGGAGTGGACATTGCCCACTTTGACCCCGAGACCGCGGGCGGCGGCGGCGTCGGCCGCGGCCTGAAGGAGCCAGAAGTCGGCGGTCGCCGCGAAGTCATAGCCTCCGTAGCGCACCCGATTGACGCCGGAATCGGTGCAGGCGCCGATGGCGAGAACCACATCCCGGAGCTCGACCGAAGGCAGGATCCCTCCGCAGGACCCAACCCTGATCAGGCGCTCGACTCCATATTGGGTGATCAATTCCGTGGCATAGATGGAGGCCGAGGGGATGCCCATGCCTGTGCCCATTACTGAGACGTCCAGGCCCTGGTAGGTGCCGGTGTACCCCAGCATGTTCCTGACCGCATTCACCTCGAGCGCCCCCTCCAGGAAGTTCTCCGCGATGTGCTTGGCGCGAAGCGGGTCACCGGGGAGGAGGATCGAGGGCGCAAAGTCCCCTTTTTCGGCGGCGATGTGGGGAGTGGGCATGAACTGTGACTCCTGGACCTGGGCGTGTCCCCCAACTTATTCGATGAGGACTGCCTTCCTCCATCCTCGCACCGCGTTGGTCACTGCGATCTCCTCGGCCCGGTGCAGGTCGTCGAGGTCCAACGAGGCCTCCGCGACCTCTCCTTGCTCGAGCAATTGCCCGCGATAGATCCCGGGTAGGCAGCCCGAATCGAGTGCCGGGGTGAGCCATTTTCCGTCGATGCGCATCATGAGGTTGGAACGCTCGGTCTCGGTGACCTCGCCATCGAGATTGAGCATCACCCTCTCCACCCCGTCGTCTTCGGGCAGCGGGTAGTGAGATCGGTCGGCGAGCTTGTGAGCCCATCGCGGCTCGCCTTGGTCGACACGACCTTCCCAGATCCTGAGCCCCACCGGCTCGTCCCACACTGGCATCGGTTCGATTCCCACCTCGATCTCGCCCGACTTGGAGACTATGAGCCTCACCCTGAGCGAAGCCGATCCCCCAACTGCGGAAAGGGCATCGCCGATGGAAGCGGGATCGATCGTTATCCCCCAGTAAGCGGCGGAAGATGCCAATCGGGCAACGTGCTTGTCCAGCATCGGGATCCCGGCTTCTGGGTCGTAGCGCATCGTCTCCAGCAGGTCGGGAACCTCCCTGCTCTGGCTGACGACCAGCGCCTTCCAGAGACATTCCTCGTACTCGACAGATGGTTCGGAGTCATAGGTGATGCCACCCCCGACGTGATAGCTGAACGAGCCGTCCCGGACTACACCGGTGCGGATGGCGACAGAGAATTCGGCCGAGCCCCCGCCAGGTGCCAGATATCCGATGGCCCCGCAGTAGGGCCCACGGGCATCCGGTTCGAGGTCGGCGATCAGACCCATGGTCGATACCTTTGGCGCCCCGGTCACGGATCCCGAAGGGAACATCGCGGCGAACAATGCGTCGAGGCCAACATTCTCCCGGAGCCGAGCGGTGACCGTGGATGTCATCTGCCACACGGTGGGATGGCGTTCCACCTCGAACAACGACGGAACCTCGACCGAGCCGACCTCGGCCACCCGACCGAGATCGTTGCGAATCATGTCGACGATCATCATGTTCCCGGCCCGCTCCTTCTCCGAGGTGCTCAACTCCTCGGCACGCAACAGGTCCTCGACACTGGACCTCCCACGTGGTGCGGTGCCCTTCATCGGCCGGGTCGTCACCTCGCGTCCGACTCGAGCAAAGAAGAGCTCCGGGGAGACCGAGAGGATCTTTGCCCCCCCGAGGTCGAGCCACGCCCCATGACTGTGAGGTTGGGCTCGGATCATCGCCTCAAAGAGGTGACCCGGGTCACCGGATAGCTCTGCCCACATCGGGAATGTGAGATTCACCTGGTAGCTGTCCCCGGAGGCAATCGCTTCCCGAATCCGGGCGACGAGGTCGGCGTGCTCAGCTGCGGTCAACGCGGGTTCCCATCCCCCCAAGCGGAACGACCCGGGCGGATTGGGTACGGGGTCGATCTCCCGCTCGTACACGCCGAACCAGGCAAGCGGGAGATCGGGGACGTGGTGTCGCTTCGGAACCGACAACTTTGGAGCGAAGGCCGGTGCCGCCTGGTAGGAGACGAAACCGACCACCCAGGCGCCCCCGAGAGCGGCCGCTTCGGCCTCACGCAAAGCGGCCAAGACCCCGTCGATCTCAGTGGCAGTCAAGATCCGGACCGGATCGGAGAACCGACGCGGGCCTACCGACCAGCGATCGCCGGCAAGTGTCACCGTGCCATTCACGCTCGCGACGTTACCGGTAGGGTCGCCGGGGAATGCCGGAGGTGCCCCATTTCCCAAAGGACCGGGACGAGCTCGCAAGGACCCTCGAGAGCCTCGGAGCCGAGCGCCTGCCGGGAGTCCTCGGAATCGAGCTTGTCGAGCTCGGCGAAGGGAGCTCGGCCATGCGCTGCCCGATCAGCGAGAGGCATCTGGCATCGAACGGTTATCTGCACGCCGCCTCGGTGATCGCCCTCGCCGACACAACCGCCGGATACGGGTGTGTGGCCAATCTCCCCGACGGGGCCTACGGGTTCACCACGGTGGAGTTGAAGTCCAATCACCTGGCAACCCTCACCGAGGGAGTTCTGGCCTCCAATGGCAGGATGGCACACGGCGGGCGCAGCACGCAGGTTTGGGACGTGACAGTCAGCGATGAGAAGACCGGGAGGGCGCTCGCGCTGTTTCGCTGTACCCAGTTCATCCTCTATCGGCAGTGAAGGGCAAGGGACCACAGATGAACGACCGTTATCAATCGATCGTCAAGTTGCGGGCGATCCGGGACTATCGGCCAGACCCCCTCAGTGATTCGGACCTCGCAGCAATCCTGGAAGCTGGGCGTTGGACCGGGAGCTCGAAGAACCGCCAGGACTGGTCCTTCATCGTCGTCACCGATCATGATCGGTTGCAAGGGCTGGCCGAGCACGGTGACTTCACACAGCCGGTGCGGGACTCGGCGGCGACGGTGGTCCTGGTCCAGGAGCCGGGCGGAAACATGTTCGACATCGGGCGCGCAGCCCAGAACATCATGCTCGGCGCCGCCTCCGTCGGCGTGGCGTCGTGCCCGATCACTCTTCATCGTGAAGCGCAGACGCGAGCCTTCCTGGGAGTGCCCGACGATCGGGTGGCCCGGTATGCCGTCGCTCTCGGCTATCCGACCCCTGGAGCCCAGCCCAGGCAGTACGGCGGCCGCAAATCGGAGGACTCAATCGTCCATCGAGAGAGTTATTGAGCTCGACTCAGAACCCTGAGTTCACCATCCGGAGGCGGCACTACCGTCTCCTGACCTATGCCGGAGCCGATCGTCCAAGCGCGGGGCCTCACCAAGAAGTTCGGTGACTTCACCGCGGTCGACGCCGTCGATTTCGACATCGCTAAAGGTGAGGCCTTCGGGTTCCTCGGCCCCAACGGCGCGGGCAAGACCTCCACCATGAAGATGATCACCACGGTGAGCCCGATCACGGAAGGAAAGCTCACCGTGTTCGGCCTCGACCCGACAACGGAGGGCCGCCAGATCAGAAGCCGGATCGGCGTGGTTCCCCAAGAGGACAACCTCGACCTCGAGCTGACCGTCGCCGAGAACCTCTATGTCTTCGGGCGCTACCACGACATGAATCGGGCGGACATCCGGAGACGCACGACCGAGCTCCTGGAATTCGCCCAACTCGCCGACCGTGCAAAGTCGTTGGTGGACCCGTTGTCCGGCGGCATGAAGCGCCGCCTGACCATCGCCAGGGCGCTGATCAACGACCCCGAGCTGGTTGTTCTCGACGAGCCGACCACCGGACTCGACCCCCAGGCACGCCACGTTCTATGGGACCGCCTATACCGGCTGAAGCAACAGGGGGCGACCCTGATCATCACCACCCACTACATGGACGAGGCAGAGCAGCTCTGTGACCGGCTGGTGGTGATGGACAAAGGCGAGATCGTGGCCGAAGGCTCTCCCCGAACTCTGATCAACGAACACGCCACCCGCGAGGTGGTCGAGCTTCGCTTTCAGGACGGCCAGCAAGAGCATGCAGTCGGGGTCCTCGAGGAGCTTGCCGATCGATGCGAGGTGCTTGCCGACCGGGTCCTCCTCTACACCCAGGACGCGGAGGGCACGCAGCACGAGATGGGCCTGCGCGGGATCCACCCTGAGCAGGTGTTGGTCAGACGCTCCACACTCGAGGACGTGTTCCTGAAGCTCACGGGCCGGAGCCTGATCGACTGATGACCGTGCTCACGCGATCGGTGAGGGTCGTGGAAGCCGAGCTGGTCAACTACCGCCGCACCTGGCGGGGGACGGTCATCTCCAGCTTCGTCAACCCGGTTCTGTTCCTCTCCTCCCTGGGGATCGGGCTCGGCACATTCGTCGACGCCAGCTCAGCCGATCTCGGTGTGCCCTATCTCACGTTCGTCGCCACAGGATTGGTCGCCGCCAGCGCCATGCAGGCGGGCGCCTCCGACGGCAGCTTCCCGGTCATGGCGGGGATCAAGTGGCGCAAGGGCTTCTTCGCCACGATCACGACGCCGGTGGGCCCGGCAGACATCGTGTACGGGCGATTCCTGTGGGCAGCGATACGGCTCACCTTCATTCTTCTGGTGTTCGTCCTGATCTCGGTCCTCTTCGGCGCCCTCGAGCCGCAGACCGCCTTCCTCGCGGTTCCCCCAGGGGTCCTCACCGGGCTCGCCTTCGTCACCGCAACGACTGCGTTCACTGTGACCCGGGAAAACGAGACCAGCCTGTCGACGTTGTTCCGGTTCGGGATCACCCCACTGTTCCTCTTCTCGGGAACCTTCTTCCCCATCACCCAGCTTCCCGGGTACCTCGAGCCGATCGCCTATCTAACCCCGTTGTTCCACGGCGTCGAGTTGGTGCGAAAGGTCTCGATCCCCGGGGTTGGAGAGCCGGTGGTGACCTCGATCCCGATCTGGGTCCATGTGGCCTACCTGGTGGCGATGACCGCGATCGGAATGGTCCTGGCCGCCCGCTGGCTGGACAGGAGGATCCGGCCGTGAGCATCTCTGCTCCCACACGGCTCACCCCGCCCCGGCGCATGAACCCGTTCCGGGCACAGAGGATCTGGGAGCGCAACGCCCTCGTCTATCGACGGTTGTGGAAGATCATCTTCACCGGCTTCTTCGAGCCGGTCCTCTACTTGTTCTCGATCGGGATCGGGATCGGAGTCCTCGTCGGCGAGGTCACCCTCTCGAACGGGCAAGCCATCCCCTACCCGGCGTTCGTTGCGCCGGCCCTGATGGCCACGTCGGCGATGAACGGTGCAGTCTTGGAAACCACCTTCAACATCTTCTTCCGGCTCAAGTTCGAGAACGTGTACGAGGGAATGCTCACTACCCCCCTGGTTACCCGGGACATCGCCATCGGTGAGCTCGGATGGTCGCTGCTCCGCGGCTTCGCCTACGCCGTGGTGTTCCTGATCGTCATGGCACTGATGGGCCTGACCGAGTCATGGTGGGCGGTGATGATGGTTCCCGGTGCGGTCCTCATCGGGTTTGCATTCGGAGCCGCAGGACTGGCAGCGGCCACGCTGATGCGGTCCTGGCAGGACCTCGACCTGGTGTCGCTGGTCACGATCCCATTGTTCCTGTTCTCGGCGACCTTCTACCCGATCGACGTCTACCCCCCATGGATCCAGAGACTTGCCCAGCTCTCCCCCCTCTATCACGGCACGGAGATGATGCGTGCCTTTTCATTTGGAGTCTTCGACTGGACCATGGCGGTCCATGTCGGATTCCTCGTCGGGTTCGGGCTGATTGGCGCTGCCATCGCTTCGCGGCGACTCGACGGGATGCTTCGCAAATAACGGCCAGAGGAACCGACGATCGGCCCCGGGCGTCAAAGTGCCATGAGATCTGTGGCCAGGGTCGCGTCCGTGGTCCTTGCCGTGGTTCTTGTCGCCGCCTGTGGGATGCCGGTGGACAGCGAACAGGACCCGACCGCTTCGACCACTGGCACCACAACGCCGCTCGACCCACCCGACGAGGCTGCCGTGGAGATCGTCTCGGCAACCGCCTGCAAGCAGAGCGACCCGTGGACCATGGTGGAGACCGCCTTCGAAGGTACGGTCACCGCCATCGAGCCCCGCATCAACGAGGACCGACAGACCATCGCCGAGGAGACCCGAGTGACTCTTGGCGAGGAGACCTGGCAGTGGGTCACGTTCGAAGTCTCCTCCTGGTATACGCAGGATTACGGCGTCGAGTTCTCGATGTGGGCGCCCAACTTCGAAGGCGAGATCGGGGAGACCTGGCTGATCGGAGGGGCCCTCTACGGGAGCCTGGGCCAACAATCGGGTGAGGTGTTCCCTTGCGTCACGGAACCGGTCAGCAACCAGGCCCGGCAGACATGGGCCGACCGCTTCGGCGCACCGGTCGCAGCCGGATCCGACGTCCCCGAGAACGATCCCGACCCGGCACTGGTGGCCGAGATCGAAGAGCACCAGGAACAGTGGCGTGCCGCCGGCATCGATGACTACACGGCCGTGTTGAGCGTCTATCAGGGCTCTTACTCGGCCGACGAGTGTGGGAAGGACACAGTGCTCCGGGTCCTCGTCGTCGACGGGTTGGTGATCGGGGCAACCGACATCGCCCGGTACTGCGAGGTGACGGATCTCTCGTCGGTGCCGGTGGTCGACGATCTGTTCGAGTTGGCACTTGCCAACGCCGGCGCGATCACCGACCCGATCTCATACGACCAAGAGCTCGGATACATTCAGAATTTCCGTGCCTACGACCGCAGTGTCGACATCGGAGCCAGCGTCGAGGTGTTCTTGCCTCGCGTGATGGAGGCGATGATCGGGACCGAGCAATCCCTCGCCGCCGCTGATGCCGCGCTGGCCGCGTGGAATGCCTCAGGGATCGACGACTACGCCTACACCCTCGACGTGATTTGCTTCTGCACCATCTCCGGGCGTTTCCAGGTCACTGTCAACGAAGGGGAGGTGATCGAGGTGACATCGGCCGAGACCGGCCCGGTCGACCTCGAGTCGCCCGACAACTTCATGACCTACGACGTGGAAGGCCTGTTCGCCCTGATCGACGACTGGGGTGGCGGGCAGGCACCGGACAACATGCTCGCCTCCTTCGATCCCGATATCGGCTACCCGGTGGAGATCCGCATCGACAGCCTCACCAACGCCATCGACGACGAGCTGGCCTTCTTCGTCACCGACTTCGTGGCGAACTGATGCTCCTAGCTCGGCCAGGAGCTGTCGAAGGAGGCATCGCCGACAACATCCAACGTCGAAGACTCCCCTGTATTCAGATCGATTCGGACAGATGGCCGGAGCATGCCCAAATCCGCCAAGAACTCGATGGGGTTAACCAACAAGGAATCCGGACTCACATCGAGGCCCCCTTGGCTCCCTAGCTTCCTCCGGCATGGGGATCACTTGAGTGGCTCCAGTCGCGACCTCGATCACCTCAAGGGACAGGCCGACGCTCCACGCGACATGTGCAGCGTCGTCTGACACCGCCAACTCGACGCCGCATAAGCGGCAGTCTTCATCCATCGACGGTTCCGCATACGGGTTCCATGAGAACGTCACTGGATTCATCGACAAGTCGAAGAATTCGATTGCAAACTCCGACGACTCGACCCGATAGGAGGTACGACCGACGAGATCTTCTCCGACGTGGAACTCAACACCCCAAATCCCTTCCAGGACAGTCCGCTCGGTCTCTCGACCGCTGGACAGCGACACTCGCACCAATGAATCCGGTTGGTCGTCGCCCCAGTCCCCTACCAGCTCGATGTACCAGATTTCGCCATGCGCCCCACTCGACACATCCTGCAGCAAGACATCGGCGCCGGCCGAGCCCACCGCGATCGGTCTGGGCTGGTCATCAAGCGGGCGCCACCAGATCTCCGTGACCTCATCGGCGGACGTCTGATAGACCACGCCTCCCCGGTGGTCGCTTCTCACCGCCGTCGCCCCGGCGTCATAGACAAGTTCGGTCCCGGAGTCGGCGATGCGTAACACGCCGTCGGGAGTGGCGACGAGGATCGCCTCTCTCTCCGCATCGGCCTCGGTGGTGGTCGAAACCGCTGAGGTCGCAGTCTCGCCAGGTCGGGTGGTGGTCGTGGCGGATGTCACGAGTGTCATGGGTGCGCTCGTCGATAGGGAAGGAGAGGCTGTCGGAGATGAGGCCGCGTCGGAAGGGGAACACGCAGCCAGCGCGATCACCACAAGCAACACGCGACCGCTCCTCATGATGGCGATCAACGTACCTCCCTGTTGTCAGGTTCCAAGAGAGATGTAGGAATAGGCTCGACTCGCCCCATGCTCGACCTCTCCTTCCCGCTGCATTCTCCGCACGGGTCGACCCTGAATACCAAGGGATGGCTCCAGGAAGCGGCTCTGCGCTGTCTGCTCAACAACCTCGACCCTGCTGTCGCCGAGGATCCGGAGAACCTGATCGTCTACGGCGGCCGGGGCAAGGCGGCGCGAAACATCGAGAGCCTGCACGCCATCGTCCGCACCTTGGAGCGCATCGACAACGACGAGACGCTTCTCGTCCAGTCCGGGCAGCCGGTCGGTGTGTTCCGCACCCACGAGATGGCGCCCCGGGTCCTGATCGCCAACAGTCTCTTGGTCCCGAAATGGGCAACCCTGGAGCATTTCTGGAAGCTCGAGGCCGAGGGTCTGATGATGTACGGGCAAATGACGGCCGGGTCCTGGATCTACATCGGCACCCAGGGAATCCTCCAGGGCACCTTCCAGACCTTCGCCGCCATCGCCGAGCAGCGGTTTGGGGGAACGCTGGCCGGAACCCTCACCCTCACCGCCGGACTGGGCGGGATGGGGGGAGCTCAGCCGCTGGCAGTGACCATGAACGGGGGTGTCGCCCTCTGTGTCGAGGTCGATCCCTCTCGTATCGAGCGCAGGTTGGAGACCAGGTACCTCGATGAGAGCTACGAGGACCTCGATGCCGCGGTGAAGCGTGCTCTGGAGGCGAAGTCGGCCAGGAAGCCAGTTTCCATTGGCCTTCTGGGCAATGCCGCAGACGTATTCCCGATCCTGCTCGGGATGGGCTTCGACCCCGACATCGTGACCGACCAGACCTCCGCCCACGACCCTCTCTACGGGTACGTCCCCGCCGGGCACAGCTTGCAGGAAGTGGAGGCGTTGCGACGCGACGACCCGGACACCTACATCAAGGCGGCAAGGGAATCGATGGCGACCCAGTGTGAAGCGATGGTTGGGTTCCAGACCGCAGGAGCGGAGACCTTCGACTACGGGAACAATCTTCGGGGCGAGGCCCAGGCTGCCGGCTACGCCGATGCCTTCTCCTATCCCGGGTTCGTCCCCGCCTACATCCGGCCCCTGTTCTGTGAGGGATCGGGGCCGTTTCGCTGGGTCGCCCTCAGCGGCGATCCTGCCGACATCGCCGTCACCGATCGCGCCCTGGCCCGACTTTTCCCCGAGAACGAGCCACTGCTTCGTTGGTTGCGAATGGCCGAGGACCGGGTCGAGTTCCAGGGCCTGCCGGCTCGCATCTGCTGGTTGTCATACGGGGAGCGCCACCTCGCCGGTCTCCGCTTCAACGAGTTGGTCGCCGATGGCGAGGTCTCGGCACCGATCGTGATTGGCAGGGATCATCTCGACTCGGGGTCGGTTGCTTCTCCCTACCGGGAGACCGAGTCCATGGCCGACGGCTCGGACGCGGTGGCGGACTGGCCCATCCTCAACGCGATGCTCAACGTGGCGTCGGGGGCGGCATGGGTGGCGGTGCATCATGGCGGCGGTGTGGGCATCGGGAATTCGATCCACGCCGGAGCCCAGGTGGTCGCCGATGGCACGACTCAGGGTGCGCTTCGCTTGGAACTGGTCTTGACCAATGACCCGGGCACCGGGGTGATGCGGCACGCCGATGCCGGCTACGAGATCGCGCAACGGGTCGCCGTCGAGCGAGGACTCGATCTCCCGATGCTCCGCTGACCTCTCCCGACTGCGGAAAGATCCCGACCCGGGTTTACCCTGACCCGCGATGCCCATCTCCGACCCTTATTGGCCGCGTGCCGACGTCTGGCTGGCCCAGGACCACCCGGATCCGGACATCGCAGTCGTAGGCGTCCCTTCGTCCCAGGCTTCTCTCTCGCCTAGCCGGGCCGATCTGGCGCCGTTGGCGATGCGGGACCGCTTGGCCCGGTTCTCCACATTTCACGGGGAGTGGGGCATCGACTTCGGGCAGGTAGCGGTTCGTGACCTCGGGAACTGGCCGGTATCGGAGGCCGACCGGCACCGACTGATCGACTTGATCCAGGAGTTGGCGGACGGTCTCCCGTCTGTCGACCTGACGATCTTCCTCGGTGGAGACAATGCCATCACCAGGCCCCTCGTCCGCTCGGCATCCGCAAACCTGAGCCGGGTCGGTGTCCTCACCTTCGACGCCCATCACGACGTTCGAACCCTCGAGTTGGGCCCGACCAACGGAAATCCGATCCGGGGCCTGATCGACGAGGACGGCCTCCCCGGGGAGAACGTGACCCAGGTCGGGATTCACAGCTTCGCCAACTCATCTCAGTACCGCTCCTATTGCGACGAGAACAGGATCGGTGTGGTGACCATCGCCGACATCGAGCGGACCGGGATCGTCGCTGTCGTCTCCCACACCCTGGACGAGCTCGCCGACAAATGCGACGCCATCTACGTCGATGTCGATGTCGATGTCCTCGACAGAGCCTTTGCCCCTGCTTGCCCCGGGTCGCGGCCCGGCGGGATGACGCCACGCGACCTGGCCGAGGGGGTGAGGACCAGCGCGCGGCACCCACTCGTGAAATGGATCGACTTCGTCGAGGTAGACGCAGAGGCAGATCCGGACGGCGCCACGCTCGACGTCATGGCGCACCTCTTCCTCGCAGCGGTTGCGGGCTACGCAGAACGATGATCCTCAGCCTCCGCTGATCACCTCTTCGGCGCCGCGCTCAACCGTCATCCCCCCGCGGTGGTCGAGAAACCCGTGTGGCAGCCGCACCGGCCGCGGTCCCGCGGAATGTCCCCGCACCATCCGATCGGCGCCCTCGGGGTAGGGAGTATCCGGATCCAGTGCCCCGGTGAGGCCCACGAGTTCATCCAGCGAGGCGGCCCGGGCGAACCCGTCGCGGAGCCCGGGGCCCACCGGAAAACCCTTCAGATACCAGGCGGCATGTCTTCTGAAGAGGGTGATCCCGATCTCCTCTCCGAACTTGTCGGCGAGCATCTGGGCGTGGGCAACCATGATCGAAGCCACCACCCCGAGCGCCGGAGCGGGCTGCAGGGCGCGGCCGGCCATGACATCGGCGAGATCACGGAACAGCCAGGGCCGCCCCAGGCACCCTCGGCCCACGATCACGCCGTCGCATCCGGTGCTCGACATCATGGCGACCGCATCCTCCGCCACCCAGATGTCCCCGTTTCCCAGTACCGGGATGCTGGTCACTGCGTCCTTCAGTGCGCGGATCGCGCCCCAATCGGCCGCGCCCGAATAGAGCTGGCGAGCAGTCCTGGCATGGAGGGCGACCGCGGCCGCTCCTTCCTCTTCAGCCGTCAACCCGGTCTCGAGGAAGGTGAGGTGGTCGTCGTCGATCCCCTTGCGGAACTTGACGGTGACCGGGACCGACCCCGCATTGGCGACTGCTGCGCGCACGATCGACCGGAACAGGTCCTGCTTCCAGGGAAGGGCCGCCCCCCCGCCGTGTCGGGTGACTTTTCCCATCGGACAGCCGAAGTTCATGTCGATGTGGTCGACTCGCTCCACTTCCACCAGATGGGCGACCGCGTCGCCCAGGGTCCCGGGGTCGGTGCCATATAGCTGGATCGAACGAGGGCTCTCATCCGGATCGAAGGATGCGAGCGACAGCGACTTCTCGTTGCCTTCGATCAACCCCCTGGCGCCGATCATCTCCGAGACGTAGAGCCCGGCGCCGAACTCGCGGCACAGCCGGCGGAACGGCGCGTTGGTGACACCGGCCATCGGGGCGAGCACCACCGGAGGGTCGACCTGGAGAGGGCCGATGTGCAGCATTTCCCACAGGCTAAGAAGAAATGGCCTTCTACCGGGCTACGTCGGTGGTGCTCACATTCTGGAGGCGCACCTGCCCACGTGCCGCCAGCTTCCCGTCCGACTCCCTGGCGATCACCACCTGCCACAGCTGCTGGGTCCGCCCCCGGTGAATGGGTGTGGCCTCCCCGAGGAGGACTCCTGCGGCGGTGGCCCGGATGAAGTCGGTCTGGTTGCTCACCCCGACCGCTCCGGCCATCCCGTTCTCCATGGCCCAGATGGCGGCACCGGTCGAGGCCAGGGTCTCGATCAAGGTGCAGTAGACGCCACCGTGGACGACCCCGTAGGGCTGATGGTGGATCTCGTCGATCACGATTTTGCCATTGCAGTGATCAGCTGAGGCGTCCGTCAGCTCTATCCCCGTATGCCCGACGAAGGTGGTGCGGTCGATGAATGGGTTCTCCATCAGGAGCCGCACCCTCCTGCCACCTGGTTCTGCAAGCCCAATTCGTCACCGACGTACTCCCAGACCTCCACGCCCGCCCCCTCGTAGTAGGCCCCGTGGAGGACGATCTCCATCCGTCCATCTCCGTTCAAATCGGCGATCGCAGGGACCTCGAACGAAACGAGAAAACCGAACTCCCCGTCGGCGACCTCGACGATCACCGACTCCCCGAACACGATGGTGGTGATGTCGGCGTCGATCACCCGCTGCATGAAGACGATCGAGTAATCACCCACCTCACCGTAGAGGGCATCCGGAACGTCCTCGGCGACCACGATCACCTCGTTCACCCCGTCACCCTCCAGGTCGACCCTGAACACTTGCTTGATCACGGGCGCGGGCACGATGAGGCCGCGGTCTGCGAGCAGCTCGGAGGCGATCGCGGCATACGTGCCATCATCCTCGGCGGCTTCCACGGTATGTGGTGTGAGTGCCCACGGCGCCGAGATGGCGACTCCCCTTCCCAAGACCTCGGGGTCATCGAAAGCAACGCCTGGTAGACCGATCCCGCCGCACACCAGCTCCTCGGCGCCCCCGGTGATGATCTGCTCCACCCCGTATCGGGCCACCTGGTAGTCCTCGCCACCTGAGATCGGAAGCGCGCCGCCCTCTTCGGCTTGTACCCAGGTCGCGTCGTCCCACCAGCCAAGTGCCCCGACGCTGGCAACCACGAGTGGCTCCGTCGCCCAGTTTCCTTCGAGCAATCCGTCGTCGACGGTGGTCGTGGTCTCCGCCACCGAGGTCGTGGTCTCCGCCGCGATGGATGTCGTGGTGGCCTCCGGGGCGGTGGTGGTGACTTCGACGACCGTGGAAGACGGTGCCGCGGAGGTCGTCGTCGAGTCTCCGGGTTCGTCATCCGAGCACACCGCGAAGAGGACGATCATCAGCACGACGAGAACAACTCCTCCGGCAATGGCCCATCCACGTCCCGGGGTCATCTACCCACTCCTTGGAGGCGGAACCGGGACAGCTTGTGCCCCGTCGAACCGATCAGACGCTCGAGCAGATGCACGGGTAGTCCGATCACGGTGAAAGGGCTGCCAGCCACCCGCTTGACATACAGCCCGCCCCATCCCTGCAAGGCGTAGGCGCCCGCCTTGTCCATCGGCTCCCCGCTCGTCACGTAGTCTGCGATCTCGTCCTCGGTCATCGGAACCATCTCCACTTCAGTCATGTCAACGATCGAGGAGACCCGCGCGGTTTCCTCCAACACGGCGACGGCCAATGAGGTGAACACCTCGTGCGTCGTGCCCTGGAGGCGCCGCAGCATCGCTCGGGCCTCCTCAGGGTGGGCCGGCTTGCCGAAGACCTTTCCGTCGAAAACCACGGTCGTGTCGGCCGCAACGACCACGAGACCGTCGGCGACCACGGATTCCGCCTTGGCCCGGGCCACACGATCGACATAGATCGCGGGCGCCTCGTCGGGTCGCCGAGTCTCATCGACATCGGGAGCCATCACATCGAAATCGAGCCCGAGTCGGGCCAGGATTTCCCGGCGCCGCGTCGAGCCCGAGGCCAACACCAGCCTCATCCCAGCAGCCTCCCCAGCCGGAGAACCCCTTTGGGGTGAGCCAGGATCCGGGGATCGCCAATCGGGTCGGACTCGTAGAACACGGCATTCGCCGCTTCGCCCGGCTCGAAACTCGCGGCCCGGTCGTTGGCCAACAGCCCAGAGCCGGACACGGCGGCGACCACCGCTGACGCCGACATGCCCATCTCCCAGAGCCGTATCGCCTCTTCGGCAACTCGTCGTGGCCCTACAGCCAGATCGGTGCCGGTCAGGACGTGGACCCCGGCCTCCACGGCGGTGTCCAGCAGTCTGGCCACGTTCTCGAGGCCTTCTCGAAGCAACCTCCCGCCCGAGGACTCGACACCCAACTGGGTGATCACGGAATCGACCTGGAGGACTGTGGGCACCCACATCCCGCCTCGTTGGCCCAGGAGGGCGAGATCTGCTTCGTCGAGGAACATCCCGTGCTCTATCGAGTGGACACCGGCGCTCACCGCAAGGGACGGGACCTCGCGGGCCATGGTGTGGATCGCGACCCGGGCGCCGAGCCCGGTTGCCACGTCGACCGCGGTCCGCAACTGCTCCTCGTTGAAGTTGGCGACGGGTCCCTGGCTGCGACGCGGCCAGTCGCCTATCAACTTGACCCAGCCATTGGCCTCCTTCGCTGCGTCCCCCACCGCTTCGGCGATGACCGCGGGGTCGATCTCTTTGGCGAAATCCGGCCAGTACCCCCCATCGACAGCGAGGACAACACCTGCGGCTTCGATGTCTGGCCGGTTCTGAGGGCCAACCCGAGCCAACATCTCGAGCACTGTCATATCGCTCCACCCCTTGTCCAGTGCGAGCATCACCCCCGCCTCGAGCGCTCGCCTGGCGCTGTGCTCTGCACCGTCGACCCCCGCGGGGACCCAACTCTCGCCCTCTGCGGCAGCGAAGTGGGCATGGGCGTCCACTAGCCCGGGGAGAGCCCAGAGCTCGTGCCCGATCACCTCAGCAGCGGGCCGCTCGGGCTCGACCCAGATCCCTCCTGCAACGTCGAGGAGGACCGGCTCCGAACCGGGTTGCCGGAGTGAGAAACGCGGGCTCACAACTGCGACGGTAACCGCCCTCGCTTGCCGATAATGATCGGGATGTTCAAGCCGACGATCGCCATCGCCTTCCTGCTCGTGGCTTGTTCGTCGTCGTCGGTTGCCACGTCGAGCACCACCACCGTGCCCTTGGCGCCGTCGACGACGAGGGTGGCCACGACATCGACCACGCTCGCACTTCCAGTCGAGATACAGGACTGCTCGGCGCCGTCCGTGCCCTTCTCGCCGCTCTGCGAGTCGTACGAACTGATCCAGGAGTGGCACGTCGACCGGCCCTTCGATGCCGACAGCCTCGCCCAGGCGGCGATCGCCGGAGTGGAGGGGTTCGAGACCGAGGCGACCGAGCCCCCGCCACGGGCACTGATCTGCGCAGTCCCAGACGCGGCATTCGCCCCGATGTGTGATCTGCTCGGAGCCCGGATCGGCGCAACCTCGGTTCCCCTGGCTCCGACGATCGGAGCGGCGGTGACATCCATGATCGACCTGGCGCTCGATCCCTTCTCCTATTACGTACCGCCCGACCAGGTCGGTTCCTTTCGGGCCAACGGCGTAGTCGGTGGGATCGGAGTGCTCCTCGACGCGACCGACGCGGTCGGGTCGCGGTGCGTGAGGGTCACGGCTTCCTGCCCGCTCCGCATCGTCTTCGTCGTCGAGGACAATCCCGCGGCCGCGGCGGGAATGGCCGCTGGAGACGTGATCACGGCGATCGACGGAGAGGCGGTAGACGGTCTCGGCTTCGTGGAGGCGGCCGGCCTGCTCTCGGGCGACGAAACCGGGGAGGTCGAAGTCACCATCGACCGCGGGGGAAGCTCACAGGAGATTTCGATGACCAGGGCGGCCCTGGTCGTTCCAACCGTCGAGGTCGCAATCCCCAGAGAAGGCGTTGGATGGATACGGATCCCGGACTTCGAGGAGGACATCGCCGACCTGGTGCGCGATGGTCTCCTGGAACTGCTCGACGGCGGGATCGACACCCTGGTGGTGGACTTGCGAGACAACCCGGGAGGCTTCGTCGACGTCTCGATCCTCGTGATGTCCGAGTTCATCTCCGATGGGGTGCTCGCCCAGACCACCGCCCCGGACGGTGACGCACCCCTATTGTCCGTTGGAGACGGGGTGGCGACCGGTCTGGATGTGGTTGTGGTGGTCAACGAGGGGACGGCATCCGCCGCGGAGATCACGGCAGCCGCACTCCGAGACCGGCTTGGCGCCGTCATCGTGGGACAGCCCACCTTCGGTAAGGATGCGGTGCAGATACCCTTTGACCTTCGCAACGGTGGAGAGCTCTACGTGGCCGTCGCCCATTGGACGAGCCCATCCGGGGACTCGGTTTCCGATGGTGGGATCATCCCCGATCATCCCCTCACACTCTCAGCAGACCTGAGCCCCGACCAGGTGGTCGACCAAGCCCTTGAGGTGGCCCGATGAGTCGATGGGCCATTCGGCTCGGCATCGCCGCCGCCATGGCCCTTGTGGTTTCCGGTTGCAGCCGGCCCGACGCAGGCCCCGACACTCCGGAGGCGACGACCGTCCCCGGTCCCACACCGTCCGAGACGGCGCGTGAGCTCCAGATCTCGGGGTGTGATGCCCCGGTTGAAGAGGTCGAGATCGTATGCCAGGCCTACGACCTGATCCAGCGCAACTACGTCGATCAAGTGTCCGATACCGAGCTCGCCGAGGCGGCGGCCCGGGGCGTGTCCGACCTCGATGGAGCTGCCAGCCAGGGCGAACTGATGTGTGCCGCTCCGACGGGTGAATTCGACGCGACGTGCCGGCTTGCCCTCGACGAGGCAGAAAGTGCCACCGAGGCTGCCGAGGCCATGGTCGCCGGAGTTGCCAAGTACGCCCTCGACCCCAACTCGGTGTATCTCGACCGGAACGCCCTCGACCTGCTCGACCAGGAACAGGATGGCGAGATCCAGGGGATCGGCGCCCTCGTCAGCGCCGAAGACTCAGCGGATGGAGACCCCGGCCAATGTGCCATCGTCTCGGAGACCTGTCGTCTCACGATCATCTCCACCATCACCGATAGCCCCGCGGCTCAGGCGGGTCTGCGTTCCGGCGACGTCATCGTCGCCGTCGACGGCAGCGACGTCTCGGGCTGGACGGTCGACGAAGTGACCGCAACCGTGAGGGGGCCGGCGGGCACGGAGGTCGAACTCGAGGTCCTCAGGGACCACGATCGTCTCACCCTGACCATCACCAGGGCCGACGTGGTCATCCCCGTGGTGGAGAGCGAAACCGTCGGCGAAGCGGGATATGTGAGGCTCAACCTGTTCACCGACGGAGCGGACGAACAGTTCGAAGAAGCGGTCTCTCGCCTGCTCGGACAAGGCGTCGAGTCGCTGGTAATCGACCTTCGCGACAACCCCGGCGGCCTTCTCGACACCGCGATCGAGGTGGCATCGGTTTTCCTCGCCGATGGGGACGTGGTTGTCACCCAGGGACCGGAATCAGAGACCTCATATGAGGTCTCCGGCCAACCGATCGTGCCTTCCGATCTCGACGTGGTGTTCGTGGTCAACAAAGGGAGCGCGTCGGCTTCGGAGGTCGTCTCCGCCGTGCTGCAGGAGAGAGGACGGGCGACCGTCATCGGTGAGAGCACCTTTGGCAAGAACACCGTCCAGCAGCGATTCGGATTGGCCAACGGCGGTGCTCTGAAGCTGACCATCGCCCGCTGGGTGACACCTGGCGGGCTCGACTTCGGTGGTGTCGGGGTCACCCCCGACGTTGAGAAGCACCTCGAGCCCGGCCTATCTGTGGACCAGGTCGTGGACGAGGCCCTCACCGCGTCGCTTGCCATGAGCGGCGGCCGCCCCGGGTGAACCGGGGATTCCCTGTCAACCCTCCAGCGGGTAGGCAATGCCTGTGTTGGCATGACAGTCGTAGCCATGCGGGTTCTTCCCCAGATACTGCTGGTGATAGTCCTCGGCGTAGTAGAACTCCCCGAGGGGGGTGATCTCGGTCGTGATATCCCCAAAGCCGAGTGGGGTCAACTCGGCCTGGTACTTGTCCAGCGACCGTTTCGCCACCTCCAGTTGCTCGTCGGTGGTGGTGTAGATCGCGGAGCGGTATTGGGAGCCGATGTCGTTTCCCTGGCGCATCCCTTGGGTGGGGTCGTGGGTCTCCCAAAAGACCCTCAGCAACTCCTCGTAGGAGACCTGGGCAGGCCGGTAGACGACCATGACCACTTCGGAATGCCCGGTGCGCCCGGTGCACACCTCCTCGTATGACGGGTTGGGAGTGATGCCACCGGCATAGCCGGCGGCGGTCGTGTGCACGCCAGGCATCTGCCAGAACCTTCGCTCCGCCCCCCAGAAACATCCCATCCCGAACACGGCGATCTCGGTGTCTTCAGGGAATGGCGCGGTCAACGGATTGCCATTGACGAAATGAGCAGCCGGCACCGCCACCGGCGTTCCGCGACCGGGGAGCGCCTGAGTGGCCTCCGGGACAGCAGTCTTCCTCGATCCGAACATGTGACGACCTCCTGGCCTCATTCAACCGGATCGGGTGGTTCCGCGTTCCCGACCCGGGGTAGGTTTCATTGGAGCCCTCCGGAATGGTCAGATACAGGAAACAAGCCCAGGCCAAGGGCGTCGAAGACCGGCGGGGCCAGACCATGACTAGGCGAGGCGCGGCCCTTGGCGGCGGCGCCGGGGTGATCGGGATCGTCGTGGCCCTGGTCGTGATTTTCCTCGGTGGCGGTCCTTCCGTCGAGCAGCTCGAGGATCTCACCGGGGCCCTCTCTCCAGCTGCCCCTGCCAACGCAGGCACCCTCGACCCGGCGACGGATCCCTACGCGGAGATGCGGGACTACATGAACTCGGTCTACATCGATCTCGACCTCATGTGGTCCGAGATCTTCGCGGAGGCAGGGAGGGACGACTATCGAGCCCCGGGGTTGGTCTTCTTCGAGCAGTTCACCAACTCGGCGTGTGGGGGTGCAGACGAAGCAGTCGGGCCCCATTACTGCCCACTCGACGAGAACATCTATCTCGACTTCGACTTCTTCAACCAGCTTCGGGACGACTTCGGGGCTCGGGGTGACTTCGCACCCGCCTATGTGATGGCTCACGAGTTCGGTCATCACATCCAGACCGTGCTTGGCGTCTCCGAAGAGGTTCGCGGAATGCAACAGCAGAGCCCGGACCAGGCGAACGAGCTCTCGGTCGCCATGGAGCTCCAGGCAGATTGCTTCGCAGGTGTCTGGGCAGGCACCCTGCAAGTGGCCCAGGGCAGCGGTGCGAACGTGGAGCTCGATCCCGGGGAGATCCAGGAGGCAATCGAGGCTGCCGCCGCGGTCGGCGACGACCGCATCCAGAGGCAGGCCACGGGACAGATCAACCCCGAGACCTGGACCCACGGTTCCGCCGAGGCTCGCGCTCAGTGGACCATGACCGGGTACGAGACCGGTCAGCCTTCCTCCTGTGACACTTTCGGCTCAGGCTGAGGATGCCCTACTTCCGCCTCGGCCTCGATCTCGACGACCCATCGCTCGTCGAGGAACCCGCTGACAACGATCATCGTCGATGCCGGCAGGACCGTCCCGAAAACCTCCCCCATGACACGGCCCACTTCGTCGGCGATGGCGCGGGTGGAGATGTAGACACGGGTGCGGACGACGTCTGAAGGTCTCGCCCCGGCCTGGTAGAGAGCATCGAGGATGATCTCGAGGCAGCGGCGAGCCTGCGCCCCCGGGTCGGGATCTACCTCCCCATCGGGCCAGATCGGAGCCGTCCCGGAGACCAGAACCCGGTTGCCGATGCGCACCGCACGACTGAAGCCGATCACTGGCTCGTACGGCGAGCCCGAAGAGATGTTGATCCGGGTCATTGGGCGGACGATACGCCGAGAGCTGCCTCACTTCCCGTGAACAACGGGCATTGGTTACCCTCACCAGCCACCGATGCGCCTCCGCCGCAGCCTTCCCTTCGTCCTGGCATTGACGCTGGCTGTCTCCGCCTTGAACGGGGCAGTGCTCCCCGCCCACGCCCAGAGTGTCGACGACGCCGAAGATGCAGCCGAGGACGCCGAACAGGACGCCGAGGTGGCCGCGGGCCTGGTCGACAGTGCGTTGGCCGAGCGCTCCGGGATCGAGGCCGAGTTGGCGGAGAGCATGGCCCGGATCAGCACCCTCGCCGACGAGCTCTCCAGGGTGTCGGCCGGAGTCGACCGCCTTCGGGAGCAGGTGGGGTTCGCCGACGCCGAGCTGGTGGGCATCCAGGAGGACATCGAGACCGGTGCTGTTGATGCCTACATGACCGCCCTCGGCTCACCCGGGGTGAACTTCGTCAACTCGCGCGATGTCGAGGACGTCATGGTGACCGGGCTCTTCGTCGAGGACTTGATCGACACCGGGCGACAGGAAGTCGACCGGCTGGTGATCAAGCGCGAGGACCTCGAGGGTTTGATCGCTTCGTTTCGGGCGGAACAGGACCGGGTGGGAGAGCTCAAGGCCGAGGTGGACGCCGAGGTCGAGAACCTCGCAGCCCTCTATGAGGAGGCCGACGCCGCTGTTGCGGAGGCGATCCGCGACGCGGATCGCTCCGCAGCGGCGTACGGGGAGGCGTTGAGCGCGGTCGACGCCGCTCGCGCCCGCGAAGCCGAACAGCGGAGGCAGGAGGAGCGGCCCCCGCCGGACACGACGACGCCCGAGCCTGCCGAGGAGCCCACCACGACCACCCGGCCCAATCCGCCGACAACCGAGGACGGCGGTGGTGGTGGCGGCGGCGAGCGCAGGGAGTTCCCGGCGGCAATCGAGCGGTGGCGGGACGAGGTCAGTGCGTATTTCCCGGCCTCGCGGGTGGATGAAGCTCTCGCAGTCCTCCAATGTGAGAGCCTGGGCGATCCGGACGCATACAACCCCTACACCGGGGCTTCGGGCCTGTTCCAATTCCTCCCATCGACCTGGGCGGCCACCTCGCCGAAGGCCGGTTTCGCCGGCGCGGAGCCGTTCGACCCGGTGGCCAACATCGGCACCGCTGCGTGGCTGGGTAAACGCTACGAGGCGCTGGGGCAGGGCTTTTGGAAGCCCTGGTCGTGCCGGCGAGTCCTGACCTGACACCGGGGGCACCCGATTTCGAGGGGACGAGGGCCATCTCCATACAATCCCCCGCCCGATGGACTACGTAACTCTCAATCCATCCCGCCAAATCCTCTACATGGCACTCGCCGCGGGGGTGACCATCCCTGGTGTCGCCCTCAGGCTCACCGGCACCCACCCCGAGCCGGTTCTGGGTGCTGTGCTCTTCGGAATGGCGATCGTGGGAGCCGCCTTCATCCTCTCCTGGGCTGCAGAAGTCATCCAACTCGACATCGCCGCCGGCCTGGCGCTGGCGCTCCTCGCACTGATCGCCATCCTCCCCGAATACGCGGTCGACTTCGTGTTCACCATGAAAGCCGGGCAGGAGTTCGCCGAGACCGGCGAGGCGACCCAATACGGGCCACTCGCCCTGGCCAACATGACCGGGGGCAACCAGTTGCTGATCGGGCTGGGTTGGCCGCTGGTGATCCTGCTCGGCACCTGGAGGGTCCGTCGGACCCAGGCGGCGCCTGAGGACGCCGAGAACACCACCGCGACCACCATCCATCTCGACCGGTCTCAGTCCGTGGAAATCGCGTACCTGGCGATCGCCTCCCTCTACGGGCTGACCCTGTTCCTCAAGGACCACCTCACCCTCTGGGACGCCGCGATCCTGATCGGGATCTACGTCTTCTATCTGCGGCGCCTCTCCGGGGCACCACCAAGTGCTCCCCATCTCGTAGGGCCCTCCGCCTACATCGGTTCCCTACCCAAGACGACCAGGCGGATAATCAACTACTCCGGGTTCGTCGTTGCGGCGGTCGTGATCCTCCTCTGCGCCGAGCCCTTCGCCGAGGCGATCGTCGAGATGGGAGAGGCCCTGGGTGTCAGTGAGTTCCTGCTCGTCAAATGGATCGCCCCTACCGCGTCGGAGGCCCCAGAGCTCCTGGTCGCAGCTCTCTTCGCCTGGCGTCTGGCGGCGCGCACCGGGTTCGGGGCCCTGATCTCATCGAAGGTGAACCAGTGGACGCTGCTCGTGGGGACCCTGCCCATAGTGTTTTCGATCTTCTCGGGAACCCTTCACGGCCTGCCCCTGGACACGGTGCAGCGAGTGGAGCTGATGGTCACCGCGGCGCAGTCTGTGTTCGCCGTTGCCATCGTCGCCAGCAGGTCGGTCTCCACCAAGGAGGCCTGGGTGATGCTCTCGTTGTTCCTTCTTCAACTCCTGGAGTCGGGGCTCACCGAGCTCGGGCACATCTCGGAGGACGCTTCGGCGATGGCCAGGATCGGGGTCGGGGTCGTCTTCCTGATCGCCGCGGTCTGGGTGCTGCGCAAGGAGGTGCGGAGCCTGGGGCAGGTGGTGCGCGACGGTTTGCGCACCCCGTGGGACCAGTTGGTCGAGGACTGAACCGCACTCGAGCGCCCCCTGTCACCCGGTCGGCGACTGTTGTAGGTTCGGAGTCAGGCGAAAGGGGGAACCACGGCCAAGCAGCATTTCACACAGGCGACGTTCGACTTCCTGACCGAGTTGGCAGCCAACAACGACAAGGAATGGTGGGAGCGAAACAAGGATCGCTATGTCGGTTCGGTGCGGGAGCCCGCCCTCGACTTCATCGATGACTTCAGGCCAAGGTTGGCGAAGCTCTCCCCTCACTTCAGTGCCGACGCCCGCACGGTTGGTGGGTCTCTGATGCGGCCCTTCCGCGACATTCGGTTTTCCAAGGACAAGACGCCCTACAAGACGAACGTTGGGATCCAGTTCCGGCACAACACCGGCCGCGATATCCATGCCCCCGGCTTCTACGTGCACATCGAGCCTGGCGCCAGTTTCGTCGGCGTGGGGATGTGGCACCCGGAGACCGCGGTGGCCCGCCAAATCAGGCAGGCGATCCACGACGACATCCCCGGGTGGCGCAAGGCGACCAAAGGCAAGGCATTTCTCGACTCCTGGTCCATCGAGGCGGACCCCGACGAGTACCTGAAGCAGGTGCCCCGGGAGTTCGACGGTGATCACCCATACGCCGACGACCTGCGGATGAAGAGTTTCGTCGCTGGCGCCCGTGTCGCCGACACCGCGGTCGCCTCGCCCGGATTCGACGCCGACCTCGAGGCGAGATACCGGAGGGCTGGTGGCTTCACCGGCTTCCTATGCGCCGCCATCGGCCTCCCCTATTGATGACCCTTCGACGCGGTTGCGGGCCAGTTGGCCGGCTTTGCACCGGTTTTTCACCGGGCGTATGTTGGGGACAGCAGACAGCAGGGGATTCGAGACAATGATCACGTTCGCCGGCGTGGTGACCATGGAGGACGACCGGGTACCGGTCACCATCGGTCTCGATCGTGACGAGGTGACCCTGGTCTCCGGCCGGGTCGAGATCGGGAAATGGCCCGCGGAGGACTGCGTCTTCGTCGAGAACGGGGACGGGACCTGGGTCATCGAGGCCGACGAAGGCTCGGTGTCCTTCCGCCCCGACGACCCTCGACAGTTCGAGAGGGGACTGGCCGACCAGCTGACTGCCCATCCGGCGTCGCTCGACGCAGGAACCGAGCTCGTGATCCTCGACGGTCCTCCGCCCCGACCGCTGACGGTCGTTGGGTTCTACGCCCTCGCCGCGGGAACGGTGGCGATGGGGGTGTGGGCTTTCGTCAACGTCGTTAACTGATCAGCCGGGCAGCTCCATCCAGCCGTCGACGCGGTCCAGCAGGTATTCACTGACCTCATGGGAGCGGTCGAGGACATCGCATAGTTGCTCCCGGCCCATCAGCACATCGACGAGGCTCACCGATGATTTCCCGGTGAGGGTCAGCCGCCGCTCCGGGGCGTCTGTCACTGCGCCATAGGAGTCGATCGCCGATACCTCTACAGCCAGAGACAGGCGCCCAATGCCGGCCAGGTCGGTGGCTAGCACCAAGAGATCAGGTGGCCGGTGCAGCGGAGGCACCGCCCAATTGAAGAACAGATCGAGGTGATAGACGTCCTCGGGCTCTTCGAAGTCGGAGTCCATCTCGTCCAGACGCTCCCGCAACGAGAGGATCACCTTGGGGTCGACGTCGAGAGCGAGATGGAGGTCGATCGGCCCTCCACATCCTGCCTCCGGATGCAGATCCACCTCCCACGACTGGCGCAGCGAGTAAGTCTCGACGAAATGCCGCTCGTCGTGTACATGGAACCCGTGCTCGGTGGCATGCTCCTTGAGGTCTGTCACGAACCCGGCGATGTCAACAGACATGTTGGTGTGAGGTTATTGGAGCGGAGCCGGAAAGCTAATAGGGCTCAACGGCGCCATTTCCTCCATCCCACGAGCATCCCGCCGAAGAAGGCGAAGATTGCTGCCGCAGGGAGGGCCCGTGGAGGCTCGGCCACCACCACGAGCGGGTCGACGGGAATCTGGAGACGGGCTGCAGACATCGCCCTTCTCGCTTCCTGTTCCGCCATCTCCATTCGCTCAGTCGCGGTGTTGGTCACCTCCGCCCCAAACAAGAACACGGCAGACAACATGTAGGCGAGGAAGAGGACCACCACCAGCGATCCTGCGAACCCGAGCGCAGTGGTCGGGCCGACCACCTGGAAGTAGAGGCCGATGCCCCATGCCGCGATGGTGAACACCACCGCTGTGAACAGCCCGCCTCCCCAGGCCGCCTTCCAGGGGAGTGGTGCAACGGTCAGCGTCTTGAAGATCAAACCGAAGACGAAGGGGAGCAGAGTCAGCGAAATGATCGGGGCCAGGACGGTCACCACCCCATCCAGACCCTTGAGATTGGCGGGAAGGAGCGAATCGATGATTCCCCAAACGGTGTTCACCAGGAGGATTGCAATCATCAGCAACCCGAGCCCGAAGACCCAGACGAAACCCATCCCTCGCTTCCGCACCAGTGCAACCAGACCTCTCACCTTCTCGTAGGGCACGCCGAAGATGTCGTTGAGATCATGTTGAAGCTCGATGAAGAGACTCGAGGCGGTCCACAACAGGAGCACGAACCCGATGACCGCAGCAGTGTTGGCCGAGCTGACCGCGCTCGCCAGAAAGGACGCCATGGCTTCCGCGACTTCTGGCCCGGCAATGGACTCGATTCCCGCGAGCAGCTCTGCCTGGGCCAGCTCTGAGCTCCCGAGAACCCATCCGGCGACGGAGATGGCGATGATCAGGATCGGGGCAAGGGCGAAGACCGTGCGGTAGGCGATCGCCGCCGACATCCGCCCGGCGCGGTCCCTTCCGTAGCTCTTAGACGCCCCATAGAGGATCTCGGCCGGGGTCCTCGCCCATCGGGGCAGCCGATGGATGTTGCCGTCGATCATGGGCTCAGGGTATCCCCGCAATAAGCTCCCGCAGAGTGAGTCACCCCTTCCCGCCCCCCATCGAGACGATGGAGGCCAAGGTCTCCGAGCGATGGCCGAAGGGGTCCTACCTGTATGAGCCGAAATGGGACGGATTTCGCTCGATCTCGTGGTCGCGACCCGAGGTCCGCCTCGACTCTCGCAATCAAAGGCCGCTCCTCCGCTATTTCCCGGAACTGCTCCCGGCTCTCGAGCAGCTTCCCCCGGGCACCGTCGTCGATGGCGAGATCGTGGTCGTGCTCGACGGGGCCACCGATTTCGACGCCCTACAGCAGCGCATCCACCCTGCAGAGTCGAGGGTGAAGATGCTCTCCGAGGCCACTCCGGCAGAGCTCGTGGCCTTCGATTTGCTCGCCGATCGAGGTGACGACCTGCGCAACGAGCCGTTCCACTCCCGCCGGGGCCGTCTCGAGGCCCTGACTGAGGGACTCGGTGCGCCCTGGCATCTGACCCCTCAGACCGAATCCGAGGAGGTGGCCCAACGTTGGTTCGACGACTTCGAATCGGCGGGATGCGATGGCATCATCGCCAAAGTGCCAGACCTCGCATACCAACACGGCAAGCGAGCGATGATCAAGATCAAGCACCGGCGAACGATCGACTGCGTCGTCGGTGGATTCCGCGAGCACAAGGATGGCGGCAAGATCGGGTCTCTTCTCCTCGGGCTCTACGACGACGCCGGGCAGCTCCATTTCATCGGCCACTGTTCGGGATTCCCCGATGGCCAACGCGTGGAGATCTTCGAGCGCTTCCTCGAGCTCGTCGCCGACGACAGCTTCGGGCATGAGGCTCGGGTGCCCGGCGCTCAGAGCAGGTGGAGCGGTGACAAAGACAGCTCATGGACTCCGGTGCAACCCGGGGTGGTGGTCGAGGTCAGCTACGACCAGCTCGAGGGAGACCGCTTCCGGCACGCGACCCGTTTTCACCGGTGGCGTCCAGACAAAGATGCCTCGGCCTGCACCATGGACCAACTGGAGCGACCGGCAGGCCCTGGCTTCGAGGACCTGGTCGGGTAGGGGAAAGGCCAGGGTTCTCCCCGGTTGCAACTTCCTCGCTTCTCGTGGAGTCTTGCGTCGACCCGCTGATGACAGCTACCACTGATCTCGCATGACCGAGCCGATTCTCGAAATATCGGGGCTCACCCACGACTACGGCGAAGTTGTCGCTCTTCGCGATCTGACCCTCGAGGTGCCCGCCGGGGTGACCGGGCTGGTCGGAGCCAACGGCGCGGGCAAGACCACGATGCTGCGATTGATGCTCGGCCTGCTCCACCCCACCGTTGGGTCGATGCAAGTTCTGGGGCACGATCCTCAACGGGAGCCTCTCGAAGTCCGGACCCGGATCGGTTACATGCCCGAGGGAGATTGCCTCCCCAAAGACCAGACAGCGGCCGACTTCGTCTCCTACACCGCACAGCTCGCGGGCATCCCGCCTCGCGAGGCCAAGCGACGCGCCTCAGAAACGCTGTTCCTGGTCGGCCTCGAAGAGGAGCGATTCCGTTTCCTCGGCGACTTCTCCACCGGTATGCAGCAGAGGGTGAAGCTCGCCCAGGCCATCGTCCACGATCCCGACCTCCTGCTACTAGACGAGCCGGCCTCGGGCCTCGACCCAGAAGGGCGCACCCAGATGCTGGCGCTGATCACACGCCTCGCTGAGTTCGACATCAGCGTGATCATCTCCTCCCATGTGCTGAGCGACATCGAACAGACCTGCGACTGGGTGGTGATGCTCGATGCCGGCGATCTGCTCCGATCCGGCCCGCTGCAGGGATTCGAGAAACTGGGCACCGTCCTCGTCGAGGTGCTCGACCACGCCGAAGAGGTAGCGGCGGCGATCCGAGATCAGGGCTACGAGGCGACCGTAGACGGGCTTCGGCTGATGGCAGGACCGGGCGACGAGAGCCTGGAACCCGCGATCGTCGCCGCAGCTGCGGCCTCCGACGCCGGGCTGGTCCGCATGGTCCGGGGCTCGGCCTCTCTGGAGGACCTGTTCCTGGCCCGGGAGGCGCTGCGATGACCGACCAGGTCATCTACGACCGCGGCTATCGCAGCTACGACGGGCCCCGGCTCGGCCCAACCGGTGCGCGCAAGGCGGTGTTCAAGGACGGCGTCCGCCGTGTGCTGGGGCTGGGTCGCAAAGCCAGGGAGAAGATCTTCCCCTGGAGCCTGATATCGATCGCCGTGGTCGCCGCGGCCGTATTCATCGGCGTGAACTGGGTCGCCGGCGACGTCCCGGCCGCAGTTGCCGAGGTGCCCAGATACGGCGACCTCTTCGACTTCTACTCGCGGGTGTCGCTGCTGTTCATCGCCCTCGCCGGGCCCCAGCTCCTGATCCCGGACCGGACCAAGGGCGTGCTCTCTGTCTACTTCTCCCGGCCACTGACCGTCGACGGCTACCTGGGGTCGAAAACCCTCGCTTTTGCCACAGTGGTCGGAGCCATCTACATCGTCCCCCAACTTCTCCTCCACCTCGGGCTGGCGCTGATCTCCGACGACGGCTTCCTCCCCTATCTAGGTGACAACCTCGACATCCTGTGGAAGGTCCCGGCGACGACTCTTGCGTTCATCGGCCTCCACGGGGCGGTGGTCTTCACCCTCTCCTCGGTCATCGACCGAACCGGGATCGCAGCCGCGTCCTTCCTCGGACTCCTGATCGCGGGCGGCGGTGTTGCGGGGAGGGTGGCAGAGGCGACGTTCCCCGGCGCCCGGTTCGCCGCCTTGCTCGACTTCGATCAGCACCCGAGGATCATCCGAGATCATCTCTTCGGCGACACCGTGGACTATCCGGCCGAGATCGCCGGATTCGAGCTCTGGGTGTCGGTGGTGGCAATCGTGGTGGTCATGGCCTTTGCCGCCTGGTTCATCCGTTGGCGATACCGGAAGCTGGCATGACGGACACCATCGTCGTCAGCGCCCTCTCCAAGTGGTTCGGGCTCAAGGTCGCCGTCAGCGAGCTGACCATCGGCTTCCAACCCGGGGTGACCGGCCTGCTCGGTCCAAACGGGGCCGGGAAGACCACCTTGCTGCGGGTCATCACCGGGCTGCAACGTCCCTCGCAGGGGTCGGTCCAGATCCTGGGTGAGGATCCGAGGGCTCACCCTTCGATCTACAAGCGGGTGGCCATGGTGCCCGAGGACGAGTCGGTATACGACAGGCTCACCGGGCGCCAGTTCGTGACCGTGGCCGCCCGCCTGGCAAAGGTCGACAAACCCAAGGAGAAGGTCGACTCTGCCCTGGTCACGGTCGGGTTGACCGACGCCGCCGATCGTGCTCTGGGCGGATTCTCCAAGGGGATGAAGCAACGAGCCAAGGTGGCCCAAGCCCTGGTCTCGGACCCGGAGGTACTGCTGCTGGACGAGCCGCTCAACGGCGCCGACCCCGTGCAGCGCGCTCATCTCATCGGACTGTTCCGCCGACTGGGGAGTGAGGGGAGGACTGTGATCGTGTCGTCCCACGTCCTTGCCGAAGTGGAGAGGATGACCGATCGCGTTGTGGCGATGGTCGATGGTCGTCTGGCGGCCGTTGGAGACGTGGCAACGATCCGGGAGGCGATGACCGACAAGCCAAGACGAGTTTTCGTTGAGGCCACCGACCCACGGCGCTTGGCCTCCCTGCTGATGTCGACTCCGGGAGTGCTCGGGGTCAGCCTCGACGGTCACACCGTCCACGTCGAGGCGTCAGACGCCGGCGACCTGGCACGCCGCCTGCCCTCCATCTCGATCGAATCCGGCATCGGCCTCCATCGGGTGGAACCCGTCGACGAGTCCCTGGAATCGGTGTTCCGCTATCTGGTCGAGGGTCGTTGATGACCCTGGCCATCCACCTATACCGGCGACTCATGCGCCGGGGACGGGTCATCGCGCTGGTGGCACTGGCCTCGGTCCCCGGCCTGGTGTACTGGCTGGTGGGCTTCGACAGCCGACCGGAGGAGCTGACCGAGCTCTATAGCGACATCCTGGCGACTGCCGGTTACACCTTCGTGATCGCGGTGCTCATCGTCACCGCGGCCACACTGCGGGAGGAGAAGGACTCGGGGACGCTTCCCTACATCTACCTGCGACCGATCTCCCGACTCGGGTTCACAATTCAGTCCTTTCTCGCGGCAATCGCTGCTGCCCTCGCAATTGGCTTCTTGGGATGGTTGACCACTGTCCTGGCCTCCCTGGCGGTCGGGAACGGGATCTCTCATACCTTCGCCGGTCTCGCCCTCTACGCGGCGGCAGGAATCGGCTACGCCGCGATCTTCGTGCCCCTCGGCTACCTAGCTCCCAGGTCGCTCCTCATCGGCCTCGGCTACATCGTGATCTGGGAGACGGTGCTGGCCAATGCGGTGACCGGGCTCGCCCAATTCTCGATCTGGCACATCGCCCTATCCATCTACGCAGATCTCGAGGACGAGTTCGGCGAGGCAGCCATGGAAACATTGGGCCCGGTGACACCCGGCGTGGGCGGGGGCATCGCCAAGCTGGCCGCGGTTGTGGTCGTTGGGATGCTGGTTCTCACCTGGGCTCTGAAGCGTCGCGACGCCCTCTAGTGGCCGAAATTAGGGGCGTCAGCATCCGTGGTGAGGGCTCTCGCACCCAATTTCGCTCAGTACTCGTCGTCCGCCCGTCGCTGGCGTGAGGGTTGGACCCGGGGCGGCTCCCCCGGCATCTTCGGGTAGTGCGGCGGCCAGGGAGCATCGCCGATCCCATTGTCCTCGTCACGTTGCATCCACTCGAGGAGGGTGTCGATCCGACCTGCCGACTCGTCGATCCCCTCGGAGAGGTCCCCCCTCTCCTGATATCGCACACCGAACCGGTCCAACGGGAAGTCTTGAATCTCGACCGTCTCCAGCTCATCCCATGTGATCGGAGCCGAGACGAAACCTGTGGGCCGGACTCCATATGCGGAGGACACGCTCTTGTCCCGGGCATTCTGGTTGTAGTCGATGAAGACCCCTTGGCGCTCCTCCTTCCACCATTTGGTGGTCACCTCTCCCGGCATCCGGCGCTCCAGCTCACGAGCAAAAGCCAGGACCGCCCGCCGGGTCTGGAAGAAGTCCCAAAGTGGCTCGATCCGGACGTAGACGTGTACCCCGCGACTTCCCGAGGTCTTGGGCCAGCCGACAAGCCCGACCTCTTCGAGCAGCGGACGGGCCGCAGCCGCGGCCCGGCGCACCTGATCGAAGGTGACGCCAGGGGTGGGATCGAAGTCGAACCGCAGCTCATCGGGGTGATCGGTGTCTTCGGCACGAACCGGCCAGGGATGAAAGTCGAGGCATCCGAGCTGGGCGAGGCGGATCACATCGGCTTCGGCGCGTGGCACGTTCATCCGACCCGGGCGTTGGGACGGGAAGCGGATGGCGGCAGTCTCGAATGGCGTGTTGTTCGCCGCCCGCTTGTGATAGATCGGGTCTTCGTCGACTGTCCCCATGTAACGCTTGAGCATCGTGGGGCGACCCGCGATCCCTCGGATCGCACCTTCGCTGACCGCCACGAAATGCTCGACGACATCGAGCTTGGTCCAACCCTGCTTTGGAAAAATCACCCGCTGCGGGCTGGAGACCCGAACCTGCTCGCCGCCCACTTCGACGGTGGTGTAGTCGCTCATCGCCTACCTAAGGTACGCCGGAACCGACCCTGTGGAGGGAACGCACATGGCCGAGCCGGTCAAGGATCCCACGCCGGAACTAGTTGAAACCTGGCACCGCACCTTCGCCCCCCAGGCCTTCAACCACACCTGGGAGTTGCTCGACCTCCCGGATCGGGCACGGGAACAGGACGAGGACATGCTGGCCTCCACCTTCGCCCAGCGCTACCACTGGTACCGGGTCGGTGACGCCCGAAGCCGTGCCATAGCCGATTGGCAGGTATCACGGGTGGCCGTCGTGCTCGGATATGCCGACCTAGCGGAGTGGTTCGGTGAGCGGTCGCTGGCGGTGTGTGAGGAACACGACCTCGACCCCTTTGTCAGGGGGTTCGCCCACGAAGCCATAGCTCGAGCAGCCGCCGAAGTGGACGATGTCGAGACCTACACGGAGCACCTGGAGCTGGCCAAGGCCCTACTCCCTGATATCGAGGACCCGGAAGACCGGGACGTCCTGTCGGCCGATCTGACCGAGATGTCCGAGCCCTGAATCAGGGCTATTTATAGAACGGAAGCCGGCGGAACAAGACCGTCAGCTTCTCCACCAATCGGCGATACGTCTCGTAGGAGAGGCCGAGCCCCGGGGCGTAGGCCGGAAGCACCCGCTGCACGGAGATCGTCTGGGGCTCGGTGAACTTGAGCAGTCCCTCCCGCCCATGCCGTCTTCCCAGGCCCGAGCGCTTGACTCCACCCATAGGAGCATCGTGGGAGGCCCAGGTCGAGACGTAGCCGTCATTGATGGAAACGCTGCCGGCCTCGAGCCGGGCGGCGATCTCCACCGCCCGCCGGGTGTCGGCCGACCACACACTGAAGCTGAGCCCGAGATCGCTGTCGTTGGCCAGTGCGATCGCCTCCTCGCTCGAGCCAACCGGGTAGATGGAGACCACCGGGCCGAAGGTCTCCGACCGGCACACGGTCATCGTCTCATCGACCCCGCTGAGGATCGTCGGGGAGTAGAAGAGAGGCCCGGCGTCCGGTCTCGGCTTGCCCCCCGCGAGGAGGTTCGCTCCCTTGGACACCGCATCGTCGACATGGGACTCGACCTCGGCGAGATGCTCCCGTGAGATCAGCGAGCTGACCAGGGGCCCGAACTCGTAGGAGGGCGCTACCTCGAGTTGCTCGGTGTGTTCCACAAAGCGACGGGTGAACTCCTCGACCACAGGTTGTTCGACGTAGATCCGCTCCATGTGGACACACATCTGCCCGGCGTGGCCGAAGGTGGCGCGGGCCATCTCGGGGATTGTGCGCTCGAGGTCGGCGTCGGCAAGCACGATTGCCGCGTTCTTTCCCCCGAGCTCCATCGAGGACCCGATCAGGTTGCGCCCCGCCTGCTCGGCGACCTTGGACCCGACCGCGGTCGACCCGGTGAACATGACGTAGTCGACCTCGTCGATCATCGCCGGGCCGCAGATCTCCCCTTCGCCGGTCAGCACCTGGATCACCCCTTCGGGGACCCCCGCCATGCCGAGGAGCCGAGCGGAGAAGAGAAGTGAGTATGGGGTCCTCTCGTCGGGCTTGATGACCACCGCATTGCCCGCGACCAGGGCAGCGAGAGCATCCCCTATCGAGAGATTGAACGGGAAGTTCCACGGCGAGATGAACCCACACACGCCTTTGGGGTGGCGATACTCGTAGGTCCGGGTGAGCACCGGCATCGCCCCTTGCCGCCTGCGCCGCTTCGTGAGCCGGGGGCCCATGTTCGCGTAGTAGCGGGAGGTCCCGATCACGTCCACGACCTCCTCCCAAGCCCCGGCACGCGTCTTTCCACCCTCCACCTGGATGATGTCGACGGCGGTATCGACCTCCCGGAGCAACAGATCGTGGAAGCGGAGGAGCACATCCGAGCGCCTTCGAGCCCCGGCCGCGGCCCATCCCGGCTGAGCCGCCCGGGCCCGTGCCACCGCCGCAGCCACATCCTGGTCGGTCGCCTGGGGAATCCGCCCGATGACCTCGAGGGTGAACGGGGAGTCGACATCGATCGTCTCCCTGCCCTCAATCGGGACGTCGATCCTGGCCTCCAGACCACGGAGCAGGCTGGATCCCACCCGCGGGGTGAGCATCTGGTCTTCCACCACGGTCAACGGTACATACACACGCCGGCCCAAATCCGAGAAAGACGCGCCGCTGCCGCCCACAATCTGGGCGGAACTTGCGTAGCCGGTACATCCGTGACGACCGCTTGCAGTGACGGCTAGACACGCAGAGTGGCTGGCGTAGACTTTCGGACTCAGAGGGATCACCGGAGGGGAGGACCAATTGCGTCGGAAGCTGATCACACTCGCATCGATCACCACCGTATTTTTGGTGACCGTTGTCGGTCCGGCAATGGCAACAAAGCCGGGCACCGTTCCCGATCTCGAAGACGGGCACAAGATCACGATCTGTCATGTCACCGACTCCGCCACGAATCCGTATGTCGTGATCACGATCGACATCGCAGCGTGGCACAGCGACGGGCCCAGAGGCCATAGCCCTGAACACCACGTCAACCACAAAACCGGGGACCACGATCAACTTTGGGATCCGGTCACTGAGTCCTGTGTCGACGACGGGACGACAACGACGACCACGACAACCGTCAAACCCACATAGGCGGTACCCCGACTCAGCGTGCGTTCGAATTCGCCCGGAGGTGCCCTCGGAGAAAGGTGAGCGCGCCTTGCCACGCGGTGTCGAATGCACCCGGGTCGAAGGTGTCGCCGTCGGGCTCTCCGAAGCCGTGACGGGTGCCGGGATGACGCTCCACCCGGACGTCGAGCTCTTCCAGCCTCATCGTTGCCTCCATGAACGCCGCCTCGTCGTCCGTGATGAACTCGTCCTCGTCGGCGAGATGGATGAGGTATGCCGCCCTCGCCCCGGCGAAGTCGATCTGCTGGCTGCCGTAGAACGAAACAACCGCCCCAACGAGCGAGGCGAGTCGGACCGATGCCCACAAGGCCAGAGAGCCGCCCATGCCGAACCCGACGATTCCTATCGGGCCCTCAGTGGACTTCTCGTGGAGGAGCTTCGCCGACGAGAGGACGAGTGATGCCAGCCGGTTCGGGTCCGCCTTTCCCAGGTGGTCGAGGGCGTCCTGCTCGGATTCGGGGAACTCGCCAAAGTTGATATCAGGAGCGAGGACGGTGAAGCCGTGGTCTGCCATCTCGTCGGCCAGGCTCTTCACCGATGACGTGAGGCCCCAGAAAGAGTGGAGGAGGAGGACGCCTGGACCGGGGCCCTGATCGCCCTGGATGAAGTAGGCGAGGTCGCGAACCACCCAGGCAACCTACCCCCTACGCTTGCCTCGATGACCTCGGCGGTCGCCCCACTCCGCATTGGCTCGTTCCGCACGCTCTGGATCGCCTCGGCATTGTCCGCAGTCGGAAGCTTCGTGCAAACGGTTGCCGGCTCCTGGCTCATGTTCGAGATGACCCGATCCAACACCTGGGTCGGGTTCATGGTCGCCTCCAGCACCCTCCCCCTGCTCTTCTTCGCGCTCGCCGCCGGGACCCTGGCCGACATGTTCGACCGGACCAAGCTGATGATCAGCGCCCAGGCGATCATGGCTTTGTCCGCTCTGGCGATGACGTTCTTCACCGCGACCGACCTGATCACACCAGGCCTCCTACTCGGCCTCGGCTTGCTCTTAGGGACCGGGGTTGCGCTCAACCTCCCGACCTGGCAAGCGCTGCTCCCCGACCTGGTCCCAAGGGTGATGATTCCGTCCGCAGTCGCGCTGCAGTCAGCAGCGTTCAACGTCGCCCGCGCCATCGGGCCGGCAATCGGCGGCGTGGTGATCGTGGCCTTCGGCCCGGCGTGGGGCTTCGGTATCAACGCCCTCACCTACACGGCCGTGGTGGCCGCTCTCCTCTTGGTTGGAAACAGCGTGGTGAGCCCGATACGCGAGAGCATTTCGTTCGGCGCGGCCATCGGCCTTGGTGTCCGCTATGCCCGGTTCACCCCCGTCTTTCGGAGATTGCTGCTCTTGGTTTCGCTGTTCGCAGTGACCTCAGCGGTGGTGCAGTCGGTCCTCCCCGGTCATACCGAGACCCTCGGGGGCGGCGCCGGCGCCCTCGGCCTGCTGTTGGGGGCCATGGGACTCGGCGCCCTGGTCGGCGCAGCTGTCCGATCCCGCTTCGTCGGCCGCCTCGGAAACCGGGCGCCAATGATGACGATCACCCTTTTCGGTGTCTCCGGGATCGGAGTCGGCTTGTCACCCAACATCGCATCGGCCTGGATCTTCATGTTCATATCCGGTGCCTTCTGGGTCCTCACACTGACCAACCTGAATGCCACGGCACAGCTCATGGCGCCGGAGTGGATCAGAGGCCGGGCCATGTCGCTCTACAGCCTGGCCTTCGGGGGCGTGCTTCCCCTTGGCTCGATCCTGGGTGGGATCGTCGCCGACGCAGTCGGCACCGGCGAGGCCATGGTGATCCTCTCTCTGGGGACGGTAGCCCTGGGGATCGCTTCCCCTGCCTTTCATCTGCCGAGCCTCGATGAGGTGGTGTCGCCGGAGTTTTCGCTGGAACGAGAGCCGCCGCCACACGATGAGACCATGGAAGGTGGACCGGTGTTCATCCTCAACACATGGACGATTGACGAAAATGACCTCGCCGAGTTCACCGAGGTCATGAACGAGGTGCGGATGGTCCGGCTCCGCACCGGCGCCTACCGATGGGCCTTGTTCCGGAATGCCTCGTCTCCGACCCGCCTCACCGAGTTGTTCACCACCGGTTCCTGGGAGGAGCATCTGGCGCAGCATCGGAGAATCGATGACGCCTCGGCTGCCCTGATCGCCAGGGCGAGGGCATTCGATCGTGAGGATGGGCCGGTGACCCGTCACCTGATCGGCATCGACGTCGAGAACCCGCCGAACTTCGACCAGCTGTTGCTGACCCACGAGCGGATGCACCAAACCGATGGGTCGATACCAACGATGGTCGATCAGGAGGATTGAGCCGAGGCTGCGCCAGTCCCGCGTTCCGCGAATTGCATCTCGCGTTTGAACTTCTTCCAGTCTGACCCCTTGGTCGACCACAGGTAGTCGGTGACCAACTGGGCGATCCCGACCAACACCAGGAGCCAGAGGGCCCAGGCCGGGACATCCGCGGCGATGGCGGCCCCGATCAAGGCAAACGGGACCAGCTTGGTGAAGATCGCCCCGGAGGCGTGCATCCAGGCCCTCGACGCGGCAGGGGTCCGCAGGTAGGAGGCGTAGTCGACCTTTACCCCTGGCGTGGGTCGTCGGATCGAACCGATGAACCATCGGGTGAATCGGATCCCGACGATCGTCCCCACTATGAGATGGGCGAGGCTGTGGGTGGTGACGAGGAGGGCGCCGAACCCCAGAATGAAGACAACCCCCGCGGCGGTGCCGGAGAGCGAATAGGACCACGCGACCAGCGCCAGACCGAGCAGGGACCCCCCGATCATGACCAGATTCCCGATCCACAGCGGAACTGTCACCAACGCCCACTGTCGAAAGGCCGTGGAGTCGATCACCCCGATTCGATCGGCGTGCTCCTCGATCAGGGCGGGCTCGGCCTTCACTACGGCGACTGCACGCCAGAAGCCCGGGCCCGGAGACTCCCCGGACCGGACCGCGGACTCCGCTCCTCGCAGGGCCTCGGTGATCTCTGCGTCGTCCACACCCGTATCTAAGTACGGTGCCCGCCCTGCAACCGGATGCGATTCGTAGGTGTTCTGATAGGGATGGATGAGCTGACCACCGCGCTCGCCTCCGATCTCGACCGGGCATTCCCCCGACTGGTCGAGGAAATGGGGCCCGGGCTCTACTGGGGCCTGCGCCGGCTGTGCGGTGATCACGGGGAGGCGCAAGACCTGACCCAGGAGACCTTCATCCGGGCGTATCGCTCACTCGGCGACTTCGACCGGCAGCGGTTCGACGACCTCCGCCTCGGGCCGTGGATGTGGACCATCGCTTTGAACCTGGGGAGGAATCATCTGCGGACCCGGTCCCGCCGGCCCAGCCTCGTGGAGATGCACGGCCACGAGCAACCCGACCAAGCCCCCGATCCGCCCGATGCCCGAGCCTGGGATGCCAGGTTCGCCGCTCTGAACCGAAATCAACGCATGGCGGTCGTGCTCCGCCATGTGGTCGGGTTGGGGATCGTGGAGATATCCGAAACCACCGGCCGCCCCCAGGGGACTGTCAAGGCCGACATCCATCGCGGTTTGGAGAAGCTACGAGAGATCATGGAGCAAGAACAATGACCATCGAACATCATCTGGAGCAGCTCATTGGCCCACTGCCCGCGGGCATCAGCGAGGGAGTGGCTCTGGGCACGGGCCTCGCCGACGGCTACGACTTCTACGAGTCCCCGGTGGGAGAGGTGGCCGTCACCTTCAACCCCAATGGTGTCTCCTCTCTGACTCTGGCCTCTGAGGACTGGCAGGGCTATCACGCGCGGCGACACGGCCGTCCATTGATCCGCGCCGAGGCACCGGCAGCCTGGTCGAGCCGGATTACGGATGCAATCGAGGCCGGTACACCAGGGAAGCTGCCGGTCGACCTGACATCGGTGACCCCGTTTCAGCAGACGATCCTTCGCATCGCCACCACGATCCCGCGTGGCGAGGTCCGTCCCTACGGGTGGCTGGCCCGGGAAGCCAACGCCCCAGGAGCCGCTCGGGCGGTGGGTTCGACGATGGCGCGCAACCCGATTCCCCTGATCATCCCTTGTCACCGGGTGGTTCGGTCCGATGGGACCATCGGCGCGTACTCGCTCGGTGGTCCCGAAGTGAAATGGGAGCTGCTCACCCACGAGGGAGCGGATCCGGCACACCTGGAAGACCTCGCCGGTCATCACATCCGGGTCCAGGGAAACAAGTCCACCGGGATCTACTGCAACCCAACGTGCCGGGCGCTCCGCCGTTCGAAGGAAGGGAACGTGGTCGACTTCAGGTCGTCAGGTGAGGCGGCGCGAGCCGGTTTCCGGGCGTGCGAGGTGTGCCGGCCATGACAGCCATCGGGGGAGCCGGCGATGCCGGGTACTCTCGCCGTCCATGGAGGAGCGCCAGGCCGAGCAATTAGCGGTCGACACCATAAAGGCATTGGCCATGGACGCAGTACAGAGAGCGGACAGTGGTCATCCCGGGATGCCGATGGGGATGGCGGACATCGCAGTCGTGCTCTGGAGCCGCTATCTGCTCGTCGACCCCGAGGAGCCCGAGTGGCCGGATCGTGATCGATTCGTCCTGTCCAACGGCCATGGATCGATGCTCCTCTACTCCCTGCTCCATCTCAGCGGCTTCCCACTCACCCTCGACGACCTGCGCAACTTCCGGCAGTGGGGCAGTCACACGGCAGGCCATCCCGAGATCGACCATCGACTCGGGATCGAGATGACAACCGGCCCCCTCGGCCAGGGTTTCGCGACCGCGGTGGGGATGGGCATCGCGGAGAGCCACCTGAGAGCTCGTCTCGGCGCCGACCTGGTCGACCACCGCACTTACGCATTCGTGTCCGACGGCGACCTCATGGAGGGTGTGAGCAGCGAGGCGGCCTCGCTCGCCGGCCACCTCGGCCTGGGCCGCCTCATCTACCTCTACGACAACAACAACATCTCCATCGACGGCAGCACGGATATCACCTTCAGCGAGGACGTCCTCGCCCGTTTCAACGCTGTGGGTTGGCACACAGCCGAGGTAGACGGCCACGATCGGGGGGCGATCGCCGAGGCGATCGACGCCGCGCTCACGGAGGAGGAACGCCCTTCGTTGATCTCCTGCCGGACTCACATCGCCCATGGGGCCCCGAATGCCCAGGACACCGCGGCGGCTCACGGTGCGCCACTGGGTGAAGATGAGGTTCGCCTAGCCAAGGAGGCGATGGGCTATCCGACGGAGCCGATGTTCCTCGTGGACGACCTCGTGTATGCCTTCTTCAGGGACGCCATGGGCAGGGGCCGGGTGGCCCGGGCAGGTTGGGCCCAGCGGTTCGCCGACTCAGGCGAGGATCGCAAGGCGCTGTGGGATGCCTTCCACAATCCCAAGCCGGTGGAGCTCGTCGGCCCGGGTTTCGCCGTCGGGGAGAAGATCGCCACTCGTTCCTCCTCGGCGGCGCTGTTCGCCGAGATGGCGGAGAAGCTGCCTGGGTTCATCGGTGGCTCCGCCGACCTCGCCGGCTCCACGAAGACGGTGATCGAGAAGGGTCGGTTGTTCTCGGCAAAAGATCGGGAGGCGCGGGATATCCCGTTCGGCGTGCGGGAGCACGCGATGGGTGGGGCTACCAACGGGATGGCGGTGCATGGAGGCCTCAAGCCCTATTCCGCAACCTTCTTCGTCTTCAGTGACTACCAGCGACCCGCGGTGAGGCTCTCGGCGATCATGGGTGCACCGTCGGTGTGGGTCTACACCCACGACTCGGTCTTCCTCGGGGAAGACGGCCCGACACACCAGCCAATCGAGCACCTTGCATCACTACGGGCGATGCCCGGGATCTGGGTGATCCGACCGGCAGACGCCAACGAGACGATTCAGGCCTGGGAGCTTGCCCTCAATCGGCAAGACGGGCCGGTGGCGTTGGTGCTCACCCGCCAGAACCTGCCCACCATGGAATCGGTCGCCGGAGGCGTGGCCCGCGGCGGCTATCGGGTTCGGGAGGGAGATGCGGTCACCTTGATCGCCACCGGGTCCGAAGTCGCGCCCGCGCTCGGGGCGGCGGACATCCTCTCGGCAGAGGGTGTGGAAGCGGCTGTTGTCAGTCTTCCGTGCTGGGAGTTGTTCTTCGCCCAGGACGAGGCATACCAGGCAGAGACGCTCGGATCAGCCCCACGGGTCTCGATCGAGGCCGCCGCCACCTTCGGCTGGGAGCAGATCGTCGGTGGCGATGGGATGAAGATCGGGCTCGACCGGTTCGGCGCCTCCGCCCCGGACACAGTGATCGCCGAACAGCTCGGATTCACCGCCGCAGCGATCGCCGACAGGGTCCGGGGTTTCCTGGGCAGCTGATGGCCGACACTCCGGCCGTGGTGGTTGTCGGTGCCGGCATCGCCGGGATCTCCGTGGCCTATCACCTCTCCGTCGTCCAGGGTGTGGGAGATGTTCTGATCCTGGACCCCCGCCCTCCTCTGACGCTGACATCGGACAAGTCCACCGAGTGTTATCGCAACTGGTGGCCCAACCTTCCGATGGTCCAATTGATGAACCACTCGATCGACCTCCTCGAGCACATGGCCGCCGAGACCGGTAACAGCTTCGGGATGAACCGGCGCGGCTACCTGTTCGTCACCGGCGACGAGGCGACGCTGCAGCGGATGACGGAGGAAGCGCATCACACGTCGACGCTCGGGGCGGGCCCGGTCCGGATTCACCCGGGGCCGATTCCCTACCGCCCCGCCACCGCTGAGGGGTTCCTCGGCGCCCCGGAAGGAGCGGACCTCCTGATCGGCGCCGACACGGTCCGACAGCACTTCCCCTACATCACCGACAGCGCCTTGGGCGCGTTGCACATCCGGCGCGCCGGGTGGTTCAGCGCTCAGCAGCTTGGCTCGTGGATGCTGGACCGGGCCCGGGAGAAGGGCGCGGCGCTGATTTCAGGGGAAGTCGTCGCGATCGATGTCGAGGGGGGACGGGTGGAAGGGGTGGTGCTGGCCGATGGGACCCGGATTGCGGCACAGGTGATCATCGACGCCGCCGGGCCGATGGCGGGACCGGTTGCAGAGATGGTGGGGATCGACCTGCCCTTGTTCTCCGAGCTGCACATCAAGGTCGCCTACCGCGAGCATCTGGGGATGATCCCGCGCGAAGCCCCGATGTTCATCTGGAGCGATACCCAGCACATCGACTGGAGCGACGAGGAGCGCGAGGAGTTGAAGCGCGAGGGACGGCTCGAGTTGTTGGAAGAGATGCCGATCTTCTGCCATGCCCGACCCGAAGGCGGGGCGGAGTCGCCCTACCTGCTCGGGCTCTGGGAGTACCACGGCGACATCAGAGAACCGGTGTGGCCTTTGCCCGAGGACCCCTTGTATCCCGAGGTTGTGATGCGAGGGTTGACCACGATGACACCCGGGCTTTCCCCTTACCTGGACCGTTTGCCTCACTCGATGGTCGACGGGGGCTACTACACCAAGACCAGGGAGAACCGTCCATTGGCCGGGCCCGCCGGGCCGGAGGGGTTTCATCTCGCGGCGGGCCTCTCCGGGTTCGGAGTGATGGTCGCCGCCGGCCTCGGCGACCTGGTCGCCCGGCACGTCGTCGGTGACGAGTTACCCGAGTACTCGAACGCCTTCCTGCTCAGCCGCTACGACGATCCCGAGTACCTGGCCGCTGTCGAAGAGGCCGGCCGCTCCGGGCAGCTCTAACGGCGGGCCACTATGACTCAGGGCCGGGCATCTGGAGCACCGAGAGGACGTTGCCCGCAGGATCTTTGAACCAGGCGATGGCGCCCATGTCGTCTCTGGAGATCCCCTTCTCGTCCTGCTGGAGGCCCTCGTAGCGTTCGAAGCTGACTCCCCGCTCGGTCAACTCGTCCACTGCCTGGTCGACGTCGTCCACCGGGAAGTTGAGGATCGTGAAGCTGGCCGGAGTGTGGTCATCCTTGGGGTAGATGATGATGTCGCCGCCGTCGGCGATGTGGAGCCCGACCATCCCGTTCTCGTCGGTGAGATCGATGCCAAGAGTTCCACCGTAGAAGTCCTTGGCCTGGTCGATGTCGTCGACCGAGAATCCACTGAATGCCTTGGTTTCCTTGAACATTGCCGTACTCCTTTGTCTTACGTGTGCGATGCGATGAACTCGAGCACCCGGCCCCAGGCGTCGGCCGACGCCTCGGCAAATTGCTCCTGCTTCCGGTCGAAGAACGAGTGGGGCGCTCCCGGATAGACCACGACCTCGTTCTCCACTCCCGCACCATCCAATGCAGCTCGGAACTCGTCGACGACCTCGGGAGGGATCCCGGGATCATCTCCGCCCATGAGCGCAAGGACCGGGCAGTCGTAAGCGGCAACTCTCTCTATTGGCCCCACGGGTGGCCGCTTCGGGTTCCCGTAGAAGCCGATCGCCCCGCTGATGCCATGCCCGGCGGCCGCTTGATGCCACGCGTTGCTACCCCCGTAACAGAACCCGACGATGAACACCGCACGGTCGGCTTCGGCCTGCCGAAGCACCGCCACTGCGGACGAGGTGTCTGCGGTCACCCCCTCGAGAGTGGTGAGCGGCACGTGATCGGCATATGGAAAGGAATCATCTCGCTTCTCGGCGCCCGCCGTCCGTCCGAAGTAGTCGATGGCAACCGCGTCGTAACCGTGCTCGGCGAAGCGAAGCGCCAACTCCTCATAGAAATGGTGGAGGCCGCGCACATCGGGCAGGATCACGACGCCGGGACCCTTGGATTCGGTACTGGTGGCCTGAAAGGCCGCGAATTGGTTGCCATCGGAGGCGGTCAGCGTGAGGTCACCGTGACCATTGGCTCCACCCGGATTCGCCGTGATCGGGGGGCTGGAATCGCCGTCGTAACACATCGCGGATTGAAACTACCCGAGGAAAGCGCCGACCAAACTATGGAGGGTCGGGGCCGACGTGGTAGGTGTGGCCGAGGGGGCTGGGGCAACATAGTGGCCGACCCAATCGGGTTCGAGCACAGGGAGCAGCTCGCCGTCAAAGGCGTCGACCACCATTCGACTGCCTAAGGGGCGTTCCAGTTCCACACCTGCTGCAACGCCACGCTTTCCGCTTCCGGCTCAAACAACGTGCTCACGGAGGGTCGGGGCCGACGTGGTAGGTGTGGCCGAGAGGGCTGGTCCAGATGTATCGCCCGGGTCCCAACCGGACGACCTTCCAACCGCCATGCTTCCGGATGTGGTCGTGGCGGCAGGCAGGTGCCAGGTTCTCGCCTCGCGTTCGGCCGCCTTGGGCGTAGGGATGGCGATGGTCGATGTCGCATTCGGCGGCGGGCATCCGGCAACCGGGGAAGACACAGGTCGGGTTCTCGGCTTCGACCATCCTCCGCTGCTGCGCCGTAGGCCGTCGTCTGGTGGTCCCGGCCCAAACCACCTCACCCCGATCGGTTACGGTGACCCGATGCTCTGACTCCGGCTGTTCGGCGACGACCTTCCTCGCGATGTCGGCGATCAATGGCCCAAATCCGGGCAGCTCGGCGGGAGCGTCGGAGAGTTCCATCAGGGTGGTCAGGTCCACTCTGATATCGACTGTGCCCTGCCCCGCACCCCCCTTGGCGCCGCTTCCGCAGAGCAGGTCGAGGAGGACATCGGCCCGGACCTGATCCATCGTCCGCGAGTCGTCTTTGCGTCGGGCGGCTCGGGCCAACCGATTTATCCGCTTCATCGCGGCCCGGCCGAGATGTGCCGGGAGGTTGAGGCCATGGAGATCGGCGGTACCGTCCTCATTGGCCTGGGTGACCACACGTCGCTCCTCCAAGCCCTGCTCATAACGCATCCGCGCCGAGTCCGGGTCATGGGTGATGCAGAGCCGAGCGAGACGAGCCCGCAGCTGCCCCGTGGTTCGATCAGGCGCCAGAGGCAGGACCTTCTCGACGATCTCCTGTGCCACATCCACATCGAGGTGCCTGGTCTGGTCGATCATCACCCGGGCCCGGGCCAGGTCGATCTCACCCTGGCGCAACGCGTTCCACACCGATGGCAGCCTTTGTCTCAGTTCGAAGGCCAATCCCAGGTGCCAATCGGCTGAGCGGCGGGTGAGGGTGAGGCCCGCCTGAACCTCGGACGCAGCAAGGTCGTCGACCAAGGAGCCGGGCAACGTGTCGAGGTTATCGGGATTCTCCGTCTCGTAACTGTGGATGGAGTCAATGGCGTCGAACATCCCCGCCTGATGGTGGGCCACCATCCGGGCGTTGGCCTTCATGACTTCGACCCGGTCGTAACCCGATAGGCGATCGCAGTCGATCGAGGCAAGGGCGGTGCCCAACTCCGGGCCGGGAGCCATGTCGGCGAGGCCCTCAGGCAACGGATCCCACCCGACCGATTCGCATCTCTCCCCTGCGAACATATGTTCGATGGTACTGAGGGGATAGGACAGATTCCATACCCTTGTTTCGGAAATCCCGAATTCCCCGTAGCTTCTTGCGGGGGACAAGGAGAAGAGCGAATTGTCGATTCGACCCTTCTACGACATGTGGCCGCAGTACAACGACCGTCTGCGGAAAGTTGTCGCGGCCATGACCGACGATCAGCTGGCTGTGCGCCCATCGCCCATCGGATGGCCGATCTGGGCGACTGTGGGCCACACCGCGGGAGCGCGCGTCTACTGGCTCTGCGACGTCATCGGAGAGCCCGGCGCCGAAACAACCCCGTTCCCCGAGGTCGTGAACGGTGGATGGGAGGACGATCCGGACCATCCTCGATCCGCAACAGAGCTCGTCGCGGCGCTGGACAGCACATTTGCCCTGATCGAGAACAGCCTCGATCGATGGACACCGGAGATGTTGCCCGATGAGTTCTCCCGCACCTGGCTCGGCGTAACCGTGGTGCACACCCGGGCCTCGATCCTCCAGCGACTCTTCACGCACGATGCATACCACTGTGGTGAGCTGTCATTGACCCTGGGGATTCACGAATTGCCACAGATCGACCTCTGGAGCGTCGACTGACCTCCTGAGCCGCCCAGCCTGTACACCCCGAGCCCGCGCCAATTCCACGGCTAATGAACTTGACCGCTCCGCTGAGATTGACCAAGGTGCGCAACCCTCTTCATAGTTTATGCGGACAGAACCTGTCCGCATTGACACGTATTGTTCATTTCTCATCGGGAATGACATCCGCCCGCGATGAGTTGGGGCGTTGGGTGCAACAGGAGAAGACCATATGGCGAACATGATCGAGGCACACGGCCTCGTCAAGCGATACAAAGAAGTGACCGCCCTAGCCGGGCTCGACCTGGTGGTGCCTGAGGGGATCGTCCTCGGTTTGTTGGGGCCCAACGGTGCCGGCAAGACCACCGCAGTGAACATCCTCACCACTCTCCTCGAGCCGGATGAGGGCACAGCTGTCGTTGCCGGCGCAGATGTCCTTACCGACCCCAAGGCAGTCAGGAAGCAGATCGGCCTCTCCGGCCAGTTCGCCGCCGTCGACGAGTACCTGACCGGGTTCGAGAATCTGGACATGATCGGCCGTCTGTACCACCTGGGCAAGGAGCGGTCGCGGGAGCGGTCACGGGAGTTGCTCGAGATCTTCGACCTGGTGGATTCCGGCGATCGGCCGGTGAAGACCTATTCGGGCGGAATGCGTCGTCGTCTCGACCTCGCCGGGGCGTTGGTGGCGGCTCCGCCGGTGCTCTTCCTCGACGAGCCGACGTCGGGCCTCGACCCCCGGAGCCGTGTCGACCTATGGGATGTCATCCGCGATCTCGTGGCCAAGGGCACCACGCTGCTCCTGACCACCCAGTACCTGGAGGAGGCGGACCGGCTGGCCGACGACATCATCGTCATCGACCACGGCCGTGAGATCGCCCACGGGACCGCCGACCACCTCAAGACCCAGGTTGGTGGCGAGCGGATCGAGGTGACGATCGCAGAGTTCACTCAAATCAACGAGGCTCAAGAGATCCTTTCCCGGATCTCGGTCGGCGAGATTCGGATCGACGAGCACAGCCGAGGGCTAACTGCACCGGTGAAAGGAGGGGCAGCGACCTTGACCCAGGCGTTGCGAGAGCTCGACGCCGGAGGCGTCGCAGTTCAAGACGTCGGGTTGCGCCGACCGACGCTCGACGATGTGTTCCTCACCCTCACCGGACACATGGCCGAGGAGGAATTGGCCTCCAACGGTGGTGAGAAGGCGAAGGGCCGCAGAGGCAAGAAGGAAGAATCCGAGCTCGAGGAGGCAAGCCGATGAGTCAGGTGATGACCGCGCTCGGCGACGGCGTCGTGGTTGCCAAGAGGAACTTGATCAAGATCAAGCGGGTCCCGGACATCCTGGTGTTTGTCCTGCTCTCCCCGATCATGTTCGTGTTGCTCTTTGCGTTCGTCTTCGGCGGCGCGATCAATGTTCCCGGGGGCGGGGATTACAAGGAATTCCTGATCGCAGGGATCCTGGCCCAGACAGTGGTCTTCGGCTCCACCTTCACCGGGGTGGGACTGGCCGACGATATGCAAAAGGGGATCATCGACCGCTTTCGGTCGCTTCCGATGTCGCGTTCGGCGGTCGTGGTGGGAAGGACCGGCAGCGACATCGCCTACAACGTGATCTCGATCACGATCATGTCACTGACCGGTCTCCTGGTCGGATGGTCGATCTCGACATCGGTTGGCGAGGCTGCATTGGGATATGGGCTTCTTCTCCTCTTCGCCTACGCCTTCTCGTGGATCATGGCCTATGTGGGACTGTTGGTGCCCAGCGTCGAGGTGATCAACAACGCCTCCTTCATGGTGATCTTCCCCCTCACCTTCGTTTCCAACGCGTTCGTGCCGCTGGAAACGCTTCCCCCGGTACTTCAGACCTTCGCCGAGTGGAATCCGGTGTCGGCGGTGACCCAGGCAACCCGCGAGCTGTTTGGCAATATCCCCGCGGACTACCCCGAGCCGACGGCTTGGCCACTGCAGAACCCAGTGATCTACACACTGATCTGGGTGGTGATCCTGATCGCGGTGTTCGCCCCGCTATCGGTGCGTCAGTACAAGCGGGCCAACAAGCGCTGACTCCTAGCCGCTGACGACTCGAGCGCCGAGCCGGGCGAACGGCTCGGTGGAGAAGACGAACTCCATCGGGACCTCGAAGTACCCGGCGATCTTGAGTGCCAGGTGAAGGCTGGGGCTGTACTCGCCACGCTCCAGGTAGCCGATGGTCTGGTAATGCACCCCGAGTGCGTCGGCGAGCGCCCTCCGGGAGATGCCCCGCTCGGCCCGGAGCATGGCGATGCGATTGTGCACGGTGTCGGTCATCTGATCCACTGCAGCGCTTGCTCCCGGGCAGCTTCGACTTGGGAGCCCGATTGGCGGCGGGCCATCCGGCGCAGGACGATCGGCGCAACCACCATGCCGGCGATCGCCCAGGCGCCGAGAACCAGGGCGGTCTCGAGCGTCCGCCAGGAGCCACCAATCTCGAGCTCCGCGGCGGCCGCGGGGAGGAAGGCGGCCCGCATTCCCAATCCGAGCCAGTAGACAGGGAAGATCTGGGCAATTGGCTGCACCCAGCCCCAGAGACCCTGGATCGGGGCGAAGATCCCAGAGATCGCCACCAGGACGATGAACGGCAGCATCCCCCAGGTCCCCACCTTTTGGACCCCGGGTACGAGGGACCCGATGACCATTCCGATGGGCAACGTGGCCAATGTCCCGAGAAGAGTGACCCACAGCACCATCCCCCAGCCTCCGGCATCGGGTGGCATCAGCCCGTCGAACAAGAGGAAGCCGGGGATCAGGATCACGGCGAAGCTGGGGATCAGACCCAGGATGTTGGATACCACCTGACCGCTGACATGCCCGACAACCCCGTAGGGAACCGCCTTCGCCCGGAGCAGGGTGCCGTCCTCCCGCTCCATCGCCAGTGCATAGGCGGGGCCGATGATCATCCCGAAGGCGATCAGGCCACCGAGGATGCTGGGTAGCGCCACGGTGGGGAAGGACAGGGACGAGCCGGCAAAGTCGACCGTGTCGTTCCGGTTGAGAAACAGGTAGCCGAGGATCACAAGTCCCATGAACAGGAAGAAGCCTTGGTCCTGAGGGCTGCGCAGGCTCTGCAGGAACTCGGTCCAGCCCCGGTAGAAGCCGGATCGAATTGCGCTTCTCGCCGGCGTCATCGGGTCGCCTCCTCCAGGGTCGAAGCCACGTCCCCCCCGACACCGCTCTCGAATTGTTGGACCATGGCGATGTAGGTGTCTTCCAGAGTCGCCCTCCGAACTTCGAGATCACCGATGTCATCGTGCTGAGCGAGAAGCTCGCGGACGAAGGAGGTTGCCTCCGGCGTTGCATGTACGTATTGCTCCCCGTTCTGACTCCAGCTGACTTGAGTCTCCCGGGTCACACGACGCGCGAGCTCGTCGGCGCTTCCATCGGCCACGATCCGGCCCCCGGCCAGGATCAGAATCCGATCCGCGAGCTTGTCTGCCTCATCGAGATCGTGGGTGGTCAGGAGGATGGTGGTGTCCTCCAGGTCGGAGAGCCGATGCACCAGGTCGTGGAAGTCCCTCTTCGCTTGGGGATCGAAACCGGCTGTCGGCTCGTCCAGGAACAGGAGCTCGGGCCGGCCGATGATCCCCACCGCGAGATCGAGACGTCGCCGTTCACCTCCGGACAGGGTCCGAATCTTGTGATCGGCGATCTCGCCCAAGCCGACCAGGTCGATCAGCTCCTCCACGTCGAACGGCCTCGGCCGCTGGGCCGTCGAATAGGGCGCGTAGTAGCGCCCCAGGTATCCGAGAAGCACACGAGGGCTCCATCGGGCGTGGTCCCGCCATGATTGGAGGACGACGCCGACTCTGGCCCGCCAGTCCTCGCCAGCCGTCACCGGGTCCGCCCCGAGCACGGTGATCTCCCCGGCCGAAGGCACTCTGAAGCCTTCCAAGGTCTCGATCGTCGTCGTCTTCCCCGCCCCGTTGGGGCCGAGCAGGGCGATGACCTCACCGCGCCGGACCTCGAAGCTGACACCATCGAGGACATCGGTGTCTCCGTAGCGCATCTTCAGGTCGCGGACCGCGACCACCGTGTCCTTGCTATCCGCCGTCATGCCCGTCGGATCTTCCGTACTTAACACAGTACGGAATGTAGTACGACTACTACAGAAGGTTCAAGGGGTTTTCGGATCCTCGTCGAGATGGATCTCCACCTTCTCGTTGTAGAAGGCGGCCAGGCCGGCGATCTCGGCGGCCTCGGGGAGGGGCGTTTCGTATCCCCAGACGATGTTCTCGTGCAAGACGCCATCCACCATCACCGACCAGTAGCGGGCCTCGCCCTTCCAATGACAGGTCGTCGCGCGATCGGTCGGTGTCAACAACTCCATGCGGACATCGGATTTCGGAAAGTAGTAGCGGACCGGCAATCCGGCCTCGATGAGAAACGTCGGATTCTCGGAGTCGGCAATGGTGACCCCATCGACTTCCACCCGAACCCGGGTCGACCTCTGCTCGATTGGCATCAGGGGGATCCAAGCACAAGAGAAAGCGCCGGGGCGCGGGCCTCCTCCATCGACTCCCAATAGGCGCCGAATCGCCCCTGCAAGGAGTCCGGACGCTCGGCATAGATCCGGCGGCCGAGAATCCGAGCCGCGGTCTCCACATCGGACCTTCTCTGCTCGGCGAGGGCGCGGATCAGAGACCTCTCCAATGGGTTGGGGCAGAGCTCCGGCCGGCCCACCAGAGTGTCGAGCAGTTCGGCCAGGTCGTGGTCCTCCCCCAGCAGCTCCGCCATCCGGTCGAGGGTGATGACCATTCCCAGAATCACCTCGGGCCACAAAGGGGTCACGATCTCCATCTGGTGCATCAGGTACTTGACCCGCTTGCGCCAGGCATGAAATGTGGTTGGCGCCGGCGAGCGATACGCCATCACCATCTCGCGCCGACCGCGGCGATAGGTGGCCCCGAGTCCGGGCCTGATCGTGGCGTATCTATCCCGGATCCCGGTGCCGTACACATCGCGGGCGATCGGATCGGTTGGCCAGGACGAGTAGCGCGCATGAGCCCGCTCCAGGACGGCGACGACACGCTGCACCAGCTCCGCGTCCTCCATGGCACGTGCCTCAACTCGATCCCGGTTGACGATCAGCCGCTCCCGCGCTTCATGGAAGGTGCCCTCGGCGAGGAGCGGCCTGTAGAGCACCGCGATCTCATCCAGGGACTCGACCATGACCGCAGCCCCCCTCACCCCGGAGAGCAGCCGGGCAGTGTCTCGCATCGCCAAGTTCTCGAATCGATAGACCTTGGGCCCGATCTCGGTCCGGACCAGCCGAAGCAGGGCTCGAATCCGCTTCGTCGACTTGCGGGCATTGTGCACCGCCTCACCGAACGCTTCCTCGCCGTCGTAGAACCCGGAGACCGCGATCTCCAACTCGCTGAGGCAAAGCCGCTGCAGCCCCTGCGCCAACGGCTCGCCTGGATAGAGGCGGAAACGGGGCAGCCGGAGCACAACCGAGTCAACCGGCCGGTCTTGCGCCGCGGGAAGGGTCACCAGGCCAGCGTAATGTCGGGGTGGTTGAGATCCGCGGGTCTTCTCCCCTATCGCCTGAGTGCCGAATTCGAGGTCCTGGTCGCCCATCCCGGGGGGCCATATTTCTCGCGTCGCGACAACGGCTGGTGGTCGATCGTCAAGGGAATCGTCGAGGTCGACGAGCATGACGAGGACACCGCAGCCCGGGAGTTCCGGGAAGAGACCGGCTGGCCGCCACCGCCAAAGCCCTGGGTCCCACTTGGTGAGGTCACCCTGAAGTCGAGGAAGGTGGTAGTTGCCTGGGCCGTGGAATGTGACTTCGACGTTGCCACGCTCGACCCGGGGATGTTCACGATGGGAGGCCACCGATATCCCGAGATAGATCGGGTGGAGTGGATGCCACCTGATCTGGCCCGGGTCAAGCTGAATCCGGCCCTTGGCCCCTTGATCGACCGTCTGGAACAACACCTTGGTAGGTGAGGTTGGGAGGAGCATGGAACCAAAGACCGAGGCCGAGTGGAGAGAGAAACTCGATCCCGAGCAGTACCGGGTGCTACGCGAAGCGGCTACCGAGCGGCCCTTCACCGGTAAGTACTGGGATTCGAAGAAAGGCGGCACCTATCGCTGTGCGGGATGTGGCGCCGAGCTCTTCTCCAGCGACACCAAGTTCGAGTCCGGCTCCGGCTGGCCGAGCTTCTATCAGCCAATACAACTCGAGTCCATCGATGAGGAACGGGACACCGCATATGGAATGGTCCGCACCGAGGTGAAATGCTCCAAGTGCGGAGGCCATCTCGGGCATGTCTTCGACGACGGGCCCAATCCGACCGGGCTCCGTTACTGCATCAACTCGGCTGCACTCGATCTCGAGCCGGAAGACTGACCCAATTCAATCCCGGTACGCCGAGAGCAGAGAGGCGAAGTCTGCTTCGTGGGTGCTGGAGGGGATGGCGGTGACCTGAATCCTGGCCTCGACCAGTCCCTCTATGTCGTGGAGGTCGAGGTCGGCGCCGCTCATGATTCCTCGCACCGCCTCGTTGAACGGTTGCACTTCGAAACAGACCTCGGGGATCCGATTCTCCCGAGCCGATGCGACCACCGCATCGAAGAGAAGGCGCCCGAGCCCGCGGCCCTGATACTCGTCGACGACCGTGACCGCGATCTCGGCGCAAGGCTGGTCGGGGAGCCGTATGTAGCGGCCAACACCCGCGGGTGCATCGTCGATGGTCGCTCCCCAGGCCACGTGGTTCACCTGGTCGACGACGGTCAGGTAGTCGAGCTCCGAGTCAGTGAGGTGGGCGACTCCCGTGCCGAACCGAGCGAAACGGCTCGCAACTGACATTTGACTCAAACCCTCCGCGAGAAGGGGTCGGTCATCGGGCAGGATCGGCCGCAGCGCAGCGATCGAGCCATCGCGAAGGGCAATGCTGAGGGTGGGCCGTTGGTCCGGGAAAGCGGTCATGACAAGTGCTTGCTACAGCAAGCATACCGCGAGCAGGCGCATGCTTCCTGTAACTTCATCGCACATGGCCAGGCAGCGCTTGGCGACGGTCACGTCGCAATTCGGGTCGGGAAAGAGGGAGTCGCACGACTCCAGGCCTTTCTACGAGCGGTTCAGCCCGCCGACGATCTCCTCGGATGAGCGGATCACCGCCCCCACCGCCGTCGACGCCTTGTTCCACAAGGACGCTCGGAAGATGTCCGAGGACGATGTCGCAGACGGCTCCGTGGCCCTGGTCGTCACCTCTCCGCCCTACTTCGCCGGGAAGGAGTACGAGACCGAGGTCTCCGATGGCCACGTCCCTGCAAGCTACGTCGAATACCTGGAGACTTTGGAAGAGGTGCTCGCGGTATGCCTCCGCAAGCTCGAACCGGGGGGCCGGATGGCGGTCAACGTCGCCAACCTCGGTCGCAAGCCCTACAGGTCCCTGTCGGCCGACGTCATGGCCATCCTTCAGGACAGGCTGGGCATGCTGCTGCGCGGTGAGGTCATCTGGCAGAAGGCGCGCGGTGCCGGGGGGAGCTGTGCCTGGGGCTCGTATCGATCGCCGCAGAACCCGGTGCTGAGAGACGTGTCAGAACGCGTCGTCGTGGCCTCCAAGGGCCGGTTCGACCGGGCGGTGAAGAGATCGAGGCGAGAGGAGCTTGGGTTGCCCCACCGCTCGACGATCGACACCGAAGAGTTCCTGGAAGCAACGCTGGATATCTGGGAGATCCCATCGGAGCGAGCCACCCGAGTGGGCCATCCCGCTCCGTTCCCGGTGGCCTTGCCCCGACGACTGATCGAGCTCTACACCTACGCCGAGGACCTGGTCATGGACCCCTTCATCGGCTCGGGGAGCACTGCCGTGGCCGCTGTGGAGAGCACACGTCACTACGTCGGGTTCGACACCGACGCCAGCTATCTGGCGATCGCCGAGGCGCGGGTGGCCGCCGCCCGGGGAGTCGGTGGTTGAGAATCCTCACGGTGTGCCTGGGGAACATCTGTCGTTCCCCTGCGGCTGCCGCCGCCATCAAGGAAGCAGCACACGAGGCCGGCGTCGAGGTCGAGGTCGACTCCGCAGGGACCGGCTCGTGGCACATCGGGCAGCCCCCGCATCCCGAGTCGGTGGCGGCGGGGGCAAGGGCAGGCCTCCGCATCGACGGCCGAGCCCGCAAGGTGACACCTACCGACTTCGAGCGATACGACGTGATCCTCGCCATGGACCGGTCCAATCTGCGTGACCTTGCCGACTTGGCTCCGTCGAAGGCCCTGCGTGCCAAGCTGAGGCTCTTCAGGACATACGATCCTGACTCCGACGAGGACGAGATCCCCGATCCATGGGGCGGGCCAACCGAGGGGTACGAGGAGACGATCCGGATGGTGCGGGCGGCGGCCAGGGGCCTGGTCGACGACCTTCTGGTCAGGGCTCAGCTGGAGTGAATGATCTGGTGCCCACGGAGCATGAAGTCGATCGCAAGCGCGGCCGGGTCGTCACTGGCCAAGATGGTCCGGTAATCGAGACTTGCCCCGTTGAAGGCGGAATCGTTCCAGTATCGGTTGGTTCGATCAATGGTCCCCCACGACGAGACGTAGATGTAGGGCTCATCGTGGGCGTGATCTCCGGGTGAGGCCCCGTAGCTCGCCCGCAGTCCACGGTCCTCGGACCCCATCTCGATCGCGGCGTCGAAATGCTCTGGCCAGAGTTGTGGTTCGGTGGCCTCGTCATCACTGCCTGCCTGCGCCCTCAGGGTGGCAAGGACGTCGAATCCGAAGTCGAACCAACTGGCTACGAATCCCGCGCCTGGCACGTCCAGCATCAGATCGAGGTCAGGGTCGACTGGTGGCAACGCATCACGAAACCCGGTGAACCAGTCGACCTCGTAGGGGACGCCGAGGAACTCGGTGGCGCGGCTGATCGAGGTGATGGGCTCGGTCCACACTTCCTCGCCGGATTCCTGCACCAGCGACACTTCCTCGACCCGGACGACCCGGCCCTCGTATTCGGGTGTGCCAAAGCCTCCGGGAGTGGCCTGCAGGCCCATTCGACCCGTGGCCCGATAGCGCGCCGGGGCCAGCACGAAGTAGGCGAGCTGATGCAGGCGATCGCGAGTATTGGCAAGACCCGAGGGGACCTGAGGAAGCGTCAACTCGTCGTCTCTCCAACGGCCGGCTTGCGCCACATCGCTGCAAGTTGAAGCGCAGCTACGAGCAAGCCGGCGCCGACGATGGCAGCGCCCGTCCATCCATCGAGATCGTCGGCGATCCCGATCGTGGCGTCGATCGAGGCCGACCCGGGGCCGATGATGCCGAGTGTCAGGGCGACCAACGCCATGGTGGTCACGTATTCGTAACCCTCGTCGGGGCGGTGGAAAACGAAGAAACCGGCAAAGCGATGGATGGTCCAGAAGGCCACGAACATCGTCGCCGCCAGGCCGGCAGCAGCAACCGAGGTGAGCAAGCCCGCGATCAGGCCGAGGCCGATCAGGATCTCGCTCCCCGCCGAGAGCTTGGCGTTGAGCTCCGGTGACCTGAAGCCCTTGGAGGCAAACCACCTCGCCGTGCCCTCCTGAGTCCGGGCGTGATTCAGCCCGTGGGCGATCATCACGATCCCCGCCCATAGGCGGAGCAACGCCGACACGACGTCCAACTCGGTCATTTTTCCTCCTCGCCATGGCCCGACTCGGGTAGGCCCCGAGTCAAGTCGATTCGACGAATCGTGGCACCCGATTGTTACGGTTCCGTCGATTGTGACGGTGCCTAGATGAAGACGTGGGGTGAGGCCGCCCTCGCCCTCGGCGTGACCCTGGTCCTTGGCGCGGCGCTCTGGCTGTTCACCGGTGAGCCTCTCGGCGACGAGGCTGCCACCGACAGCACGACTCCTGCGGCGGTCGATACCGAGGCGGCAGCGCGCGGCCAGGTCCTGGCCCAGGAGACCGGCTGCCTCAACTGCCACTCGATCGATGGTGCCGCCAGCACCGGCCCCACATGGAAGGGGCTGGCCGGTGCCAGTCGGCCGCTGGCCTCGGGGGAGACAGTGGTCGCCGACAACGCCTACCTCTTCAACTCGATCGTGGACCCGACCGCACAGGTGGTGGCCGGATTCGAGGCCGTGATGCCAACCACCTACTCCGACCAGCTCAGCGAACAGGACATCAACGACCTGGTCGAATACATCAACTCCTTGGGGTGAAGCCACCGATGCGTACTGGCGCATCTTGCAGTCAGGCCCAAGAATTCCTGCGCTCCGTGGAATATGACAATGGTACGCTCAGGTTGTAGTCTGCACATACACTCAGGCTTGAATCGGAGGAAACCAAGCAAATGGCACGCGCAGTAGGCATCGACCTCGGCACCACCAACAGTGTGATCGCCGTCCTCGAGGGCGGTGAGCCCACAGTGATCCCCAACGCCGAAGGGGGACGGACCACGCCGTCGGTGGTGTCGTTCAAGGAGGGTGAGGTGCTTGTCGGCGAAGTCGCCAAGCGGCAAGCCATCACCAACCCCGACCAAACCGTTCGCTCCATCAAGCGTCACATGGGGACCGACTGGTCCATCGACGCCGATGGCAAGAGCTACACCGCGCAAGAAGTCTCGGCCCGGATCCTGATGAAGTTGAAGCGGGACGCCGAGTCCTACCTCGGGGACAAGGTCACCGACGCCGTGATCACCGTGCCCGCCTACTTCAACGATGCCCAGCGCCAAGCCACCCAAGAGGCAGGCCAGATCGCCGGGCTCAACGTGCTCCGGATCATCAACGAGCCAACGGCTGCTGCCCTGGCCTACGGGCTGGACAAGGAAGGCACCGACCACGCGATCTTGGTCTTCGACCTTGGCGGTGGCACCTTCGACGTCTCGGTCCTCGAGATCGGCGACGGTGTCTTCGAGGTCAAGGCCACCTCGGGTGACACCAACCTCGGTGGGGACGACTGGGACCAGAAGGTCATCGACTGGCTGGTCGAAGGGTTCAAGAACGACCACGGAGTCGACCTGGGCAAGGACCGCATGGCCTTGCAGCGGCTCAAGGAGGCCGCAGAGAAGGCGAAGATCGAGTTGTCCACGGTCGCCGAGACCGAGATCAACCTTCCCTTCATCACCGCCACCGCCGAAGGCCCCCTCCACCTCCAGCGCAAGCTGACCCGCTCCGAGTTCCAGAAGCTCACCGAGGAGCTCTTGGAACGGACCAAGCGGCCCTTCCAGCAGGCGATCAAGGATGCGGGCATCCCCGTCGGCGACATCGACCACATCGTCCTGGTCGGAGGCTCGACCCGGATGCCAGCCGTCCAGGAGCTGGTGAAGAGCCAGACCAACAAGGATCCGCATCGTGGGGTCAACCCCGATGAAGTGGTCGCTGCAGGTGCCGCGATTCAGGCCGGTGTCCTCAAGGGCGACGTCAAGGACATCCTGCTCCTCGACGTCACCCCTCTCACCCTCGGCATCGAGACCAAGGGCGGCGTGATGACCCGGATGATCGAGCGCAACACCACGATCCCCACCAAGCGATCCGAGATCTTCACCACCGCTGAGAACAACCAGCCGGAAGTGGAGATCCACGTCCTTCAAGGCGAGCGCACGATGGCCAACGACAACAAGAGCCTGGGCAAGTTCAGGCTCACCGGCATCCCACCCGCCCCCATGGGCATCCCCCAGATCGAAGTGGCTTTCGACATCGACGCCAACGGGATCGTCAACGTCAACGCCAAGGACCTGGCGACCGCCAAGGAGCAGGCGATGACCATCACCGGCGGCTCCGCCCTCGCCCAGGACGACATCGACCGCATGGTGAAGGACGCTGAGGCCTACGCCGAGGAAGACGCCAAGCGCCGGGAGTCGGTTGAGACCCGCAACCAGGCCGACCAGCTGGTCCATCAGACCGACAAGCTGATCGAAGAACAAGGCGAGAACATGACCGAGGAGGAGAAGGCGGGCGTGGAGTCGGCGCTGTCGGCCCTCAAGGCGACCATTGCCAACGAGGCGGCCGAGACAACGGAGATCCGCTCGAGCATGGACGCCCTGATCCAGGCCAGCCAGGCGATGGCGACCCGCCTCTATCAGGAGGCCGGTGCCTCGGCCGGTGGTAGCGATGACCACACCATCCCGGAAGAGGACGACGACGTGGTGGAAGCAGAGATCATCGAGGATGACGACGAGGCCTGACGGTCTCGTAGGCCTACCTGATGCCTGAGCCCGACATGACTGACTCGCAGCCCGAGATAGTCGAAGCCGAGGTGGTTGCGGTCCCCACCGGATCCAACTCCCTCGGCTTCGAGCTGCCCGAGGACGGAGACGAGGCGACTTCTCTGCTTCTGGAGAAGCTGATCGAGTCCCGGGAAGAGGCCGGCGCCTATCTCGACGACCTGCGCCGCGTCGCCGCCGACTTCGACAATTACCGGAAGCGAACGACCCGAGAACAGGCGCTGGTCCTCGACCGGGCCGCCGAGCGTGTGGTCCGCGACCTCCTACCGGTCCTCGACTCCTTCGACGCCGCACTCAACACCAGACCGGCCACGGACGGAGAGCGCCTCCTCCTTTCCGGCATGATCAACACCAGGGAACAGTTGCTCAAGGCCCTCGAGCAGGAGGGACTGGAAGTGCTCCCGTCGGTTGGCGAGCCCTTCGACCCCGAAATCCACGAACCGGTCGGCGCGCCGGCCGGCAGCACCGACTTCGTCGTGTCCGAGGAGCTGCGACGTGGGTATCGCCTTCGGGACCGGGTGTTGCGGCCGGCGATGGTGGTCCTGGAAGCGCGACAGTGAACCGGGACTGGGTCGACAAGGACTTCTATCAGATCCTCGGTGTCGGCGAGTCGGCGAGCGCCGAGGAGGTCAAGAAGGCCTACCGGAAGCTGGCTCAGACCCATCACCCCGACGCCAACGCGGGGAACGCCGAGTCCGAAGAGAAGTTCAAGGAGATCTCCGAGGCCTACGCCACCCTTTCCAACGCCGAGCAACGCAAGGAATACGACCAGGTGCGGCGCATGGTCGAGACCGGCGGCTTCTCCGGATATGGGAGCGGGGGGGGAGGGTTTCAAGGACAGCAGGTTCGGGTCGAGGACCTGTCCGACCTACTCGGTGGATTCGGCGGGCTCGGTGATCTGTTCGGATTCGGCTCCGGTGGCCGCACCGGGCCGACGAGGGGGGCCGACGTTCGTTCCGACCTGAGCATCGGCTTCGAGGACGCGGCTGCCGGGGTCACCACCGCGATCACGGTGCGTGGAGCTGCCACCTGCTCTCACTGCGCGGGCACGGGCGCCGAGCCGGGCACGCCGGTGACCACCTGTCCCACCTGTGGCGGCCGCGGCGTCGTCGCCCAAAACCAGGGTTTCTTCTCCTTCTCCCAGCCCTGTCCTCAATGTCGCGGGTCGGGGCGGATCATCGAGACCCCGTGCTCGGTATGCCGGGGCACCGGCACCGAGACCCGGTCCCGTGAGGTCAAGGTCAGGGTCCCCGCAGGCGTCCAGGACGGAAATACCCTCCGCATCCCGGGCAAGGGCGCCCCGGGCCGCAACGGCGGCCCGCCAGGGGACCTCTTGGTCAGAGTGAGAGTGGCATCCAGCCATACGTTCGGGCGGAAGGGCAACGATCTGACCCTGACCGTTCCCATCACCTACACCGAGGCAGTCCTGGGGACCAAGCTCGAAGTCCCCACTCTCAACGGGGTGGTGAAGCTCAAGGTCCCTGCGGGAACTCCGTCCGGGAAGACGTTCAGGGTGCGAGGAAAGGGCATCGACCCCGAACGCGGACGATCCGGCGACCTGTTGGTGACGGTCCAGGTAGCTGTGCCCTCCAAGGTCGGCAAGGAGGAGAAGCAACTCCTCGAAGACCTGGCCAGGTATGAGACCGAAGACGTCAGAGCTCATCTGAGATGATGGTCGGAGCATGAACGAGTCGACGAGAGCCGTGTTCGTGATCTCGGTGGCGGCCGAGCTCGCCGGGATGCACCCGCAGACTCTTCGCATCTACGAGCGGAAGGGACTGATCGACCCGTTCCGAACTCCAGGGGGCACCCGTCGCTACTCACGCGAGGACATCGAGAAGCTGCAACTGATCCAAGAGCTCACGAGCCAGGGCCTGAACCTGGAAGGGGTGCGCCGAGTGCTCGCCCTCCAGGAGGAGAACCGGGTGCTCAAGAAGAAGCTGGACAAGCTGCGGGACAAGCTCGACGATCTCGAGGAGGACATGGAGCGACGGATCGAGATGAACCGTCGCCAGCAGCGCGGTGATCTCCTGCTCCGCAGTGACGTGCGCCAGCTCTTCGAGAGGGAGCGCTGATCGCCATGGCCGACTCCTATCAAGGCCCGGTGAAGGTCCTCGGAGGCGACGACGGGATCCTTCTCACCACAGGGTCGGCCACTTTGGAGCAGGATGGCGGGCAAGGCACCTGGGAGGGGCAATTGCAGACTCTGCGGGGGACGGGTGTCGCCGGCAAAGCCTTGGTGGTGGAGTTGGAGATCCCGAACGTAGGCAGAGGCAGAGCCCAACTGACCCCGATCGGCGACAGTGGCGAGATGTCGGTGTCTGCAGTGGTCGGGCTCGGTCCACAGCCTTTCTGAGGGGCTCGCCGCTCAGCGCTCCTTGCGCTCGAGGTCCTCGACCGCCGGGCCATACCCAGCACCAGCGCCGGAAACACGCATACCGTTGACCCGGTGGGCGCAGCCGCCGACTGTGAGCTGATCGGGCCCGGCCTTCTCGGCCAGCCGGTCAATTCTTTGACCACCGTCGCATTCCTGATTGCAGGAAGCCTGATCCTGGCCAGTCGTCCGGACCGTCGTTGGGTTGGAGCGGCCGCGATCGCCACCGGGATCGGGTCGTTCCTTTTCCACGGGCCGATGCCGCCTGGCAGCGAGTGGGCGCACGACGTGACCCTGGCCTGGCTCCTATTCGTTGTCGCCTTGGACGCCTTTCCCCGCCGCAGCCGTTGGGCTGTCATCGGCCTCATTGCATTGGGTGCCCTTTTCGCCGCGGCGCCGGATGCGGCCGACGCCGTGGCGGTGATCCTGGCCATAGTCGCTTTCGCCTCGGTGCTGCGTCAGGACCGGTCTGCGTCGACCATCGGGTCACTGTGCCTCTTGTTGGCATCGGCGATCATCGGTCGCCTGGGCGCGACCGGAGGGCCCCTTTGCGACGCCGCATCTGTCCTTCAGCCGCACGGGTTGTGGCACGTTTCCGCTGCGGTGGCCGTCGCCTGGTGGGCCCTCGGGTCGACCCGGGTCAATTGATGACGAGCTCTTCGCCCTCCACGTCGACCTCGACGATGCTCCCCTCGCCGAACTCGCCGGACAGGATGCGAAGGGCCAGCGGGTCGGCAAGCTCGCGCTGGATCGTCCGCTTCAGGGGACGGGCACCGTAGACCGGGTCGAATCCGGCCTCAGCCAGCAGATCCAGAGCCTCGTCGCTGGCGATGAGCTCGATCCGCCGCTCGGCAAGGCGGTCCCGCAGGGATTGCAACTGGATCTCCACGATCTGGCGCAGGTCTTCCCTGGTGAGCCGGTCGAAGACGATGATCTCGTCGATCCGGTTGAGAAACTCGGGTCGGAAATGGGCCCGTACCGCGGCCATCACTCGCTCCTCGACCACCTCGAACTCGAGGTCTGGCTGAATTGCCTCCGACCCCAGATTGGAGGTCATGATCAGCACGACGTTGCTGAAGTCCACCGTGCGACCCTGGCCGTCGGTGAGCCGCCCGTCATCGAGTAGCTGAAGGAGGACGTTGAACACATCGGGATGCGCTTTCTCGACTTCGTCGAGGAGCACCACCGAGTATGGGCGGCGGCGAACAGCCTCGGTGAGTTGCCCGCCTTCCTCATATCCGACATAACCGGGCGGGGCGCCGATCAGACGACTGACCGAGAACTTCTCCATGTACTCGGACATGTCGATTCGGATCATCGCCCTCTCATCGTCGAAGAGGAACCCGGCCAGGGCGCGGGCGAGCTCGGTCTTGCCGACACCTGTCGGGCCGAGGAAGAGGAACGAGCCCGACGGGCGATGAGGGTCCGAGAGCCCGGCACGACTTCGACGCACGGAATTGGCCACCGCGGTCACTGCGTGGTGCTGGCCCACGACCCGACGATGCAGCTCCTCCTCGAGTCGAATCAGTTTCTGGGTCTCGCCCTCCATGAGCTTTGTCACCGGGATCCCGGTCCAACGGGCGACAACCTCGGCGACGTCCTGCTCGGTCACTTCCTCGGAGAGCATCCGACCCTCCTGGTGGAGGCGCTCCAACTCGGCCTCCTGCTCTTCGAGCTGGGCTTGGAGGGTGGCCACGGTGCCGTAGCGCAGCTCGGCGGCCCGGGCCAGGTCGCCATCGCGCTCCGCGCGTTCCGCGTCGGTCCGGGCTACTTCGATCTGCTCCTTGAGGTCCTGGATCGTGGTGATGACCGCCTTCTCCAAGTTCCATCGAGCGGTCAGCCCATCGATCTCCTCGTTCAGGTCGGCGATCTGCTGCTCGACGCTCTCCAGCCGCTCGGCGGCCGCGGCATCGCTCTCCTTCCTCAGCGCTTCCCTCTCGATCTCGAGCTGGATCCGACGCCGGGTCAGGTCATCGATCTCCTCGGGCATCGAGTCGATCTCGATCCGAAGCCTGCTCGCAGCCTCGTCGATCAGGTCGATCGCCTTGTCCGGCAGGAAACGGGCCGTGATGTATCGGTCGGAGAGCACCGCGGCCGCCACCAGGGCCGAGTCGGTGATTCGCACCCCGTGATGGATCTCGTAGCGCTCTTTGAGCCCGCGAAGGATCCCGATCGTGTCCTCCACCGAAGGCGGCTCCACGATCACCGGTTGGAAGCGGCGCTCGAGGGCGGCGTCCTTCTCGATGTGCTTGCGGTATTCGTCGAGCGTGGTTGCGCCGATCAGGCGCAGCTCGCCTCGGGCCAGCATCGGCTTCAACATGTTCGAGGCGTCCATCGATCCTTCGGCGGCGCCGGCTCCGACCAGCGTGTGCAGCTCGTCGAGGAAGGTGATGATCTCCCCCTCGCCGGCCCGGATGTCCTCGAGGACAGCCTTGAGCCGCTCCTCGAACTCGCCCCGGTACTTGGCGCCGGCGACCATCGAGCTCAGGTCGAGCGAGATGATGCGCTTGGTGCGCAGACCCTCCGGCACGTCGCCATCGGCGATGCGCCTCGCCAGCCCCTCGACTATGGCGGTCTTGCCCACCCCGGGCTCACCGATGAGAACCGGGTTGTTCTTGGTGCGCCGGGAGAGCACCTGGATCACCCGCCGGATCTCCTCATCACGGCCAATGACCGGGTCGAGCTTTCCCTGTCGGGCCTCGGCCGTGAGATCGCGCCCGTACTGTTCGAGTGCGTTGAACGTGGATTCGGGGTCGTCGCTGGTGACCCGACGGTTGCCTCGAAGCACCTGGAGGGCCTCGAGGATGGCGGTGGCGCTCAGACCCTGGGCGCGGAGCGCGTCGCCGGTGGTGCCGGGGTCTTCGGCCAATGCGAGGAGGAGGTGCTCGACCGATAGGTAATCGTCGCGGAGCGACTCTCGATGACGGTCGGCGACGGTGAGGACCCGGTTCAACTCGGAAGAGGCCGCGGCGTCGGCATTCCCATACACCCTGGGCTCATGGTCCAGGATTTCCTCGATCGACCGCCGCAGATCCACCGGCCGCGCTTCGAGGCGATCCAGCACCGGGTAGACGATGCCCTCTTGCTGGGCGAGCAAGGCCAGAGCGAGATGCGCAGGCTGGATCTGACCGTGGTTGTGATCCCTGGCTGACTGAGTCGCGTTGAGCAGGGCTTCTCGGCTCCTGGCGGTGAGCTTCTCGGGGTCCATTTCAGCCTTTCAGGCAGAAACCCCAATTCCGCGCTGCTTAGAGTCGCGGCCGGCATAGATCGGAGACCAGATGATCAAGGAGTTCAGGGAGTTCATCGAGCGCGGGAACCTAATCGACATCGCAGTCGGGTTCGCCCTCGGTGCCGCCTTCATTGGAGTTGTCACCACGTTCACCGAGAGGATCATCAACCCGGCCATCGGCCTCGTGTTCGACCTCGACGATCTGAGCGCAATGGGGACCTTCGGTGAGAACGGTAGTGTTGGGGCATTCCTGGGATCCGTGCTCAATTTCCTGATCGTCGGCGCCTTCCTCTTCCTCGTGGTCAAGTCGTACAACCGCTTTCGGGAGCAGGCGGAGGCCGGGCCCACCCAGGAGATCGCACTTCTCACCGAAATCCGCGACGCGCTGGTGGGCCGGTGACCAATGCTCGGGCCACGATGTCGATGATGGGAACAAGGAGGTAGCAGATGGACAACGAAGTCTGGCGCTGGCTGTGGACCATCTTCGCCATAGTCATGGGGATCGGTGAGATCTTCACCGCCGGTTTCTTCCTGCTTCCGTTCGCCATCGGTGCCGCGGCTGCCGCCATCCTGGCGTGGGCGAACGTCGCCGTGCTCGCACAGTGGCTCGTGTTCTTCGGTGTCTCCATCCTCTCTCTCGTCTTTCTCCGCCGTTTCATAGGCCGCCAGGACGAAGGAGAGCAGCCCAGGGTCGGGGCCAACCGTTGGGTGGGCGTCCGGGGGGTTGTCCTGGAGGACATCGACCCCCACAGCGGAGCGGGCATGGTGAGAGTGGCGACCGAGGAGTGGCGGGCAACTTCGGGCCAACCCATAGCAAAGGACACCCAAATCGTCGTCACCGATGTGCAGGGCACACGGTTCATGGTCGAGCCGGTTGAGATGGGCTGAGGCTTCGAAGAAAGGTAAAGAGACATGGTGGAGGCAGTCGTAATCCTGTTCGCCGTCCTGGCCCTGGTGCTGATCCTGATCGCAGCAGCCGGGTTCAAGGTGGTGAGGCCATATGAGAAGGGGCTCATCGAGTTCCTCGGCCGCTACCAGAGGACGGTGGACTCCGGCCTCCGCTGGGTGCTCCCATTCGTCAAGAGGCTGACCAAAGTCGACATGCGTGAGCGTGTGATCGACGTTCCCCCTCAAGAAGTGATCACCAAGGACAACGTGGTCGTGACCGTGGATGCGGTGATCTACTTCGAGGCCACCGACCCGGTGAAACTGGAATACAACGTCGGCAACTTCATCCTGGCCGTCACCAAGCTGGCCCAGACCAACCTGAGGAATGTCGTTGGCGACCTCGACCTCGACTCCGCCCTGACCTCCCGCGAAGTGATCAATGCCAAGCTGCGCCAGATCCTCGACGACGCCACCGACAAATGGGGGGTGCGGGTGGTCCGGGTCGAGATCCAGCGCATCGAGCCGCCAACCGACGTCACCGACGCGATGCATCGCCAGATGAAGGCGGAACGTGATCGACGTGCCGCGGTCACCGAGGCCGAAGGCCTGAAGCGGGCGGCCATCCTCAAGGCCGAGGGCTTCAAGGAGAGTCAGGTCCTGGAAGCCGAGGGCCAGGCAGAGGCGATCAAGCGCGTCGCCGACGCCGAGCAATACCAATTGCTCACCGTGGCCGAAGGTGAGGGTCAGGCTGTGGAGAGGGTGTTCGCCGCGATCCACACCGGGGACCCGACACCAGATCTGATCGCCATCCGCTATCTCGAGACACTGCAACAGGTGGCCAACGGCCAGGCGACCAAGATCTTCCTCCCTCTCGAGACATCGGGCGTGTTGGGGAGCATCGCCGCCATCGGCGAGATGTTCAGGGAGTCCTCGGATGACCAGACCGGTCCTCCCAGTCACCCTGCTCCTCCGGCCGCGCCTGCCTGATTCTGCCTGATTCTGCGGGCGCTGGACCTCGCTGAGCGGTGCTCCGAACCCTGGGTTCGCAGATAGGGCGTCATACTCCCCAACTGCGGGCGCTGGACCTCGCTGAGCGGTGCCACGAACCCTGGGTTCGCAGACAGCGATTCTCAGCCGGTTGGGGCGGGGCGTAGAGCTGCCAGGGGCCTGTCGAGGGCCTCGGCCACCCTGCGCACCGTGGACATCGTCTCCGCGAATCCTTCCAAGGTCAGGCTCTGTGGGCCGTCACTC